>JAURGK010000008.1 GCA_030833845.1 Crocinitomicaceae bacterium | reverse complement strand
TGGGTAAAGTCCTTAAAGACGCTGCATCCTGACAAAAACATATTATTGATTTTAAACAAAGCAGATTTAAGCTCTTTGATACCCAACAATAACGAAGAAGCACTTATCATTAGCGCGCTCAACGGACAAGGAATCACAGAGCTTAAAAATATCTTGGTGGAGCTCACCCTCGGTGACTTCAGCATCCAAGATGAAACCATCGTTTCCAATGCACGCCACCATGCGGCCCTTCAGCTTACTGCAGCTGCCCTCGAACGTGCCCAAGCAGGCCTCGACGGCCAAACCACCGCCGACTTCATCGCCATGGACATCCGCGAGGCCATGCGCCAACTCGGCCACATCACGGGTCAGATAGATGTTGATACGGACATCCTCGGCACCATCTTCTCGAAGTTTTGTATCGGTAAATAATTCCCTAACTTCGTAACCTAAATTTTAGTGTTATGAAACTTCGTTTATTCATCTTTTTTGCTTTTGCTTTTTTCACTTTCAAGCCTTTATTTGCTGAAGAAGGCATGCTCATTCCTTCTTTGATTGCGGCTTTTGAGAATGATATGAAAGCCAAGGGCATGAAGCTGAGTGCTGCAGATATTTATAATGTAAATAATGCAAGTATCAAAGATGCGATCTTTCAGTTCGGAGGAGGGTGCACTGCCGAATTGGTCTCAGATAAAGGCTTGCTTTTGACCAATCACCATTGTGGTTATGGTCAGATTCAAGCGCACAGTTCACTCGAACATGATTACCTTAAAAATGGTTTTTGGGCCAAAAACTTGGCAGAAGAGTTGCCCAATCCAGGCCTAACAGCAACACGTATTGTACGCATTGAGGATGTAACGGCTGCTGTTTTTGCCGGCACGAGTTCAAAAGCAGATCAATCAACCATCAATGCAAATATCAAAAAGTTGGTGGCAGAAGCCATTGCCGGAACACATTTTGAGGCCGAAATCAAGCCATTCAATTATGGCAATGATTATTATTTGATGGTGAAAGAAACTTTTACCGACGTCCGCTTTGTAGGTACTCCTCCCAACTCGATTGGTAAGTTTGGTGGCGACACCGATAATTGGGTTTGGCCGCGGCATACCGGCGATTTCTCTGTATTTAGAATCTATGCTGGCAAAGACAACAAACCTGCGGCCTATGCTCAAGATAACCAACCCTACAAACCACTGCACTATTTACCCATCTCATTTCAAAATCGACATGAAGGAGATTTTACGATGGTATATGGATTCCCGGGCATGACCGAACAGCATGTGGTATCGGAATATCTTAAATTCATTATTGAAAAGGAACGCCCAGCACGCATTGAAATGCGCAACCAATCATTGGAAGTCATTGATGAGGGCATGAAGGCCTCGGATTTAACGCGCATTCAATATTCAGCCAAACAAGCAAGCATTGCCAATGCTTGGAAAAAATGGATTGGCCAAATTGAAGGTTTAGAAAACCTGAATGCCGTACAACTCAAACAGGATTACGAAAAGACCTATAAACAAATGGCCATTAGTAAGCCCGAGTGGGCTAAATATGCTGTTGCGCTTAGTACCTTGAATGAAATGATGGCCCAAGGCACAAAAGCAGAATTTAATTATGCGATGGGCGTAGAGTATTTTTCTGTAGGGCCAGAGTATTTTAAATTGGTACGTAGCCTAGAAGATTTTTCTACCAATTATGCTACTTATGCGGCATCAAATGAACTTGAAAATAGAATAGATCAGCTCATTACAAGTGCGAACGGCTTTTTTAAAAATTACAACGCTGAGGTTGACCGCCAAATATTTTACAATCTCACAAAGCTCTATTTAACAAATACCGATCAAAAACTAAGTGGGCTCACCTTTGAGCAGCTCACAGAACAGATTTATGCTAAATCTGTTTTTACCAACCAAGATCGATTTATGGAATTTTTGACCAGTTTTAATGAAAAATCGATCAAAAAGCTTCAAAAAGACCTTGGTTTTGTTCATTTTTACGCTTTTTTTAATCCTTTTCGAAATGAGGTTGTTCCTGCTTATCGCTCTTTTCAAACAGGAGTAAATAAGCAAATGCAAATCTATGTAGAGGGTAAATACGTCATGTTTCCCTTGCAAAAGCACTGGCCAGATGCTAATTCTACCCTGCGCATCACCTACGGCCAACTTGAAGGCTCGGCCCCAACAGATGGCATGCGTTATACTGAACACACTACCCTAGATGGTATTGTAGCCAAATACAACACCGGCAACCCTGATTTTGAATTATTGCCGCGCATGCTCGAATTACATGCCGCTAAAAACTATGGCCCCTATGCCCAAGGTGATGATCTTTGGGTTTGTTTTACGGGTTCAAACCACACCACAGGAGGCAATTCTGGCTCGCCGGTTTTGGATAAAAACGGCTACCTCATGGGCCTCAATTTTGACCGCAGCTGGGAAAGCACCATGAGTGACTACCTCTTTGATCCGAATCGTTGCCGCAATATTGTCGTTGACATTCGCTATGTGCTTTGGGTAATGGATATCTATTCGGGTGCAAAACACTTGGTCGATGAAATGACCTTAATGAAAGAATAAATTTATCTTTGTTTTTTATTTTCAATTCTTGACGCCTGATTCATGAATAAACTACTCTTAAGTCTACTACTCCTATTTTTTGTTAGTCCAGTTTTAGCCAACAAAACCTACATTGGCCCTAAATCAAAAATAATTGAAGGGTATTTGGTTGATTTTAAAACCAAGCGTGCTGCTGATGAGGTTGAAGTTCAGCTAACTTCCTTAGTTACAGGAAAGGTCTACACCGCTGAAACTGATGCAAATGGTAAGTTTACTTTTCGAAATGTGCCTATCGGCAAATCGAAATTGCGCCTTATAGACAAGGATTACCGCCCCCAAACGCTTAAGATTTTCCAAACCAATGCCAAAGAACATCTTGTTCACTATACGTTTAGTAAGACACAGCCCTTCACCGCCCAATTAAAAGTTTCCTGGATGTTCAACTGGGGAGACTACCAAGGAAAAGAACATTATTGGTCCCACATGGCTGCACGCGTAATACTCGTTATTTACGGCATATGCTTGGTGCTTATTTTCTTTTATAGTGTGATACAATTGACTTTGGCTTTTGCTTATTTGAAGAACAAAAAGAAGCAACAAAGTCGCGTTATCCCCGACTTAGATCTGACAAACGCACCAAAAGTAACGGTTCAGTTGCCAATGTTCAACGAGATGTACGTCGCGGAGCGCATCATTGAAACGGTTGCCCAAATGGACTACCCGCGCGAGAAATTCCAGATCCAAGTGCTAGACGACTCCACCGACGAAACCAAAGACATCATTGCAAACAAGTGTGCTGAGGTTGCCGCACGTGGCATCAATATTCAGCATGTGCACCGCGTAGACCGCACTGGTTATAAAGCTGGTGCACTCGACGCTGCCATGGACAAAGTAGAGGGTGAGTTCATTGCCATTTTTGATGCTGACTTTGTACCGAGTCAAGATTTCTTATTGCGCACCATCCCGTATTTCAATACGGATAATGTAGGTGTGGTACAAACGCGTTGGGGGCACCTCAACAAAGATTACTCTCTTTTAACCGAACTTCAAGCATTTGGTTTGAATGGGCACTTTGCCATCGAGCAAGGCGGCCGAAATGCCAGTGGCCATTATATTAATTTCAACGGAACAGCTGGTGTCTGGCGTCGTTCCACGATTGATGACGCTGGTGGTTGGGAACACGACACCATCACCGAAGACCTCGATCTGAGCTACCGTGCTCAAATGAAGGGCTGGCGTTTTGTTTACCTCGAAGAGGTAGAATCACCTGCAGAATTGCCCATTACGATGTCCGCATTAAAAAGTCAGCAACACCGCTGGATGAAAGGTGGCGCAGAGGTATTCATCAAAATGTGGAAACGTTTGGCTACCACCAAAGGCCTAAAAATAGGCGATCGGATTCATGGATTAGCACACTTATTCAATTCTTCTGTGTTTGTTTTTATTCTGATCTTGTCCTTACTTAGCTTACCTGTACTGCATATCAAAGATTCCTTCTCAGACTTGAACATCTACATCAAATTTGGTATGTACTTCTTCTCAAGTACAATTTTCTTGGCATTTTATTATTGGAATGCCTTCCGCGACAAGAAAGGAAACTTTTTTGGAGATTTCTTCCGTTTCTTAGGGCGTTTTGTTCAGTTTTTAACGGTTTCTATGGCTTTGGGCCTTAGCAATGCTGTTGCAGTAATTGAAGGATATTTGGGCATCAAGAGTTCTTTTGTGCGCACGCCCAAATTTAATGTGTCTAAAAAGGATGAATTCAAGGGAAATAAATACGATAAAAAGAGCTTGTCTATCATCAACATTTTAGAAGGCACCTTTATGGTTGTATTTGGCTTTACAGCCGTTAACCGTGCCATTTATGGCGATTTAGGCATGGTGCCCTTTCATTTGATGTTAACAATTGGCTACGGGATCATCTTTTTTAACACGCTCAAAGAAAACAGAAGCCCGCAAGGCTAAGTTTTACTCTTTAACAATACTCAAGCTCTCTAGCTTGGTTTCGTATTTACCGTTTCTAAATTGAAAGGTGCTTCTGTAACTTGTTCCTTTGCAAATGTAAGAGCCAATGACTGTTCCGGCTCCTTCTGCAGTTTTGGTGTTTTTGTATCTGAATATGAAGCTTCCTTTTGGGTTTTTTTGAAAGAAGCTTTGTAATATCATTTCTGCCTGCGCCAATGGATAAGCGCCATCAGAGCCTGGGACTTGTAATAGAATTTTATCTCTGCCCAATTGAATGAGTGCATGCGCATCATTGCTTTCCATGCCACGTTGGATGGTGGAATAGGGAATATCTCCACCCAAACCAAAAGTGATCAATGCAGCCGCAAAGAAACTGTAAAAGATATTCATGCTACAAACTTAGCAAAAATGATGCCGTAAATTTGGCTAAATTTGTAACATTAAGTCAAGAAATGAAAGCGCTACAAGATCAACTCGTCATTTACAATAGCTTGAAGGGTCAAAAAGAACCTTTTATACCACGCACCTCAGGTAAGGTAGGGATGTATGTTTGTGGCCCTACATTGTATAGTGAGCCCCACATGGGCAACATGCGCACTTTTATCAATTTCGACTTGATTTATCGCTATTTATTGCATCTAGGTTTTGATGTAAAATATGTACGCAATATTACAGACGCCGGGCACATCACCAATTCTGCAGGCCAAGAAGTGGATAGCATTGGCGCTGCTGCAAAAGCAGAACAATTGCAATCATTGGAAGTAGTGTATAAATATGCTGTGAAATTTCAAGAATTGCAGCGTATCTACAATTTACTTCCGCCAAGCATAGAGCCCACGGCCACCCAACACATTCAAGAACAAATCGAAATCATAGAACAGATCATAGCCAATGGCTATGCCTACCAAGTGAATGGCTCAGTTTATTTTGATACTCGCCGCTATATGCAAGATTATCATTATGGCATTTTAAGCGGCCGCAAGGTAGATGAACTTGAAAATGAGACGCGCAACCTAAATGCGCAAGACGAGAAGCGTTTTTTTGCTGATTTTGCACTTTGGAAAAAGGCAAATCCTGCCGATATGCAAATTTGGCGCTCGCCTTGGGGCAATGGCAACCCGGGCTGGCACATTGAATGTACAGCTATGAGCACCAAGTATTTGGGTAAAGAATTTGATATTCACGGGGGCGGAATGGATCTGAAATTTCCCCACCATGAAGATGAAATTGCTCAAAGTTGTGGTTCATTTGGATGTAATCCTGCTCGCTATTGGATGCATGCAAATATGCTCAATGTCAATGGCCAAAAGATGTCGAAATCATTTGGTAATTACTTCCTACCCAAACAAATTCTTGACGGAACCACAGGATTGTTTGACAAAGCTTACTCGGCCAATGTGGTGCGTTTTTTCATGATGCAAGCCCATTACCGCAGCAATCTAGACTTTACTCAAGAAGCACTTAATGCTGCAGAGAAAGGCTACTCCCGATTGGTTGAAGGAATCAAAACCGTCCAAAACCTTCCTGCCTCCACCTCATCATTTGATGTAGATAGCTTGATTGGGTCATTTTATGGAGCAATGAACGATGATTTTAATGCGCCTATTTTAGTTGCGCAATTATTTGATGCCGTTAGACAAATCAATTTAATCAAAGATGGCAAGGCCCATATTTCTGCAGATGATCAAAAGAAATTGCAAGAAGCTATGGAAGTATTTGTATATGACATTTTGGGATTAAGCCCTGAAAGTCCAAATACAGAAAATCGTTTAACGCCAGTAATGGATTTGGTTTTAGAGTTGCGTCAGCAAGCACGAACCAATAAAGACTGGACAACTTCCGATCAAATTCGAGATGGCTTGGCAAAAGCTGGAATTATTGTCAAAGACCAAAAAGACGGCGCTACTTGGAGTTAAGATTGGCCAAAACGCCATCCCAGAGAATGCTCCGTTTTTCCATGGCCAAAATAGCTACCTCGGTGGCCTCTTGCCATTTGATAGGGTCTTCTCCGCAAATCTCTTCCATCATTTGTAAAGAGATTGGACCGTGGTCACCACCATCAATTTCAATATGGCGCTCCAAGTAATATAATAACTTATCTATATTGGTTTGCCCCTGACTTTGCATTTCGCGTAAAATTTCGATGAACATATCAGGGATCAAATCCTCACGTCCAAAGGTAAAGAGCGCCGCAATTTTATGTAATTGTTCAGTTTCAATGATTTCAAAGGTAAAGCGCACGAATGCCCTGGTTTCTTCATTGATTTCCAATTGATATAAGGCATCTTCTAGTGTCTTGCCATATGACAACCATTCGGTTAGCTGATGAATTGGCAGGGTGTTAGCCCCAATTTGCTGCATCGCCTCTAAATACATTTCAAAATGACTCAATACTTTACCATTGCTGTCTGAATCTGATTCTTCACCCAATACAATTTCATTGATAAAGCGGCGTGTTACTGCAGAGCCCTTTGGGGCCCAAGGAACTTCTACACAAGTGAGTGCGCGTTGCAATGATTTGAGCAAACTCATGAAATCCCAAACGGCAAACACATGTTGCTCCATAAAGCATTGAAAATCTGCAATACTATGAATTTGACCATACATCGGGTGGGCAAGTAAGAGCTCGCGATTTGAGTGAATGGCTTGTTGTAGTTTTTTAATTTCCAGGTTCATATCCTCATAACAATTAACCAATTACTTAGTTGAGTTTTAGACCAAGTTCTTTGAGTTGTGTATCATTAAGTGGTGAAGGTGCATCAATCATGGTGTCGCGGCCCGAGTTGTTTTTAGGGAAGGCAATATAATCTCGGATAGATTCCGAACCTCCCATGGTAGCAACCAATCGATCCAAGCCAAAGGCCAAGCCGCCGTGCGGTGGGGCGCCATATTCAAATGCCGACATTAAAAAGCCAAATTGCGCTTGTGCTTCCTCTTTTGAAAATCCTAATAAATCAAACATGCGCGACTGCAAATCACGATCGTGAATTCTTATCGATCCACCTCCAAGCTCTACGCCATTCATAGCCAAATCATAAGCATTGGCACGTACTTTTCCAGGATCGGTTTCAATCATATGTAAGTCTTCTGGTTTGGGTGAGGTGAAAGGGTGGTGCATTGCATGGTAGCGGCCACTTTCCTCATCCCATTCTAGGAGTGGGAAATCCATAACCCAAAGGGGCTTGAATTCATTGGGGTTACGTAAGCCAAGTTGGGTGCCAAGGTGCAAACGCAGCTCGTTGAGCTGCTTGCGTGTTTTAGCAAGTTCGCCACTTAACAATAAAAGCAAATCACCAGGTTGAGCCTTGGCTTGGTTTGCCATGGCTTGTAGGTCGGCTTCTGAGTAGAATTTATCAACGCTAGATTTAAAACTGCCGTCGGCATTACACTTAATGTAAACTAGGCCTTTTGCACCAATTTGCGGTCTTTTGACCCAATCGGTGAGTTCGTCGAGCTGTTTGCGAGTATACTCGCTACATCCACTCGCATTGATAGCCAAAACACATTCGGCACTATTAAACACTACAAAGTCGTTTTGTTGCGCAAGATTTGTAAGGTCAATGAATTCCATACCAAATCTAATGTCTGGCTTGTCAGAACCGTAGCGTTCCATGGCCTCAGCGTAGGTCATGCGGGGGAAAGCACCTTCAAATTTGACGCCGCGTACAGTTTCAAAAAGATGTTTGATGAGGCCTTCGAACATTTCGAGAATATCGTTTTGTTCCACAAATGCCATTTCACAATCTATTTGAGTAAATTCTGGTTGGCGATCTGCTCTAAGGTCTTCATCTCTGAAGCACTTGACTATTTGGTAGTAACGGTCAAAACCACTGACCATGAGCAACTGCTTGAAGGTTTGTGGCGATTGCGGCAAGGCATAAAATTGCCCTTCATTCATGCGGCTTGGTACGACAAAATCTCGGGCGCCTTCTGGTGTAGATTTGATCAGAACAGGGGTTTCAACATCCAAGAAGTTTTGTGCATCTAGGTATTTTCGAGTTTCCAATGCGACACTGTTGCGCAAACGAAGTTTTTCAAGTACAGGATTGCGTCGCAAATCTAAATAGCGGTATTGCATACGCAGTTCATCACCGCCGTCAGTGTCGTCCTCAATGGTAAACGGGGGCAATTTAGATGCATTCAATACAGTAAGCTTACTCACATTGATTTCAATCTCACCTGTAGGAATATTCTTGTTCTTACTGCTGCGTTCTATAACTTCTCCTTCTACTTGGATCACAAACTCTCTACCTAACTTGCGTGCTTGTTCACAGAGTTCGGCATTAACTTCCATATTGAAAGCCAATTGCGTGATACCATAACGGTCCCGAAGATCGATGAAGGTCATGCCTCCGAGGTCTCTGGAGCGCTGCATCCAGCCAGCTAGCGTAACTTTTGCTCCGCTGTGTTCTAATCTTAATTCTCCGCAAGTGTGTGAACGATACATATCCTAAGTATTTGTAGCCACAAAGGTAAGTAATCTAGGACTAAAAGCCGTTTCTACTGAGGTAAGAAGTATCGATTAAAGCATTAAAAAATGCGATTAACTGTTGTTTTTCATTTTTGCTCAAATCAAAAGCAACAATTTGCTTGTTCTGATGGATATGACCCTTTGCACCACTTTGGTAATGATCCAAAACAGCTTCAATAGTAGTTAGGCTTCCATCGTGCATGTATGGATAAGTCAATGGCAGGTTGCGTAAGGAAGGGATTTTAAATTTCCCAATGTCTAAGGAGTCTTCAAAGATGCGAAACCTTCCCTTATCGGCAAGGTCCGAATAGCTCTGATAAAGGCCGTTATTTGCCGCTTCAAAAGTGGTGAAATATGGTGCCGGGTGGCATGTTGTGCAGTACAATTTTTCTGAAAATAATTTCCATCCAGCCACTTGGTCCTTGGACATAGCGTGTTTATTTCCCGCCAAATATTGATCTATTGGTGCATTGAAAGAAAGAAGGCTCCGCTCAAATGCAGCAATACTTCGCGTGAGCACCCAAGCATCGAAATCTCTATTGAAAATTGCTTGTGCAGCAGCTTGGTATTCAGGAATCTGACGTAATATTTGAATGAGAACTTTCATATTATGCCCCATTTCAACCGGCTCTTGTATTGGCACAATGACCTGCAACTCTAGGGTTTTTAAATGGGCATCAAACATGGCTGTTTTCAAAAAAGCGGAGTTCAGTAAACTCGGCGCATTGCGCTCGCTAAGTTGCCCATTGATGCCAATGCTTTTTATTTTGTTATCAGTAAAAGCTTTGCGCGGGTCATGGCAACTCGCACAAGAAATACTGCCATCTAAAGACAAGCGTTTGTCAAAAAAGAGTTTTCGACCCAGTTCAACCTTGGCATCACTTTGCGGGTTGTCTGTAGGTGTAGGGATGGTAATTGCTAAGTTAAGATCTTGGCTTGTGCCACATCGTAGCAAAATGAAACCTATGACGATCACAAGTGATATACCGACAGCGCGCAGCATGATTTTATGGTTTTACAAAACGCAACGTTAAATTGCGCATGTTGTTCAATTCAATCTGCAAGAAATATATACCGCTAGGTAGCTTGTCAAGGTTTATTTTCTGTGTGTCCCCTTCAGGTATCATTTTCGAAAACTCCTTGCCGCTACTTGAAACTATCTGAAGGCTAGTCATGCGATTAGGCAGGTCGGTATGCAGATCTATACATTGATTGTCCTGAATCATTTGCACCAAATCATAGGCCGTGATTTCTGAAATTTGGGCATTAGCTGCCGAGGTAAAAACCTCCTGTGAATTTACATTCTGGAGTATTTGAGCATTCAATCCAGCATCGCCATGCAATACACCAATAGTGGAAAGAGGCATTTGATTGAGCCAGCGATCCACATGGCAAGTAAAATTCAAGTCTATTTGATTACCAAGTGCTGTTTGAACACAAGGCAAAGCTACCGCTTGTTGGTTATTGTTCCCAAGGTTGTGCAACTCAAAATAAGCATCAGGGATTTGATCATTGTTGCTATCTGCCTTCCCACCAACAATCATATGCATGTAGCCGAAAGCCCAGCCCCAATACATTGAAGGGCTTTGAAAACTAAGCGGATGTGTCTCTGGATAAGTTGAAATATCTTGGGCCATCGCCCCTGCTTGGGTGTTGTATGGTTTTGGCACCCCGATAGTAAATAAAACTGAATCTATTTGATTTACCTCTAGAAAACCTAAATATAGGTTATATTGCATTGGCGTCACTAGCCAAATGGAGGCATCTAAATAAAGCTCTTGACCTCCATCATGAATTATTTTTACATCAGAAACATAGTAGTTGAAGTGTTCTAATTCAACAGTAGCGCCGTCGTTGCCTTGGTAATTTGAAAGTAAGATAAAAGGCTGGTTTGAAAAAACTGGATGAAGGTTGAGAAATACATTTTTTTGAGCCAAAAATTGAAGGGCCCAAAAACAAAAAAATATCACCGTTAATTGTTTCAAAGTAAGGGCTTTTTAAATATGTAAAGCACCTCATCTTTCATGAGGCGGTATGTTGCAATTTGTTCAGCACTGTAATGGGCATGCAAGTCAAAAACCTCAGTTTTGAATCCTACTTTTTCGAGGTAATTTGGGTAATCTTTGCCAAATAAGCGCACATGGTCTTTTTGCCAATAATGTTTTTCTCGGTCTGCTTCAGAGACAATAGTTGGGTCCTCGTAGGTTGTTTCTCTTGAAAAATCTTGAGGTACCTGCATGATGGCCCAACCGCCAGGTTTTAGAACTCGAAAAAGTTCAGACATGCATTGAATGGGATCGGCAACGTGTTCCATTACGTGATTGCAAAACACGACATCAAAACGGTCATTTTCAAGGGGGATCTGATGTAAATCGAAATGCATATCTGCGATCGGCGAAATCAAATCGGCCGTCAGGTAATTGAGATTTTCTTGCGCCTTGAATCTATCTATAAAACACTGTTCGGGAGCCATGTGCAAGACTGAAAGATTTTCTTGGGTGAAAAAAATACTGTGGTGCTTCAGATAGAGCCACATGAGCCGATGGCGTTCTAAAGTAAGGTCATAAGGGCACAAGACATTTTCTCGGTGTGCAACCTCTGAACCATACGATAGAAATTTGGAAAATGATTTCTCACAAACCGGGCAACTCACTGCATCTCCTTTGTATAGAGCGGGTGCAAATAAGCGAAAAACATAACTCAGACGAATGAGTAAGGGACGCGGAAGTTTGTTGAGTAGGAATTTATATAGTTTCTTCACCATTCAAAGTTAACCTTTTACAGACAGAATATCGCTAATTTTGTTTCAAAACCTAATCATGAATAAGTCGATTCTTTTCACTTTCCTATCTATTGTTATGTCTCAAATATTGAACGCACAAGCCCCAATTGCCCCAAGACAAGATCAAAAACTTGAAGCACATAACCATACGCGTATAGATCCTTATTATTGGTTAAAAGAGCGAGATGCCCAACCAGTCTTAGACTATTTACAAGCAGAGAACACCTTTGCAAAATCATATTTCGATACCTTGCAACCCTTGGTCGATGAGTTGCTAGATGAATTCGAACAACGCATTGATCCAAACGAAACCAGTGCTCCGTTCATTTACAACGGTTTTCAGTATCAAATCCGTAGTATTGAAGCCATGGATTACCAACAGATTTTCCGCACTGATTCAAAAGGCGAGGAGATACTCTTTTTCGATGAAAATGAGAGGGCAAAGGGAAAGTCATTTTATGAATTGGCCAGCTGGGCACCATCTTTAAATAATGAAATTCTTGCCGTATGTGAAGATTTTATTGGCCGCAGACAGTATGAAATTCGTTTTCGTAAAAATGGTAAATTCCTCAAAGATGTACTGACACAAACGAGCGGATACCTTATGTGGGCCAATGACAACCAAACGGTGTATTACACTAAAAAAGATCCCCAAACATTGCGCGAATACGTCGTATACCGCCATAAAATAGGTACGCCACAAGCAGCTGACGAGCTCATTTATGAAGAGAAAGATGAAAAATTCAGTGTCTCATTGAACAAAACAATCACCAATAATTACATTCTGGTCAATAATTACAGCTCTACAACTTCAGAGGTGTGGCTTATCGATGCCAATCTTCCCAATTCGAAGCCTTTGCTCTTTTTAGGGCGAAGGGCAGGTCACATTTATGAGGTAGAACACCACGAAAATGGCTTCTATATTTTGAGTAATGACAATGCACTCAATAATCGTATACTTTTTACCAATGTTATTCCAAAAGACATTTCAACATGTCAACAAATAGTGGCGCACGACCCACAAATATTCATTGAGGGCCTCAGTGTGTTTAAAAATCATTTGCTTTTGGAGGAAAGAAAAAAAGGGCTGCTTAAACTCAAATTAATTGATATCAATAAGGGCACAGAAAAATACATTCAAATAGAAGGAGAGACCTATTACCTTGGCTTGGCAATGAATGACAACTATAGTGCTGAATGGCTTTATTATACGGTTAATTCCATGACAACACCCTCTAGGGTCTATGCCTATGATTTAAAAAGTGGTGAACAAAGTATATTTTTTGAGAAAAAATTGCGTGATTCAAAATTTGACCCATCAAATTACGTGTCAGAGCGCGTCTGGGCCACTGCCAATGACGGCACGCAAATTCCCGTTAGCCTTGTTTATAAAAAGGGCACAGTTTTATCGGCAGCGCCCCTTCTTTTGTTCGGTTATGGATCTTACGGGTATACGATTCCAGATATTTTTAGCCCAACAAGACTTTCCTTGCTAGATAGAGGATTTGTATTTGCTACAGCCCACATCAGAGGGTCTAAGTACATGGGTGAGGAATGGTATCAAAATGGCAAATTTGACAAGAAGATCAATACTTTCACCGACTTTATCAATGCTGCCGAATTCCTGGGGCATATGGGTTATTGCGATCCAGCGCATATCTATGCGAACGGTGGCAGTGCAGGTGGTTTATTAATGGGCGCAGTCGCCAACATGGCACCTTATCTTTTCAAAGGAATCGTTTCAGAAGTTCCTTTTGTTGACGTGGTCACCACCATGCTTGATGAAACCATTCCGCTTACAACCAGCGAGTATGAAGAGTGGGGAAATCCAAATGATCCTTATTACTATTATTATTTACTCAAATATTCGCCCTATGATAACTTGCACGCCATGCATTATCCAGCAATGTATCTAACTTCGGGCTACCACGATTCTCAGGTGCAGTATTGGGAACCAGCTAAGTATGTTGCCAAATTGAGAACCTTGCGCACCAACAGCAACGCGTTGATCTTTGAATGCAATATGGATGCCGGCCATGGAGGAGGCTCGGGCCGAACCACCGAAAGGTTGGAACGAGCTAAAACTTATGCTTTTATTCTAGGTCTTGAAACGGAGATTATACGTTAGTTTAATTCTGCTTTTCAGCTCCCAAAACACTTTTGGGCAGCAAAGTTCGCTGCAGGATTTTCGAAATAGATATGTGTTATATGCCGATTTAGGCTATAATGTGAACCCGTTTCACATCGCTTTTCCATCGGGAGTACAAAGCACGGATCTTTCATATAAAAATAATTTCAGTCCATTTTTGGGCTTGGGTTTGGCTTATAAAAAATTTCATCTCAGAGCCGGATTTCCTGTAGTTGGAAATCTGCGACCGTTGGATAAATTTGGCAAAAGCACTCAGTACAATTTTTCCTACGATATCTCTTACAAGCGGCTGTGGTATGATTTTGAATTTAAATCCACATTTGGTTATGCGCTCAAGCAGCCCAATGTTGTTATGCCAGATGCCTACTCTTTGAATGCCATGCTGAATGCATGGTTTTTTGCCAATCCTGAATTTCAGATGAATGGTTTACTTGCCAAAAGAGCTCACTATACAAATAGTATCCTCACATGGTATCTCAAAGGTTCAGTCAACTTTTTTGGTTCGGAGAATAAAACCGGTGCACTTGTGCCTATCAATTTACAAAATCAAGATTTGGCACTTACGCAATTGACAGGTATTAAAGCTTTTGATATTGGAGCTTCGCCTGGTTTGGCCTTTGTTCAAAGAAAGAAAAATTGGCAGTTTGGTGGTTGGGCTGGCGTAGGCCCAGCCTTACAATTCAAAGGGTATGCAACCCCGTCGTTCTCCAAGGTTCAAATTGGTGTCGTGCCAAGAATTGATCTGAGGATTTTGGGTGGTTATTCAACAGATGAAAAGTTCTTTTTTCTTGTCACTGATTTCGATAACAAAAGCATAGGATTTATAGATTTCTCCTACCGTCAGGTATATTTTGCACTGAAGTTTGTTGCTGGCTATAGATTTAAGGAAAAGTAGTCCATTATTTGAATGGGAAATATGAAATCGTTTTTTCCTTGTATGTGATTCTCAATTCAATATTTCTTGGCGCATCTTTTAATTGAATGGAAATATCTTTTCCTAGAATGTTTTCTCCTCGAAATTTTGAATCATCAGAAACAAATTGCGTTTGTTCAACGCCGTTAACCCAGGCGCTTACATTTAATGTTCCATTACCATTGAGCTGCACCAAGTAGTTATCTTCAGAAATTGGTATTAGACTCACAAAACCCTGTTCTTTTTGCAGCTCTCTTTTAGTATATATGAGTGGTATTTTCTTTTTAATCATATCCTTTTCGATTGGGATCCAGCCACTTTCGATAGGATCTGCTTGTGGAAATCCGCTCATTTTTTGGACCGCCGTTGGTTCCAATTTCCAAACTCTAATGTAGTCTACTTGATAGTCAGCAGGGAATTTCGTTTTGACATCTGGACCAGGATCGAAAGGATAGTTGTCTCTGGCAACGGCTAAATTGACAATGACGTTCATGGGGGTCGAGAAATCTCCATCGAAATGTGAAACCGGCACACCATTTACAAAATAGCTGAGCGAATTGGGCAACCAAACGCCTGAAAAGATCACAGTATCGTTCACAATTGGGTCTTTCATCCTAATCCAGCCGCCCCAATCTTTTTGAATACCTAGGTTATTTTTGATGTAATCTTTGCGATCAGGCAAATGGATATCAACGTGTACATCTTTACTGCGTTCACCTTTGCATTCCATGATGTCGATTTCGTCTTTGCCATTTTGACCAAAAAGCCAGAATGCTGGCCAAAGGCCTTTGCCTTGCGGAACAACTGCTCGGCATTCAAAATAACCGTAACGAAAGGTGTCGATACTCCAAATGCACGAAGTAAGGTAATCTAAGTAAACGGAATCGTTCTTGATATTCAAGCCCAGCGCTTTGGCTTGTTCTTGATTGATCATCCAATTGGGAACGGGTGTTTTTTGATTAAACTCTTTGGCGCCTAAATGTAGCCAGCCATTTTTTTGGCAGAGCATTTCAGGAACTGCCCATTGGCTTTGGTCCAGTAGGAGGCCTCCCCAAGGGTAGCGCGGATACCATTTATTTTGATCCACCTCTTGAGCGCTGAATTCGTCGCCAAAATGGTAATGCCATTGCAGCACCGTATCAGTTTTAAATTGGAAAAGGGCTGGCTTGATTTGTGCGTGGCCATGAATAGAAACAAAGAGAACAAAAAGTAAAATGTATTTCATTTTAAAATGCATATTCAACAAGCCGGTAAAAAATATTTTGTGGCATAAATATGTTGTATCGAATCAATATTTAATAAACACATTTTTGGCTTCTGTGAAAAATCGCAATGCTTCCCAGCCACCCTCGCGCCCTACGCCTGAAGCTTTGACACCACCAAAAGGTGTGCGCAAATCGCGCACCAACCAGGCATTGACCCACACAATTCCAGCTTGAATCAAATCAGCTACACGATGAGCACGCTTAAGATCTGAAGTCCAGAGGGTGGCTGCCAGGCCGTATTGCGTAGAATTGGCCATAGTGAGCACTTCTTGTTCAGTATCAAAGGGTGTGATTGTAACAACGGGCCCAAAGATTTCTTCTTGATTGGTCCGACAGGTATAAGGAAGCCCTTCAATAATTGTGGGTTCAATGTAGTAGCCATTTTGGTGTTTGCCTTCCAATATTTTTCTCTTCCCGCCACAAAGTATGGTTCCACCTTCTTCTTTTGCTAGTTCAATGTAACTAAGTATTTTTTCCATGTGTGGCTCTGAAACAACGGCACCTAATTTTGCTTCTGGATCTTCAGGAAAGGATACCTTGCTTTTAGAAACAGCGCTCACAAAGGCCTCTTTGAAAGGTTCATAGATAGATCGCTCAATGAAGATTCGAGAACCACAAAGGCAAATTTGCCCCTGGTTGGCAAAGGAAGAACGAATGGTAGTACTGAGTGCTTCTTTAAAATCACAATCGGCAAAAATGATATTTGGGTTTTTCCCACCGAGTTCTAGTGATAATTTTTTAAACATGGGCCCGGCAGTTCTGGCAATATACTCTCCCGTTTTTGTTCCACCGGTAAAGGAGATGGCTTTGATGAGTGGATGCTTCACGATGGCATCTCCAACGCGAGGCCCGGTGCCGTGCAAGATATTCAAAACGCCATCTGGCATACCGGCTTCCTTGGCAATTTTACCCAGCATAAAGGCAGTGTAGGGAGTTACTTCTGAGGGTTTTGCCACCACACAATTGCCAGCGGCAAGAGCGGGTGCAATTTTCCATGAAAAAAGATAAAGAGGTAAATTCCATGGAGAAATGCAACCTACTATCCCGATTGGTTTTCGGGTGGTATAATTCAAACCAATTCCCTCCATCTGATGCGATTCTGATGCAAAATGCTCGATTGCTGTGGCGAAGAAATGAAAATTAGATACGGCACGGGGAATATCCACATGTTGCGCTAAACTAATCGGTTTGCCATTGTCTTTGGATTCTGCAGCCACAAAAGCCGCCATGTTTGCTTCTATCCCAGCTGATAAATTTCTAAGAATTTTAGCGCGCTCTTCAATGCCCATTGTAGACCAAACAGGAAAAGCAGCTTGTGCTGCACGAACTGCCGCCTCTACATCTTGGCTATCTGAATCGGGGATAAGTGAATAGACTTGACCTGTCGCGGGTTCAAAATTATCGATGTATTGCCCGTTCAAAGGAGCAACATAGGCCCCGTTAATGAAATTGCTCAATTTTTCCATACCAAACAAAGGTAAGCATATCAACACAGGTTTTGATACCTTTGTATTATGGAAATCAAAGAAGCACAATTAAAAGTCGATCATTGGATTCAAACCCTTGGCGTGCGATATTTCAACGAACTCACCAATACGGCTATCTTGATGGAAGAGGTAGGTGAATTGGCACGAATTATGGCGCGTCGTTTTGGAGAACAGTCTGAAAAAGAAACAGACAAGGAACAAGATTTAGGCGATGAGATGGCTGACATTTTATTTGTATTGTGTTGCCTGGCCAATCAGACTGGAATTGATCTCGATCTTGCTCTTGAGAAAAATCTCGAGAAAAAAACAACCCGCGATGCCACTAGGCATATGTCAAATCCAAAATTAAAACCCTGATCATGGAACGCATACAAAACGCATTGCAACCATTGCCTTATTTATTGGTGTCAGGTCTGCCCGAACAATATCAACATAATCTTTGGCCTTTCATTCAAAATGCTGTTCCACAACCCGAGGAGGGGTCACCAAGAGCAATAGTATTGTGTACAAATGATCAACAAGCCAGGGAAATTTATGCCGCCTTCACACAGTTAGCTAAAGTTAAAGACCTTACCGTTGACCTCATTGTTGAAAAAGGCAATAAACTTCAACAGCGCAATGATTTGTTCGATGGAACTGAAATCATCGTTGGGACCACCCGACGCATGGCTGAATTGTATTTTCAGAATGGATTTAATATCAAAAAGTTAAAATTGTTTGTTGCTTTGGGGCTTGATGAGCAAATGCGTGCAGGTATGAAAGGCTATTTAGTTCGCCTCACCGAAAGTTTACCTAAGTGTAAATCTTTGTTTTTTACAACTGATGCAGATGAGGAGCGCCTTCGATCTTATCTAGATGAATTTTATCCGAACATTCGGCTCCTAGATTTGTCTGAAGAGGCATGAGTCGAGACCAAAATATTCTTGAACTAAGACCAACAATTCAAAGAGAAGCTATTGAGTCAAATTCAATGGAGCACTTTCAAAATGAGGTTTTGCGACCCATATTGAAGTTCCAACACGAATTGTTACTTAAAGAATGGCAAAGCAATCCATACTTTGAAAAAATAAAAGAGCTGCAAAACCAAGGAGAAAAACGCAGCCAATTGGCTGTACTTTTTTCTAAAAACCCGGTTTTGTTTTCTAGGTTCATTGGCATGTGTGTAGGTTTGTTTTCGACTTCAGAATTTGAGTTCTATCAAAATGAAAAGTCGCAGATTGACAAGCGCTTAAAGGAATTACTACTCACTAGATTTTTATCTTATGAGTAATTAAACCATATCAAAAGCGACTACAAAAACGGGTTGTTTGGGTTCAAAATCACCTCTAAAAACCACGTCTACAGCGGCCACGCCAATAAGTTTGTGTAATAGCCCCCAGTTAAAGGAAGCCTGGGCTTTGATATAATGCTCATCTCTGGTGTCATTCCACCAGAGCAAAGAATGCACTTTTTCATAGGCCAGCGCTGACTCAAAAAGTTTTTGCACATCTCGGATATCACCAGAAGGGTTGCATACCATATCGGGAACTAGAAAGGTATGTGATTTCGGCTGAATAAGTTTGTTGAGCAAAGGGATGTAGGGTAGTAATTTCACTTGAACCCCTCCAAGTTTCCCTGGCAATCGTTGAATTTCCCAGCGAACCTTATGAAATTGTGCAAAGGCAAGCCTGTTTCCGTCTTGGTCTTTGAGTGTATAAAAGTGTCCGTTTTCAAAAAAGTGCTCGAAATAGGCTGTGTATTTGCTGTAGGTGTCTGATATGATTTGTGAAATTTCAGAGTTGATTGATTCTCGATGAAACCCCTTATGTAATTTAGGCCAAATCCTGCTAAAACTTTGTGTAGCCAACTGTGCTTTTGTTACAAAACCAAAGGTTTCGCTCATCCATTTACTCCTGACATTCTTTTGGTCAATGTAGGCGTAACAATACTTTTCGCTCCCAGGGAATTGGGTTGTTATTTGTTCAAAGACACCTTCAATTTTTTGTTTGATACTGGATTTTTGATTCGCACGAGCCTTCCCTCTTGATTGAAAGCGCTTGTCGAAAGCAAAGTACCGTAAATAAAGGCCAAAAGGGCGTTTACAAAAAGTTATGTTGGCAATTAGTAGCTCATTCCTTCGCAATGAAAAACTCAATGGGTTGTCTGTTTGTTTCACACTCTGAACCACATCGAGGTGCTTGTATTTGGCGCCGTTTGTCCCCAATACCGTTTGGGCAAAAAGGGCCACCAAATCTGCATTTATTTCATTGGATTGTTCAAATTGCATTAGCCAAGTAGATATTTAACATGTTGAACTTAACCATTTCACAAGCATTTCTTGTTGGTTTTCATCGAGCACTTTTGTGACGAGCACATTTTTTTCTAACAAGGCCTGATTTGTCGTCTGGCCCCATGCAAGCACCTTGGCATGGGATGCAATGGTATTGTTTTTGAAAAATGCTGCTACATTACTTGGAGAGGTAAAAATGTAAATATCTTTTGGACCAATTCGCACCTCATTGAGTTGGGTTGTATAAACCTGTAAAATTATTTTTTCTGAATCAGGAATATTTTTGGTGTAGGTTCCTACAGACAATTGACTTACTGGAAAACAAACCGTGCGGCCATTGCGCCAAGTATTAAAATGTGCTGCTTCTGAGATTGGATTTCCCGATTTTTTGGCAACAAAATCAGCGTTTAGCTTGTATTTGTCAAATAACTTTCGGGCGGTTTGCTCGCCAGCACAAGCAATCAGTGAATTGTTTTTACACTTTGAAAAAAAATAGTCTGCTGCCCTGATACTTGAAATAAATAAAATGTCATAGGAGTGTGGGCAAGCGAACGATACACTTTGGAATGCAATCAAGGATTTTGCTTCAATAGACCCGGCCAATTGCATAGCAAATAGCTCCTCTGAGAGGTCTGTAGGGTCTTTGGATATGAAGATTTTTTGCATTTTATTGCAGCGCTGCTGTAATTTTTTCGATACTCGCCAATAGATCAAATGTATAAAATTTGGCGGCATTGGCGGCATTTTGCGCATGGGCCACATAGATTTGATCTGGACCATAGTAAACACCCAATGGCAATTGGCAACCTCCTTGCAAGGCCTGCAATACCCCTCGTTCAATGGCAATTTGCTCGGCCACCTTTTGATGATTTAGCTGCGAAACAATGCGGTGTGTAGTGGTGTCATTTTGGCGAATCTGCAAGCCAAGCACTCCTTGAGCCGGAGCCGGAACAAATTCTTTGGGGTCTAAGATTTGAGTGTGCAAGTCTGATAGGTTTAAGTTAAGTCGACTCACTCCTGCATTTGCCAACAAAATGGCGTCATAATGGCCATCTCGTAGTTTGTCAATGCGGGTTGGCACATTTCCTCTAAGTTCTTCAATTTGCAAGTCTGAACGCAGCGCTTTAATGATAGATTTTCTACGCGCCGATGAGGTACCGATGGTGGCGCCCTTTTTCAACCCCCATTTTTGTGTAGCATCGTATGCTGTTTTTCTCAATAGCAATATCTCTGATGGATCTTCACGGTAAGACACAGCCCCAATACAAAGGCCTTCAGGTTGTGTTGTCTCTAGGTCTTTGTGTGAATGAACTGCTAAATCAATTTCGTTACGCAATAAGGCAGCTTCAATTTCTTTGGTGAAAAATCCTTTGCCTTCAAGTTTGTCGAAACTCAAATTTTGGATGCGGTCTCCTTGTGTGACGATAATTTGGATCGAAACTTCACAACCCAATTCTTCTAATAATTTCTTTACAAAATGCGCTTGCCAAAGTGCAAGTTCACTACCTCGTGAACCTATACGAATGAGGGGTTTAGTCGGCATGGTTCAGAATGATTTCTTTGGCCAACTTCATTGGCCCGCTGATATATTTTTTTTCGAGATAACTCACTACCTTGTCTAGCACTTCTTTGGCCTGAGGATCAAGATTTTCGAGTTCATCTTTAAAAATTTCTTGGTAAGCAGTAGAGCGCAATTCTTTGACTTTCGCAGGGACGTCTCGCATAGCTATTTCTACCTTGCGTTCGCGCAGCAAGTGCCCAAATTCTGCCTCTGCTTGGGCAATAATATCTCTTACTTGTTGTAATTCTTTAGAACGCTCTTTGACATTCTCATTGGAAATACGCTGCAAATATTCAATAGAGAGGTACTTGACTGAATGTTGGTTCAAAATCTCGGGGTCGAGGTCTTGTGGGATGGCAAGGTCAATGATTATTTTTTCTTGTGAATCGCCGCCAACTAGTTTTTTATATAGCTCGGCATTGATCATGACACCTTCAGCAGCTGTGCAAGTGATGAGCACATCAAAACCATTTCGATAGTTTCTTAGTGTATCAAGTGCAAAAGCCTCGCCGTGAATTTCTTTTGCAAGCTTCTGTGCATTTTCATGCGTTCTGTTGAAGACCACAAAATTTTTAAAACCATGCTTTTTAAGAAAGCGGGCCATAGTGGTATTGGTTACACCTGCACCAATGATCAAAATACGCGCATTTAGAGGGATGTTGAGTTGCTTGAGGTGCTGATAGGCTAGTGATACTACTGAGACGGGCTTGGTTGCAATACTTGTCTGGGTATATACTTGTTTTGCTGTTTCGATTACTTTTTTCATCATCAGACGAAGTAAGTCTCCGGTAAGTCCGAGTTGTTGGCAGTGTTCATAGGCCAAGCGCACTTGGGTAATGATTTCACGCTCACCGATGATCATCGAATCTATAGACGAAGCCACCGAGAGCGCGTGTTGAACGGCTTTTGAGCCAGAATATACCTCAGCACTTCGAACAAATTCTTCTAACTGAATGGGCACTAGTTTTGAGTACAATAATTCTAGTAAGCGGCTGAGCGAGGAAGCATCTAGTTCTTTTTCATTCACAATTGTGATTTCTACTCGATTGCAAGTAGATAGAAACATCAGTTCTTTGAGCCCTAATTTTGTTTTTAATTCTGAAAGTTGTTGTGCTTGAGCCTCCTTTTCAATATGCAGCAGACCGATCTTGTTGACATCAAGTTTTCGGTGCGTAAAAGCTATAATATGGAGTTGTTGCAACAAAGTAGCGCTTTTGAATGCAAAAATAAGGGCTACTTAAAGCTGAATTGTCATTGAATTGTCATAAAGGCTTATTTAGAATGGGTTCAAATAGATAAAATTGGAATAATTTTGCGTCATGCAGTTAACTTTTAAAACCATCCTTTTTGATTTAGGTGGAGTGCTTATTGATATTGATTATTTGGCTACGGAAAACGCATTTAAAAAGCTAGGCGTCTCTCAATTTGAAACCTACTACACACAATTTGCTCAAAACCAAATTTTCGATCGTTTTGAGTGTGGCGAGATTTCGCCACAGCATTTTGTTAATTTATTGCTGCCTAATACCCTAGCAGGGACAACACCAAATCAAGTGGTTGGGGCTTGGAATCAAATGATTGGGAGTTTTCCTGGGCAAAAGATTGAACTTTTGTCTCAGCTTAGCAAGCATTATCCATTGTTTATGTTGAGTAATACCAATGCATTGCATTGGGTTGAAGTACAAAGAGAATGGCAAAAAGCAACGCCTCAACCAACTTCCGCATATTTTAGTCAAATATTTCTTTCTCATCAGATTCAAATGCGCAAACCCCATGAAGAAACTTTCTTGTGGGTTTGTGAGCAAATGGGTTTTGAACCCAAAGATGTGTTATTCATAGATGATAGCCCACAACACATAGAAGGCGCAAAGCAGGCAGGACTACAAACTTTTTTTTACCAAAATGCAGCAGATTTTTATGGATTTTTTTCTTGACAAAGCTCAACGAGTAGTCCACCGCTAGATTTTGGATGTAAAAATGCGATGAGCTTGTTATCAGCCCCTGCTTTTGGTGAGAGGTGTATGAGCTGAAAACCTGCAGATTGCAATCTTTGAATCTCAGATTCAATATCTGCTACTTCAAAAGCAACATGATGAAAACCCGGGCCGTTTTTTTGTAAAAATTTAGCGATTGGCGATTCGGAGTTGCTTGCTTCGAGCAGCTCTATTTTAGATTCTCCAACCTGAAAAAAAGCTGTCTTGACTCCTTCAGAGGCCACCTCCTCTTGTTTATAGCAAGGGGTATTGAGCAGCACTTCATAGAGTGGAATAGCTTCAGTTAAGTCAGCAACTGCAATACCTAAATGTTCAATGCGCTTCATGGTTAGTTGTCAATTTTGATGAATTTTTCGGTCTTGTTGTCATAGTTAATAAAGTATACCCCATCTACAATATTGCGGCAATCAACAGAGGTGCTGTAGCCCGTTTTCAATAAATTGCCATAGGCATCATAAATTTCAAATTTCGTGCGAACGGCTTGCCCTTTGGATTTGAAATATAAGGCAGATTGCACTTTAGTCGGACTAAATGAAACAGCAGCAACATTCGAAGTGAAACTTGCACTTTTTGATACTCTTGGTTTGCCTGAGCTGTCGGTTTGAGAAACCCGCACCGTATTTTTCCCAGAGTGAGGTGAAAGTTGAAACTGATAAGTAGTTTGATTAGGAGTGCCCTTACCTTTCACCTGCCCGACCTCCACCCAACGGCCCCATTTGTACTGTTCAATACTAAAATCAAGTATGGCCTGCTCGTTGGTGGTAGTCCATTTTAACAACCCATTTTGTTGGACACTAATTTGAGTACAGTTAAAAGTGCTACTCGGCAACAGCACTATGGGATTTAAAAATCGAGGCTCACATCCCGGAGCGTGCTCTAGTACAACAAAAACTTCATCGCCTTTCTTGAGGTGAAATAACCGAAAGTCTATTTCGAAGTGTGACGTTTGAATGACAGCAGGTAAGATTTCGCCATTCACGGTAACTTTACTAATGCAAAAACCAAAACCGTCTGGCATTGGGGGGTTATTGACAAGCAAGTTTTTATCTTGGTAGGTGCCTTCTAAAGAGAGCAATTCCGTTTGACTATACACCAAAGACAAATCATAGCAAAGGATTAGAAAGATCAATCGGTACAACATGGTGCAGCTTTTCATACAAATATAGCATGAATCAGGTGCATTCAATTAAATTTGCATTATGGCTAACGCTACTTATGATTACATCAAGGCCCTGCACCTTATTTTTATGGTGAGCTGGTTTGCCGGACTTTTCTACATGGTTCGATTGTTTATCTATTTCAAAGAAGCTGACGATAAAATTCCTGCTCAAAAAGCCATACTTCAGCCTCAGTTTGTCATCATGATGCAGCGCCTGTGGTGGATAATTACCACGCCTGCCATGTTGCTCACGGTGCTTTTTGGGGTTTGGATGATCGCGCTCAATCCAAACTATTTACTGCATGCTCCTTGGATGCACCTCAAGTTAGGTTTTGTGGTAATGCTTTTGATTTATCATTTTTATTCTCAGCGAATGTTGCGTCATTGCGAGTCGGGCGCACTACGCTGGACTTCAGGTCAATTGCGTATTTGGAATGAGATAGCGACCTTATTTTTGGTCAGCATTGTATTTATCGTTGTTTTAAAAAATCAATTGAATTGGATCTCGGGAACTCTCGGTTTTTTTGCCGTCGGGGTCTTGTTGATGTTAGGCATTAAATTATACAAGAAATTGCGCAAGCAATAGCCCTGAATTGTTGAAAAATTAAGTTGTTTCTTTAGAAAGTTTGACTAACTTTGCAAAAATTTTTTCGCAAACACGCTTAAATACATTCTAATGCAACAAGCAGGTAAGTTTTCTTCACTTTTGCAAATTCTCTTTTTAGCAATGTCATTCCTTGTGTATCAACCACTTGCGAATGCATCCAAGGAAGAAGCCTTCAACGTTGGCGAAATGATCATGCATCACATCAAGGATGCCCACGAGTGGCATGTTGCAGGTGAGGGTAAAGAAAGCATTAGTTTATACCTTCCAGTAATCTTACATGACAACGGATTCAAGTGTTTTAGTTCAAAGCATTTTTATCACGGAAAAGAGTCGCAAGTGCCGTCTTCTGACAGTACAGCCTATCATTATTTAGAAGGTGTTGGCCCTGCAAAGGGGTATGCGCTATATCATGAAAAAATTTACAAACTGGATCAAATTGGTACTGCTAATGGACAGCCTGTTTATAATTTGAAATTTCATGGTGAGCACCCACACAACGCCATGCCAACTGACCTATCTATCACTAAAAATGTGGCCTCTCTTATTTTTGGTTCTTTGTTGATCCTAATAATCATGTTATCAGTAGCCCGTTTTTACAAGAGAAATGGTGCGGTTGCTCCCAAAGGGTTGGCGAAATTTTTCGAGCCTATCATTGTGATGGTTCGTGATGACATTGCCAAAGCAAACATAGATCAACACAAGTATCACAAATACGTACCATATTTATTGACCATCTTTTTCTTCATTTGGATCAATAATATGTTAGGGCTTATTCCAATTTTGCCAGGTGGTGCCAACCTTACAGGAAATATAACTATTACTTTGTTTTTAGCTGTGTGTACTTTATTAGTTACGGTACTTTCAGGAAATAAAAATTATTGGGGACACATTTTTTGGATGCCAGGCATTCCAGTTCCTATGAAGATATTTATGATTCCCATTGAGTTGATAGGTATTCTTACTAAGCCTTTCGCACTCATGATTCGTTTGTTCGCCAACATTACCGCGGGCCACATTATTGTTTTAGCTTTGATTTCTATCATTTTCATTAACAAAAACATAGCATGGGCAGGTTTGTCTGTGCCGATGGCTTTGTTTATTTCTGTGTTAGAAATCCTCGTTGCTTTTTTACAAGGTTTCCTTTTTGCAATGCTCTCGGCATTGTTTATTGGAGCTGCGGTTGAAGAGGCACACCATTAAATAGTAACCTTTTAAATTAAATACAATGACAGGAATGTTTGGTAGTATTGCAGCAATCGGAGCTGGATTGGCAGTTTTAGGCGCAGGTCTTGGAATCGGTCGTATCGGTGGTTCTGCAGTAGAAGGTATTGCGCGCAACCCAGAAGCAGCTGGTAAAATTCAAACAGCGATGATCATCGCAGCGGCACTTATTGAAGGTGTTGCGTTGTTTGGAGTGGTAGTTGGTCTTCTTGGAGCAAAAGCGTAATTCAAATCAAAAGGAATCCAACGGTTGGTTGGATTCCTTTTATAAAATTTAAAAAAGCACAACAATGGATTTAATTTTACCTGATTTTGGTTTACTCGTTTGGACAGGAATTGTGTTCTGTCTCTTGTTTTTTTTACTAGTCAAATTTGCTTGGAAGCCAATTCTTAGCGCCGTGAATACCCGCGAGCAAAAGATTGCAGAGGCACTTGACTTAGCGGAAAAAACCAAAGCTGAAATGCAAGCACTTAAAGCTGAGAATGACCAAATTCTCAAAGCTGCACGTGCCGAGCGCGATCAAATTTTGAAAGAAGCGAAAGAAGCTGCCAACAGCATGGTTGAAGAGGCCAAAGGAAAAGCCAAAGATGAGGCCGCTAAATTGGTTGAGGCGGCTCGTCATAACATCAATAGTGAAAAGGCCGCAGCAATGGCTGAGCTAAAAAATCATATCGCATCCCTTTCTTTGGAGATTGCCGAAAAAGTAGTACGTCAAGAATTGAGTGCTGATGAAAAGCAAAAGGCTCTAGCCTCTCAGCTTGCTGGTGAAATCAAAATGAATTAATCCATGAAGTCAAATAAATCTGCTGTTCGTTATGCTAAAGCTCTATTAGAGTTGGCTCTCGAGCACAATAAAGTTGAATTGGTTGAAGCAGATATGCTTCAGTTGATTCAATTAGCCCGTGAGGCTCATGATTTTCAAGTCTTTTTGAATTCTCCATTGATCAATATCGACAAAAAAGTTGCTGTGATCAAACAAATATGTAAAGATTTCAATCAAACTTCTATCGATTTTCTTACCCTAGTTACCAATAACGGTAGAGAATCTGTAATGATAGATATGGCAATGCAATTTATTGCCCAATTAAAAGCACACCGAGGTATTGTACCAATTACAATCATCAGTGCACAAAAACTCGAAGAAAGCACAAAATCTTCAATACTAGAAAAGGTGGCTGCTGCGGTAAGCGGAACTCCTGAAATTACAGAAGAAATAGATGCTTCTTTAATAGGTGGTTTTGTTGTCCGTATGGGCGACCACCAAATTGACGCTTCGGTTGCAACCCAACTAAAGCGCCTTAAACAACAATTCGTATAATCGTCAAAAGACAAAATAAAAAAAGTACAAATGGCAGATATTAAACCAGCAGAAGTTTCCGCGATATTGAGAGAGCAACTCTCAGGTTTTCGTTCTGAGGCTGAATTACAAGAAGTAGGTACAGTACTTCAGGTAGGAGATGGTATTGCGCGCATCTACGGAATGAATGGCGTACAATATGGTGAACTTATTGAATTTGACGGTGGAATGCAAGGAATTGCACTCAACCTAGAGGAAGACAACGTCGGGGCGGTATTGCTTGGTCGTTCGTCAAGTGTAAAAGAAGGAGATACCGTACGTCGTTTAGGAAAAATTGCATCTGTAAATGTTGGAGATGGTATGGTTGGCCGTGTTGTCGACACCCTCGGACAACCAATTGATGGTAAAGGTCCAATTCAAGGCGATCTTTATGAAATGCCAATTGAACGCAAAGCGCCAGGGGTAATTTTCCGTCAGCCAGTAAACGAGCCACTTCAAACTGGTATCAAGGCCGTTGATGCCATGATTCCAATTGGACGTGGTCAACGTGAGCTCATCATTGGTGACCGCCAAACAGGAAAAACTACTGTTGCTATTGATACAATCATTAATCAGCGCGAATTTTACGATCGTGGCGAGCCTGTATTTTGTATATATGTTGCCATTGGTCAAAAAGGATCAACGGTTGCTGGAATTGTTAAAAAATTAGAAGATGCGGGTGCAATGGCTTACACAACAGTGGTTGCGGCCAATGCTTCTGACCCTGCACCTATGCAATTTTATGCACCAATGACCGGAGCGGCAATTGGTGAATATTTCCGTGACTGCGGAAAACCAGCCCTTATTGTTTATGACGACCTTTCTAAGCAAGCTGTTGCTTACCGTGAGGTTTCACTTCTTTTGCGTCGCCCGCCGGGTCGCGAGGCATATCCTGGTGACGTTTTCTACCTCCACTCACGTTTGTTAGAGCGTGCTGCAAAGGTAATTGCAGATGATAGTATTGCTTCTCAAATGAATGACCTCCCAGCTTCATTGAAAGATAAAGTAAAGGGTGGTGGTTCTTTAACTGCATTGCCAATCATTGAAACTCAAGCTGGAGACGTTTCTGCTTATATTCCAACAAACGTAATTTCCATTACGGATGGCCAGATTTTCCTGGAGTCGGATTTATTCAACTCAGGTATTCGTCCGGCAATTAACGTGGGTATCTCGGTATCTCGAGTTGGAGGATCTGCACAAATTAAGTCAATGAAAAAAGTGGCTGGTACACTCAAGTTAGATCAAGCCCAGTACCGCGAATTGGAAGCTTTTGCCAAGTTTGGTTCTGACCTTGATGCGGCCACAAAGGCAGTGCTTGATAAGGGTGCACGAAACGTTGAAATCCTAAAACAACGCGAAGGAGACCCCTACCCAGTAGAAAAGCAGATTGCGATTATCTACGCTGGTGTTAAGGGCCTAATGCAACCAGTTCCTGTAAATCAAATCAAAGAATTTGAGAAAGATTTCTTGACTGTTCTTGAAGCAAACCATGCTGACACACTTGTTGCACTTAAGGCAGGAAAATATACCGATGAAATCGAAGCGGTATTGACTAAAACAGCAAAAGAAGTTGCAGCTAAATTTGCTTAATTGCGATAATTCAGGATTATAATGGCGAATTTAAAAGAAATACGTAACCGCATCAGTTCAGTCGGGTCAACAATGCAGATCACTTCAGCAATGAAAATGGTATCTGCTGCAAAGTTGAAACGTGCGCAAGACGCCGTTACCCAAATGCGTCCGTATGCCGGTAAGCTCCGCGAAATCCTAGAAAATTTGAGCGCTAGTCTTGATCTTTCTGAAAATGCTTATGCAGAGCAACGCAATGTTAATAAGGTACTTATCGTTGGCATTACATCAAATCGTGGTTTATGTGGTGGTTTCAACAATAACATTATTAAACGAGTTGGTGTTTTAATCAATGAGGATTACGCAGGCAAAGAGGTTTCTGTACTTTGTATTGGTAAAAAAATCAAGGACGTTTACAAGCGCACACCAAACTTCTATCACAATGCAAAAATCGAACAAATGGAGGATGTCTACACAGACCTTCGTTTTGAGGTAGTTGCTCAAGTTGCTGAAGAAATCATGGTGCAATTCATTAATCAGTCTTTTGATAAAGTTGTATTTGTTTACAATCGTTTTGTAAATGCTGCAACTCAAAAGATTGAAACAGAACAGTTCTTACCGATAGTTCCAACAGTTGGAAGCGCAGAATCGGGTGACTACATCTTTGAACCTTCAAAAATGGAAATTGTAGAAGACTTGCTTCCAAAATCTATGAAGCTTCAACTCTATAAAGCCATCCGCGATTCATTTGCTGCAGAACATGGTGCCCGCATGACAGCCATGCACAAGGCTACTGACAATGCATCTGAGTTGCAAAAGAGTCTTAAATTAAGTTACAACAAAGCACGTCAGGCTGCAATCACCAATGAAATTTTAGAAATCGTTGGAGGTGCAGAGGCATTAAATGCTTAATTCAAAAAATTACTCCATAAAAAAAGAGCGCCCAGAAGGCGCTCTTTTTATTTTAAATAATGATGATTTGAAGAAAATTAATAAACCCAATTAAATCTTTGGCCAATTCTGTGATGTATGAATTTAAGCAAGTCTTCGTTGGGAATATAAGTCAAAACATCTTCCATAAAAGCCTGAAGCAGTAGGTTTTTAGCAGCAGATTCGCTGAGCCCTCTAGCGCGCAGGTAGAACAAGGCATTTTCATCGAGCTGGCCTGTGGTGGATCCATGAGAACACTTGACGTCGTCTGCATAAATTTCCAACTCTGGCTTGGAATTAATACTTGCGTCTTCAGAAAGTAATACATTGGCATTACTCTGGTATGCATTGGTTTTCTGAGCGTCTTTGCGTACAAAAACTTTACCGTTAAACACCCCAACTGCCTTATCAGCAGCTACTCCTTTGTACGTTTCGAATGATTCGCAATTGGGTACTTGATGATCAATGGTGGTGTAATTGGCAAGATGCTGGTCATCTTTGAGCCAATAGGCACCATTCAGATAAGTTTGAGCATGTTCTCCTTGGATTTGTACTTGTGAATCATTGCGTACAAAACTGCCGTCTAAGGTGAGGGTATTGATTTGGAAATGTGACCCTTCTGCTTGTTTGGCGCGGTCTTCAGTGAAGTGGAAATGCCCGCTTGAAGTATCTTGAATTTTAAAAATTTTAATTCGAGCGTCTTTAGCAATATCGAATTGGAAATGCGTGTGGGCAAAACTTACAGAACCCTCCATAGATTGGGAGACAAAATAAATTTGTGCCTCTGAGTTTTGTTCAAATTGTAAATGATGTCTAAAAAATTGTTTCCCTCCGTTATGAGCATGTACAATTTGTAGGGGTTTATCAAGTACAGTATTGCGGCGAATGCAAATCGAAAGCCCCATTTGGGCATGCAAGGTATTTAATGCGCCAAAAACATCCTTAAACGCGGCCTCATGCCAAGCTACAGGAGAATCTTGGATAAGGCATATGTCCACACCTTTGGGTAAATCCTGAGGAAGAATAACTTCTTCGTGGTTAATGATGAGTAAATACGCATCTTCAATAGGAGCTAAGGGCTTTTCTACTGAATTGCTTGTTTTTGAAGGGTCAGTAAAATTGGCATTTGCGAGTTTTGCTAAGCGCGTGTATTTAAATCTTTCGGATTTGGTAGTAGGTAAATCCTGCCCCAATAAATATTCTTTGGCTGCGTCTATGAGTGGTTGAGGGGCCAAACTAGCTTCGTGTAAATCTTCAACGAAGAGAGAAAGCTTATTGAGTGTATTGGTTTCCATGTTATAAACTTTCTTTGATCCAGTCGTAACCACGTTCTTCGAGTTCCAAGGCCAATTCTTTAGGACCTGATTTTACGATGCGACCGTCATAAAGAACGTGCACAACGTCGGGCACAATATAGTCTAAAAGTCGCTGGTAGTGGGTAATGACAATACTGGCATTTTCTGCTGTTTTGAGTGCATTGACACCGTGAGAAACAATGCGAAGTGCGTCGATATCTAGGCCTGAATCCGTTTCGTCAAGGACAGAAAGTTTGGGTTCTAGCATTGCCATTTGGAATATTTCATTGCGTTTTTTCTCGCCGCCTGAAAATCCTTCGTTAACAGATCTTGTTGAAAGTTTTGAATCGAGTTCTACAAGCGCAGATTTTTCACGTACCATTGCCATAAAATCTTTAGCCGATATAGGCTCTTGGCCATGATAAGCGCGTTTTTCATTAATGGCCGTTCGCAAGAAATTTACATTGCTTACTCCCGGAATTTCTACAGGGTATTGAAATGCCAAAAATAAGCCTTCCCGCGCACGGTCTTCAGTGGAAAGCTCCAGTAGGTCTTTGTCAAAGAAGGTGACACTTCCTGCTGTAATTTCATAGTCTTCACGACCGGCTAAAACGGACGCCAGTGTGCTTTTTCCGGCACCATTTGGCCCCATGATGGCATGTACTTCGCCTGCATTCACAGTAAGGTTCAGCCCTTTAAGTATTTCTTTGCCGTTGATACTGGCGTGTAAATTTTCTATCTTGATCATTATGGTGGGTATCTACTTTCTAAATATATTATCCGACACTTCCTTCTAAGCTAATCGCTAAAAGTTTTTGAGCCTCAACAGCAAATTCCATCGGAAGTTGATTCAAAACTTCTTTGCAATAGCCATTTACAATTAAACTAATTGCTTTTTCTTCACTGATCCCACGCTGCATACAATAGAATAGCTGGTCTTCGCCAATTTTGGAAGTGGTAGCCTCATGTTCTATTTTGGCTGTGGGGTTTTTACATTCGATATACGGGAAGGTGTGAGCACCGCATTCATCAGTCATCAAAAGGGAGTCACACTGAGAGAAATTCCTTGCATTTTTTGCGCCTTTATGAATTTGTACCAATCCACGATAAGAATTTTGAGACTTTCCGGCAGAAATTCCTTTTGAAATTATCGTCGATTTAGTGTTTTTTCCCAAGTGAACCATTTTTGTACCTGTATCGGCTTGCTGATAGTTGTTTGTCACAGCTACAGAGTAGAATTCTCCGATTGAATGATCACCTTTTAAGATACAAGAGGGATATTTCCAAGTAACTGCCGAACCCGTCTCTACTTGTGTCCAAGAAATTTTAGCATTGGTATGGCAAATTCCTCTTTTGGTGACAAAATTGAACACGCCTCCTTTTCCGGCCTTATCTCCAGGATACCAGTTTTGCACTGTAGAATATTTGATCTCGGCATCATCCATTGCAATGAGCTCAACAACTGCCGCATGCAGTTGGTTTTCGTCTCGTTGCGGTGCGGTACAACCTTCTAGATAAGATACGTATGAACCTTCATCTGCAACCACCAACGTGCGTTCAAACTGACCGGTACCACCCGCGTTGATCCTAAAATAAGTCGAGAGCTCCATTGGGCAACGCACTCCTTTTGGAATATAACAAAAGGAACCATCTGTAAAAACGGCACTGTTCAGTGCAGCATAAAAATTATCCGTATTGGGAACAACTGTACCCATGTATTTTTGAACTAATTCTGGGTGTTCTTGAACGGCATCTGAGAAGGAGCAAAAAATGATACCTAATTCGTTAAGTTTGGCTTTGAATGAGGTCGCTACTGAAACGGAGTCCATGACAAAATCTACGGCAACACCAGTCAAGCGTTGCTGCTCCTCCATAGAAATACCAAGCTTCTTCATGGTTTCTTTGAGCTCTGGATCTACGTCGTCCCAAGATTCATACTTTTTAGTCTGCTTTGGCGCTGAGTAATAGGTGATGCCCTGAAAATCAGGTTTTTCGTAATGCACGTGCGCCCATTCTGGCTCAGTCATTTCTTTCCACAGTGCAAAGGATTTGAGTCTGTAATTCAACAACCAATCGGGCTCATTTTTTTTGGATGATATAAGCCGAATGATTTCTTCGTTAAGACCAACAGGAACGGTTTCAGATTCTATATCAGTGACAAAACCAAATTTATATTCTTGATTTTGAAGGTCTTGTGCTAGTTCGTTTTCGGTGTAATTAGCCATAACTTATACTGAAAAGGATTCACCACAACCACAAGTACGGTCTGCGTTTGGGTTGTTGAACACAAAGCCCTTGCCATTGAGCCCGCCGGAATAATCAAGGGTGGTCCCAACGAGATAGAGATAGCTCTTCTTATCGACGACTACTCGAACGCCATTGTTTTCAAAGGACATATCTGTGTCTAATTCTTGATTGTCAAAGGTGAGTTGGTACATTAATCCTGAACAACCCCCGCCTTGCACCCCAACGCGAATGAAAAACCCATCTTTGCCTTCATCCTCCATCAGACGAAGTGCTTGTTTTTTGGCAGTATCTGTTACGGTTAACATTTCGTTTTTATTTAGATTAATTATAAATAAAACAAAGTTTTGATGCAAATTTACCACTTTTATGGTATTGCCTCCAAAGAAATAAACAAAGAAATTATCGGCTTGTTTGGGTTTATCTTATTTTTGAGCTGTGAAATTGAAAGTTCGTATCCTGTATTTTATACTCTTATTGGGTTTTATAAATCTAGGCGACTTTTTTGCACAAGAATTCAAGACCAAATACGTTTATATTCTAGTAATAGATGGCCCGCGCTACTCTGAAACCTACGGCGAACCCACTTGTAAATACAGTCCTTTACTATGTGATTCCTTAAAAAAAGAAGGTGCCTTTTACGCTAATTTCAAAAACAATGGCCCAACCTATACAGTTCCGGGCCATACGGCCATTGTTACTGGCACCTATCAGCGGATATCAAATTCAGGGACTGCACTTCCCAAACAGCCAAATATTTTTCAATATTATCTCAAGGCAACTTCAAAAGATGCCTCTTCAGCCTACGTTGTAGCTAGCAAGGGCAAGCTAGATGTCTTGGTCAATACTTCGCACAAAAAATGGAAAGATCAATTTCAGGCGGGTACCTATTGCGGTCCAAATGGCAATGGCTTGGGGTATGGCCGCGATGACAAGACCTTTGCCAAGGCGGCAGCCTTAATTAATTCTGAAAATCCACCACACCTCATGTTGATCAATTTATTGGCTGTAGATGTTTATGGCCATGCCAATAATTGGGATAAATACTTGGAATCTATCACCCAGACAGATTTATATGCTGCGCAATTGTGGCATATGATACAAGAAAATGAATTACTTAAAGACCAAACAACCCTACTTATAACCAATGATCATGGCCGCCACTCAGAGGGGGTGCGCTCAGGATTCGTAAATCATGGCTGTCGTTGTGAAGGATGCCGTCATATTTCCTTACTGGTTCTGGGCCCAGATACACCTAAAAACGAGGTGATTGAAAAAGAGGCCAGTCTGATTGATATATCCAAAACAATTGCCCATGTGTTGCATTTCGAAATGCCAACAAGTAAGGGAATATTCTTGAAAGAGGCCTTTTCATTGCCTTATCAAAACAACTAAAAGAGCTCCTTAAGAAGTTGATCATCCACAAGATTAGGAAGCGTAACCTTTAATAAAGGTTCGGCTTCCATGGCTCTTTTGATGGCAAAGATGGCGTTTTCATTGCGCGCCCAGTTGCGCCTAGCAATTCCATTATTGACATCCCAATGCAGCATACTTTTAAGGTTGCGATTTGCCTGATCTGATCCGTCGAGCAGCATGCCAAATCCGCCATTAATGACTTCGCCCCAGCCAACACCGCCACCATTGTGAATACTTACCCAAGTGGCTCCTCTGAAGCTGTCACCAATTACATTATGTATGGCCATATCAGCTGTAAAGCGCGAACCATCATATATATTTGATGTTTCCCTGTAAGGAGAATCAGTTCCCGAAACATCATGATGATCACGGCCTAAAATTACCGGGCCAATTTCGCCATTTTTTATGGCATCATTGAATGCCGCAGCGATGCGCATTCTGCCCTCCGCGTCGGCATATAAAATCCTTGCCTGAGAACCAACTACCAATTGATTTTGTTGCGCACCTTTGATCCATTGAATGTTATCGGCCATTTGCTGTTGAATTTCTTCTGGGCAGTCGGCCATCATGCCCTCAAGAACTTCACAAGCAATGGCATCCGTTTTTTTCAAATCTTCGGGATTTCCGCTCGCGCAAACCCATCTAAAAGGTCCAAAACCGAAGTCAAAACACATTGGCCCTAAGATATCTTGCACATAAGACGGGTATTTGAAATCTATTTGATTTGCTGCCAATACATCGCCTCCTGCCCTCGAGGATTCCAATAAAAAGGCATTGCCATAATCAAAAAAGTAAGTTCCCCGAGCGGTATGTTTATTAACGGCAGCTGCATGTCTTCTTAAACTTTCTTGAACATATTCCTTGAATTTTTCTGGATCATTAGCCATCATTTCGTTGGCTTCATCAAAACTCAACCCTGCTGGGTAGTAACCACCAGCCCATGGATTGTGCAATGAGGTTTGGTCCGAACCTAAATCAACATGCACTCCCTCTTCATCAAATTTTTCCCAAATATCCACCACATTACCTAAGTAGGCGATGGAAACTACTTCTTTGGCGGCTTGCGCTTTTTTAACACGGTCAACTAACAAATTGAGGTCGTTAATGACTTCATCTACCCAACCCTGAGAGTGCCTCGTGGTTACAGCTTTGGGATTCACTTCTGCAGTTACTGAAATAACGCCAGCAATATTCCCTGCCTTTGGTTGCGCCCCAGACATACCGCCCAATCCGGCCGTTAAAAAGAGCTTTCCTTTGATATCATCACGAGATTTTGCCAATCTACGAACTGCGTTTAATACCGTAATGGTTGTGCCATGCACAATGCCTTGCGGCCCAATATACATATATGAACCTGCGGTCATTTGCCCGTATTGTGTTACACCTAAGGCATTGAATTTTTCCCAATCATCAGGTTTGGAGTAGTTGGGAATCATCATACCGTTAGTCACCACTACCCTAGGGGCGTTGGCGTGTGAAGGGAATAACCCTAGGGGGTGGCCAGAATACATCACGAGGGTTTGCTCGTCTGTCATTTCAGAAAGGTATTTCATTACCAATCGGTATTGTATCCAATTTTGAAACACCGCACCATTGCCTCCATATGTAATGAGCTCATGAGGATGTTGCGCCACCCGATGATCCAAATTATTTTGGATCATCAACATAAGGGCTTTGGCTTGCTCACTTTTGGCAGGATACTCAGAAATGGCCCTGGCATAAATAGGGTTTTCTGGCATAAAACGATACATGTAAATGCGCCCGAATCGCGTTAATTCATCGGCAAATTCTTTTGCCAATTCAGCGTGGTGCGCCTTATCGAAATAACGAAGTGCATTGGCTATCGCCAATTGTTTTTCATCCTTGGAAAGGATTTCTTTGCGCTTAGGCGCATGATTTATCTGAGGATCCCAAGGCTTTGGGGCAGGTAATGTAGTGGGTATACCTTGCTTTATTTCGTCGGCAAAACTGATCATTGTTGATGGATTTGCCACAAAAATAAGCAATGTTAGTACTTCAGCACAATAAACCCGTGTTTTTGCAATTCTATTCCACCGTCGAGGGTAGCATCGATTCTATAGAAATAGGTGCCTTCTTCAACAATTTCTCCAGCCATGGTTTTGCCATACCATTTCTCAGCAGGATTGGTGTATTCATAAATCACATTTCCCCATCGGTTGAGTATCGTACAGTTAAATGTTGCAATGCCCTCATAATTGACAAAGAACGCTTCATTGCCATTTGTGGAGGAGAGTACAACTACATTCGGCGCAGTGATATCACAAGGCTTGTAAGTGATTTGAGCAGTGTCGCTGATGGTATTACAGGCATTTTGTGCCGTATAGATGTAATTGCCTGCTTCAGTTGCCAAGCGGGGCACTTCGGTACTGCCATCCCACCATTGTCCACTGATTGGCGGATTATAGCCACTTTGCAAGGGAGTTGTATTGATTACATATGGGTTGATCCACAAACTTGCACCTTGACATATAGCTGAATCAAGAATCGCTGTATAAACGTAGGGTAAGAATTCAATTGTAGCGGCAACAGTATCCTGACACGCGTTGTCTACATAGAAAACAGGAAAGACACCTCCCATATTATAGGTGTAAATCTCGGGGTTGTCAACAAGATTACTAGGCGCAAAATGAACTGCAGTATCTAATGCATACCACTGGCCACCGTCATAGGCAGTTGTATTGCCTACAAAATAGCTATAGTGGCAAATAGCAGTGTCTGAAAATATTGCCGGACGCGGCAACACAACAAATGAAACAGTTGTATCGTAATTACAGCCAAAATTATCCGTAATTCCATAGGTATAATTGGTTACCCCAGCAATGTTTGGTTGAATGACGATTAGGGTGTCATTCTGGCCAGAAATAATTGTTGGGTCTGCAAACCAACCTTCCGAAACCACAAAATTTTGATAGCCTTCGCTTTCAGGATATAAAGATGCGTTGAAATAAATACCCCAAGAAAAAATATAACCGTCGTCAATACCTTGGTTGTCTTGAACGGTAATAGTCCAGTTGCCATTGACAGGGCAACCTGCAAATTGATTGAAATCACCGTCTGGCAAGTACACACCATTTGGATTCATGGAGGTAAATCCGTAGTCATTGATAACGGTATTGCCAGCTGCGTTTTCAGCACAAAGTGTGCCGAATGTATTGTTGGTTGGTGAAAAGCAGTAGGTCCAAACCGGAGCCCCTGGATTGCCACCATCGATATTGGTATCGTTGCCTAAGAAGGTGCCAATGCCACTTCCGCAACCTCCAGGCACAAGTGCATTCCAACCACCGGGGTTGCCGTTGTAAGCATTCATGATTGAAACGGTGGTGCCGTTGGGACAGGTCAAAGTGATTTCTAAGTCTCCGATATATGAATGCTCAATATCCAAGCAAATTTGCTCAATATCTGCGGCGGTCGAGATAATGGCTGTACTATCAAAGCCCGACATTGGAATATCTGTTTGGTATTGCTGCCCAGCGCCATCGGGCAAGAAGGTGAGCCCAGCAAAGGTTCCACCGATTTGAAAGGTACCTCCAGGAATTTCAATTCCGACAGTATCTTGAGGGGTTACCCCTCCAACCAAATAGGAATTTTGCCCCAAACAAACGGTATCTACAAGTGGTCCGGTTCCGGCAAAAATAGGTGGAATCGATACGCGTATTTTGAAATTGGTATGTACAGTTTGTGGAAATTGATCAGTAATACCAAGATCTACGTAATAACCTGTATTGGCAGTTGGAGTGAACCAAAGTTGATCACCTGTGAATTGCCCAACCCCACCGATTGTCCAAGTGAAAGTACAGTTATTGTTCGTCTGGGAATATCCCGTATTTGCGTTTTCTAATGAATAAGGAAAGCTTGGCACGGCTTTCAATAATACGCTATCACCAGGGCAGAGATCGACAAATCCTGTATCTAGCGGGTTCATGATATTTGTTCCGCCGCCATTTTTGAAGGCCTCAACATGAGGAATAATTGGTTGTGGAGGGTTACCACAAGCCACATTGGCTACCCAACCTGTGCCTTCACTTGCGCCATTTGAACGAAAGCGCAGCGTAAGACAACCTGTAGGATTATTCCAAGACGCCTGAGCAAAAAAGCCAACGGGGTTGGTTCCGCTGTTGTATGCACCAATGAGCGGTGAAGCGGTTGAGGGTCCATCGTAGATATACAGTGTATCTGTCGGATGAATATCAAACTCAAATCCAATATTTGTGGCAAAGGCAATCGAAACTTTTGATCCTTGATTAAGGTCCGGACATAGCACCAAAGTTTCATCCATATTGGGGGCGTAATTACCTACACCATCAATAAAGTTAGTACCGCCTGTAGGCACAATCCCTGCGCAATTCAAAGGATTGGCTTGGTTATAGTCAGGGTCGGTGAGGGTCAGTGTTACTTGCGCTTGAATAGAAGAAATGATCGTAAAGAAAAGAACAAGAGAGCGTAGTATTATTTTCATTTTTTCTGATTTTGCATTTCTAACGAAATGATGTTTTTTGATTTAACAACCAAAATTTTATTGGTCTGAGCCACTAAAAAGTATTGTGTCCTGTCTAGTATTTTAAGTCCAAAATCTGTGAACCAGATAGGTTCTTTTGAAATTTCCATTGGAACATTTGGATTTGAGCTCAATTCAATGGTCTGAAAATTTGAAACATCTTTTCCTTCAGGAATATCGATCAAATAACAAGCATGCGACAATGCATATTCATACAGAGGCATTTCATTGGAAGCCTTTATTTGTAAAATTTCTTCTTTGGAATAACTTTTGCTAAGAGAAATTTCAAGGTTTTGAGACCAAGAATTCAAACTTAACAGGAAGAGTGTAAAGGCGTAAAATAGTTTCATATGACAAGGATTCTTAAAAAGACGCAACCACTCGTTGAAAAGTTGCATCAAATGTTAAAAGTTTTAAAACAAGGACTAAGTTAATAAAACGTAGCTTTGTAGCCTGTAAAGCTCAATATTTTATTATGGAAAACAATGCCTTGGCAGCAATTGCCTCACAAGTAAGACGAGATATCGTAAGAATGGTTTCAGCGGTGAACTCTGGCCACCCTGGTGGGTCCTTAGGTTGCGCTGATTTTCTTACTTTTCTATATTTCGAACAAATGCAGCACAATCCAGCATTTGATATGCAAGGCAACAACGAAGATTTATTTTTCTTGTCCAACGGACATATATCGCCCGTGTGGTACAGTGTGTTGTCTAGGGCTGGTTACTTTCCAAAAGAAGAATTAGGCACTTTTCGCAAACTTGGCACACGTTTACAAGGGCATCCTTCTACCGACAAAGGATTGCCAGGCATCCGTATGGCTTCAGGATCTTTGGGCCAAGGATTGTCTGTGGGTGTAGGTGCTGCGCAAATTAAAAAATTAAATAAAGATCAATCTTTAGTATACACCCTTCATGGCGATGGTGAATTGCAAGAAGGTCAGATTTGGGAGGCGGCAATGTATGCTGCTGCCAACAAGGTGGATAACCTTATTGCCACTATTGATGCCAATGGCCGCCAAATTGATGGAGATGTCGAGGATGTATTATCGCTCGGAGACTTGGCTCAAAAATGGCAGGCCTTTGGTTGGGAGGTTCTGACCATGAATGGACACGATTTTGACAGCATTCGCATTGCAATGCAACAAGCCAAGTCATTGACAGGCAAAGGAAAGCCTATTGTGATTATCATGAAAACAGAAATGGGGCAAGGCGTTGATTACATGATGGGGTCGCACAAATGGCACGGTGTGGCGCCTAATGCAGAACAACTCACCGTTGCACTCAATCAGTTAGAAGAAACCCTAGGAGATTACTAGTGAAAATAGTTGGGCTCATTATATTTACTATATTCTTCAGCTTTAGCTGGGCCCAAACCAATACGCGCATTCTTTTTATACTAGATGCCTCCAATTCCATGAATCTGGATTGGAATGAACAAACACGCATGGCGGCTGCAAAAGAAGTACTTTCTAAGAGTTTAGAAAACCTTAGGGGGGTGCCAGACTTAGAATTGGCTCTTAGGGTATATGGCCATCAGTCTATGGTTACCAATACCTATCAAGACTGTCAAGACACAAAACTTGAAGTTCCTTTTGCCGCTAGCAATATTGATGCTATTAAAAATAAAATCAGGGGTTTACAGGCCAAAGGAGCCACGCCTATTGCGCGTTCTTTGGAGGCAGCTGCAGCTGATTTCCCAGACACACTTGCCAGAAATTTTATCATTTTAATCACCGACGGCTTAGAATCTTGCGACAATGACCCCTGTTTGGTAGCGCGTAAATTACGCGACAAAGGTGTCAAGGTAACCCCATTTGTCATTGGACTTGGAATGGATCTGTCTTATCTCGACAAATTTGAATGCATCGGCAGCTATACAGATGCCGAGAGCAAAGCTGCTTTTGAAAACGTATTGAATAATATTTTATCAAAGGCCCTGCTCAACACTACCGTTCAAATTAACCTCAATTCTGTCGATTCAAAACCAATCGAAACAGATGTGAGTATGTTCCTTTATGAAGCGGGAACTACCAATTTAAAGTATACCTACACTCATACTTTGAATAGAAAAGGACTACCAGACACGCTTGTTTTAGACCCATCTATCAAATATGATTTACGTGTTGCAACGCTTCCAGCAATTGAAAAAAACAACATTGCTATTGTTCCGCATACCCACAACACCATTCAATTACCAGCGGGTCAAGGGCAATTAAAAATCACCTCTGTGAAAAGCCCAGAAGGATCAAAGCTTGAAACTAGAATTACACAACCTAATTCAGATAAAACGATATATGTACAGCAGTTGGGAGAAATCCAGAAATTGCTTGTTGGGAGCTACCAACTTGAAGTATTGACCTTGCCGCGCACATACAAGGAAATCCAAATTGCACAATCAAAACTTACCAGCATAGATATTGCAGCGGCAGGGCAGGTGAAATACGATGCCCCCAAAGGCCTTGTGGGTCAGTTATTCTATGAGCGCACCCCAGGGCAATGGGAATGGGTCATTGATTTGAAATACAATGAAAAAAGTGGATTGATATCACTTCAGCCCGGGGCTTATAAAGTTGTATACCGCGAAAAAGAACAGCGCTCAAGCGCATATACCAAAGAAAAGAAGTTCAATATATTTTCCCTAAAAATCACTAATTTAAGTTTATAACTATGGAATTTGAAGTACTCGGAAATAAAGATACACGCTCAGGTTTTGGTGAAGGATTGGCAGAACTAGGCCAAAACAACCCAGATGTAGTTGCCTTGTGTGCAGACCTTACTGGCTCCCTTAAAATGGATGCCTTTCAGAAAGCCAATCCAGACCGTTTCTTTCAGGCGGGTATTGCTGAAGCCAATATGATTGGCTTAGCCGCAGGGATGGCCATTGCTGGTAAAATCCCGTTCACAGGTACTTTTGCTAATTTTTCCACAGGCCGTGTTTACGATCAAATTCGCCAGTCGGTGGCCTATGCCAAAAAAAATGTAAAAATTTGTGCATCGCATGCTGGCCTCACCTTAGGTGAAGATGGTGCTACCCACCAAGTTCTTGAAGATATAGGTATGATGCGCATGCTGCCCAATATGACAGTCATTGTTCCGGCAGACTTCAATCAAACCAAGCAAGCAACCATTGCCATTGCAGCACATGAAGGCCCAGTATATCTTCGCTTCGGACGCCCAGTAATGCCAATTTTTGTAAAGCCAGATGCAAAATTTGTCATTGGAAAAGCCGATATCCTGACCGAAGGCACTGATGTTACCATTATTGCCTGTGGCCACATGGTGTGGAAATCCATCGAAGCACTCAAAGAATTACATGAAATGGGTATTTCTGCTGAGCTCATTAACATGCACACCATCAAACCTCTCGACGAAGCTGCTATTTTAAAATCAGTTGCAAAAACAGGTTGTGTAGTTACGGCAGAAGAGCACATGATGAATGGAGGATTAGGAGAAGCTGTATCTCAGGTACTGAGCAGAAATAACCCTGTTGCGCAAGAATATGTAGCTGTCAATGACACCTTTGGTGAGTCTGGTACGCCAATGGAACTTATGACCAAATACCATATCGATACCCCAGATGTTGTTGCGGCTGTCAAAAGAGCAATCGCAAGAAAATCCATTGTAATCTAAGTTGCAAAACTTAATTCAAAATGTGGTTATTTTTATTACATGAAAAAAAATGTAGGAAAAATAGATAAAATGATCCGAATTGCTATTGCTGCATTAATCGTGGTGGGTGGGATTACTAAGCTTTTAACAGGATTACCACTTACCTTTGCTTCAATTATTGCAATCGTTCTTGTACTGACTTCAAGTGTATCCTTTTGCCCTCTTTATGCCATGTTTGGTAAAAAAGCAATAAGGAAGGTTAAAATTTAAGTGCCTCTTCTATACTTTGAACAGGCTTGTGGCACACACCGTATTCACATACCGAAATAGCATCTGTTGGGTATAATTGAGAGAAAGGCAATTGTTGGTGGTAGGAAAGTAAACAATTGCTTTTTACCGTTGCTTTATAAACGAAATTTGGGTTGCTCTCATTGAGCACATGCATCTGTTTTTCTTCGGCTAAAAACCTCAATAGCAATAAGCCCCAATTAGAATAGCCAGATCCGTAGGTCTCCATTCCGTCATATAAATTTTGTAACATTTGTTTGGCACTATTGATCCATGCTTGGTTGTCAAAGTAGGTGCCTAATGTTAGAAAAGCATGTGCCATCACCGAATTGCTCGAGGGAATGACATTGTCATGAATTTCCATATTTCGGCTCACCAATTTGGAATCTTTCGATGTGAAATAGCACATTTTACTTTGCTCATTTTGAAAATCCCTTTCCACAGTTTCAGTAAGTTGTTTGGCAAAATTCAAATAGCTGATTTTCCCAGTGGCCTGATATGCCAAACTGAGTGCCTCAATTGTTTGAGCATAATCTTCTAAAAATGCATTGATTTTCTTGTTGCCGTTGGTATTAATTCTCAAAAGAATTTGTCCATTCCATTGCGTATGCTCGATCCAATTTAAAATTTCAATGGCGCGTACTAAAAAAGCATCATGGCCAAATATTCTATAAGCTTCAAGTAGTCCTTTTGCAGCCATGGCATTCCAACTAACTATGAGCTTGTTATCGAGCCCTGGCTTTGTGCGCTGCTCTCGATAGTAAAGCATTTTTTGAATAATTTCTGCTTTTTTAAGTAACCATTCAGTAGTATCTAGCCCTGATTTTTGGGCAAAGGCGACATCGAAATTTTTACGAAGAGGGATGTGTTTATCTTCTTCCCAGTAGCCCAATTCATTAATGTTGAAGTAATCGATAACAAGTGGGGCCTCTGGCCCAAAAAGCGTATGTATTTCCTCAGGTTGCCAACAGTAGTACTTACCTTCATCGCCTTCGCTGTCGGCATCTAGAGCGCTAAAATAAGCCCCTTGGGCTGAGCGCAATTCGCGTTCAAGAAAATCAAAAGTTTGAAGTACAAGTTCTTTATAATGCGGCAAGTTAAATGCGGCATAGGCATGGGAATAGAGCCCAATGAGCTGTGCATTATCATAGAGCATTTTCTCGAAATGAGGTACCTTCCACAATCCATCGACACTATATCTTGTAAAGCCACCACCAATTTGATCGTAGATTCCTCCGAGTGCCAATTTATCCAGGGTAAGCCTCACTTGGTTGATAATTTTATCTTCGTCGAAATGCTGTGCGTAGGCCAGTAAAAAATTCCAATTGTTTGGCAGTGGAAATTTTGGTGTTTTATGGGTACCTCCTTCCAATGTATCAAAGGACCGTGCCCAGCGTATGACCATTTCATGTAGCCTTTCGCTGCTAAATTCATTCAAAGGTATGGGTTGGTCTATGAGTTCTGCTTGTTGAATGCCTTGGTGCAGTTGGCGTGCATATTCTATGGCTTTCTCACGATCGTTGGCATAGGTGTGAACCAATGATTTGAGGATATGCATCCATTGGTCTTTAGGAAAATAGGTGCCACCATAAATTGGCCTACCATCTGGCAATGTAATGCAGTTCAGTGGCCAACCGCCACGTTGAGTCATGAGTTGCACGGCAGTCATATATACTTGATCTACATCAGGTCTTTCTTCGCGATCTACCTTGACATTAATGAAGTGCTTGTTCATCAATGCAGCCACTTCCTTATCTTCAAAACACTCATGCTCCATGACATGGCACCAATGGCAAGCAGAATAGCCACTGCTTATTAACACCAATTTGTCTTGAGACTTTGCTTGTTCAAAAATCTCCTCTGACCATGCGACCCAATGAACAGGATTTTTGGCATGTTGCAATAAGTAAGGTGAACTTTCGCTGCTGAGTTGGTTTGCCATATTTTTTTTAATGCTGATAGAAGAATTATATTTGTTCTGAAAAGTAATCCGTGAAACAAATTCGTCCATACAAAGTTCTGCTTTTTTTAGTTCTGGTGTTGTCTTTATTGATGATTCCAAGTGCATTCATTCCTAAAGACGGCATTGACTGGATGGGTGTGAGGTGGAAATTTTTACCTTGGGAGCGGATCTGGGTGGCAAAAAAACAAGAAAAGAAAAATATTGAAAAGATTGTTGGCGCCGTTGATACAACCAACATCAATCAGGCTATCAAACATACGGGCCAGAGTTCAGGGCAGGCAGGAGCACCTGATGGCGGAAATATGGCTACAGAATCTGGTAACCCATTGTATTTAAGTAAGTCTGCAGAGGAGCGTTTGGCTAAATTTTTTGCCGCACTTCAATCTGCGGCCACAGGTCAAAAAATCAGTATTTTTCATTACGGAGACTCTCAAATTGAAGGAGACCGCATGACAGGTTATATTCGACAGCGCATTCAACAACAATTTGGTGGCATTGGCCCTGGCTTTATTCCAGCCTATAATGTTTATCCGACAATGAGCTACAAACAAACAGTTTCATCTAATTTCAAAAGACTGACTGCTTTTTGGCCTCCCAAATTAACTAGTAAGAAATACGGTGCCTTGTTATCGGCTGCGACCTTTACAATCACTGATCCAAATTCAGCAACGCCCACCGAAGCATGGATTGAAATTACACCCTCTAATGCAGCATATGCGCGCGCTAGGACCTACACCCAAGTGAAGTGTTATTACAATAGTTGTGTGGCCCCCTGTGCTGTAAAAGTATATGAGAATGACAAGCTCATTCATGAAGATTCCCTCATTGCAGATGGAGCGGCGCATGTTTTACCTTTGAGTTTTGAAAAAACACCTGGCAAATTAAGGTATGTTTTTTCTTCAACACAGAGCCCAGTCTTTTCTGGCTTTAGTCTGGAAGGTGATGTTGGGGTACAGGTGAATAATGTTGCCATGCGAGGATCCTCTGGCCATGACCTCAGTTCTTCAGAAGCAGCACTTTTTGCACAAATGCACCGTCAGGCGGACACCAAACTTTTTATTTTACAATTTGGCGGTAATTCTGTGCATACTTTTAAAGATAGCAGCGGTGTTCGCTCCTATGTCGGAGCTCTGAAAAACAGAATTGGATACATTCAAAAGTTGGTGCCTGATGCGGCAATCATACTTATTGGCCCTAGCGATATGTCGCGGTTAAACGAGGGTATATTTGAGACCTACCCGCTGCTGCCATATACTGTTGATTGCATGCGAAAAATGTGTGGCGATACAGGTGCTGCTTTTTGGAATTTATATGCAGCTATGGGCGGTTACAATTCCATGCCATCATGGGTAGAGCAAGGATTAGCAGGCAAGGATTACATCCATTTTTCGCCACGTGGTGCAAGCATTGCCTCTGAGTACTTTTATGAAGCATTCGGTGCAGCATACAGCGATTGGCTCAGTAAAAAAGGAGGCCAATAATGAGAATATTCTTTTGGTTTGCTCTACTTCCTTTTTTAAATTTCGGACAAGGTCAAAATGATTCATTAAAATCTTATTTAAGTCCGAGAGAGAAAAAAATAGCCGACCAATATAATTTCATTGAAATTCAGTGCAACCAATTTCAGTTCTTTGATACTGTCAACCCAAATTGGGAGCATCTAGAGCAAGAATTGCAAGAAATGATTTCCACTAAATCAGGCAAATTAAATTTTTACCATATTGGTGGCTCCCATTTACAGGCCGATATTTATACCCACGATTTTCGTACTTTTTTACAATCGAATTGGCCTGGCTTGAGTGGGGAACGAGGTTTGGTTTTTCCATTCAATCTCGCCCATACCAATAACCCTTCAAATTATAATTTCAGCTCACCGAATTCTTGGAAAGGATACAGAAGCGTAAATCAACGCCCCGAAGACCTAGATTATGGCCTGAGTGGAGCAGCCATTACCTGTTCAGACTCTATAGTATTGCTCTATTTCAAGCATTTGCGCACCGCAGTAAAGCCGCCTTATAACCGCCTAAGAGTATATCACAACACAGGCCTTTTCCCTTACGACCTTAATTTTGGAGATCAAGAACTCTTGGTAACTGAGGTTGCATATTTTCCAGAATTAGGTTACACAGAAATAAATTTTTCAGATCACCTAGATTCTTTGGACTTGATGTTTACCAAAAACATAGCTGAAGCATTTGAAATGGAACTTTATGGTATTGAATTTCTCAATGAACTACCCGGAATTCGTTATACAGCTATAGGTATCAACGGTGCGAGCCTTCCAACTTATCTGGCAAACAATAATTTCAGTAGGGATTTAGAACTCAGCCCCCCAGATCTTTTTATCTTCTCGGTCGGCACCAATGATGCGCATTGCTCCTATGAAGCATTTAGTCCAAAAACCTACAAGGAAAATTTGGAAAAAATGATACAATTGGTCCTGCAAAGCAATCCAAAATGTGCTATTTTACTTACTGTTCCCAACGATGATTACTATAAGCGAAAATATCCAAATCGCAATACCGAACGGCAGCGCGAAGTGATTTTTCAGTTGGCCAAAACGTATCATACAGGTGTTTGGGATTTTTATGGAATCATGGGCGAATTGGGATCGTCATTGACCTGGAAGAACGCAGGATTGATGCAAGCAGACTATGTCCATTTTACTTCTACAGGCTACCATTTAAAAGGCGACTTATTGATAGAAGCATTTAAAAAGGCCTTATTAAACGAAAATCAATTTTAAGAAATCTATGAATCGACTACACGAGTTATTTTCATGGCAACAGCAAGAAAGCTTGTTATTTACACGTTTAGATTTCTGGCTATTTTTTGTTTTGGTGATGGCCGTTTTTGTTTTAATTCACAAACGTTTTTTACTGCGAAGTATTTTTTTGACCGGAGTAAGTCTTTTCTTTTATTTTAAAACTTCCGGAAATTTTGTGCTCTTACTAGGCTTCATGCTCCTATTCAATTACTTGATTGGATTAGCCGTTCAAAACAAGGAAGGGCAAAAATCAGGCAAAATTTTTCTTATTACAGGGCTCACCATCAACTTGCTAGGTTTATTCTATTTCAAGTATGCCTACTTCTTTACTGATGCATTTAATGCACAATTTGGAACCCATTTCAATGTGGTCAATCAGTTTGCAGTACTGGGTAATGAGTTGTTTGGAAAAGGGAGTTTTGTAGAAAAAATTTTGGTCCCGGTAGGGGTCTCATTTTTTACATTTCATAATATTTCTTACTTGGTAGATATCTCGCGTAAAGAAATTAAGGCTGCAAGGAATTTCTTTGATTATGCCTTTTATGTAACCTATTTCCCGCACCTGATTGCCGGACCAATTGTTCGCGCTCGGGACTTTATACCCCAGATTGGCCAACCCTACCAATTGAGTAAATATGAATTTTCTTGGGCGCTATGGATGATTGCAAAAGGGCTATTGAAAAAATTGGTATTTGCTGATTATATCGCTGTTCAATTCATAGACAAGGTCCTGGATGCTCCAGGTTCTTATCCAGGGTTTGTAAGTGTTTTGGCCATGTTCGGTTATTCCTTGCAGATCTATGCAGACTTTTCTGGCTATACCGATATGGCAATTGGGGTGTCTAAACTGATGGGATTCAACTTGCTAGAGAATTTCAATTCACCATATAAGTCGTTGTCAGTTGCTGAATTTTGGCGCAGGTGGCATAAATCTTTGAGTTCATGGCTTAGGGATTATCTTTATATCCCACTGGGTGGAAATCAAAAGGGCACCATAGGAACAGGCATCCTTACGGCCGTGATTCTTGGGTTCTTGTACTTCATCACGGGGTGGATAGAACTTTGGTATACCTACGGGATATTATTGACGCTTTATTTGTTGCTTTGGCGTTTTTGGAAAGCCTTCCGCACTTTTGCAGTGCGCGATTTGAATTTGCTTATCACGATGGTTGTCGGCGGTTTGTGGCATGGTGCTAGCCAGAATTTTGTGATTTGGGGAGCAATGAACGGAGCAGCACTGATCATGTACAATTATTGGAAACGCATCAGCCCCTATGAACAAAGCAATTCTTGGCTTGTGCGTTTTTGGCGAATTTTATTTACCTTATCCTTTATCACTTTTACACGCATTTGGTTCCGTTTGCCAGAGTCTGACCAGCCTTTGCAATTCCTCGAAATTATCGGGACCAAATTTGATTTATCCTTCGATGTATGGTGGATTGTATGGAATAATTTCTGGGTTATTTTCTGTCTAATGATTTTGGGATATATTACCCACTGGTTGCCTCAAAGTTGGAAAGACAAGACCGTACTCTTCTTTTCAAAATGGCCCATGCCTCTTCAGGGATTCGCCTTTGCACTAGCTGTTTTTATCATGTATCAGGCTGTTTCAGACACTTTCAAAGCCTTTGTTTACTTCCAATTTTAGAAATACTTGTCCAAATACTTGACAGAGGGGGTCTCGATGTTGTATCTTTGCGCTCCCGTTTGAGTTGGGTATAAAATAAAGTGCTATGAGTAAAATGAAATTATCTGATTTTGACTTCCATTTGCCGGAAGAATTAATCGCAAACTATCCTGAAGAAAACCGTGACGAATGCCGCCTAATGGTTGTGCATCGTGATACTGGTCTCATAGAACACAAAATGTTTCGAGATGTGCTTGACTATTTTGAGGAAGGCGATGTCATGATTAGAAACAATACCCGTGTTTTTCCTGCACGCATGTATGGCAACAAAGAAAAAACGGGTGCCAAAATCGAGGTTTTCCTTCTTAGAGAGCTCAACCGCGAGAGTTTACTCTGGGATGTCTTGGTGGATCCGGCACGCAAAATTCGAATTGGCAACAAATTGTATTTTGGAGAAGATGATTCTTTGGTAGCTGAGGTGATTGACAACACAACCTCCCGAGGCAGAACCTTGCGCTTTTTATTTGACGGCCCCTATGAAGATTTCAAGGCTAAAATCACAGAACTTGGTGAAACACCATTACCAAAATATATCAAAAGAGAAGTAGAGCCAGAGGATGAAGAGCGTTACCAAACCGTTTTTGCAAGCGTAGAAGGTGCAGTTGCTGCCCCTACTGCAGGCCTCCATTTTTCAAAACAATTATTGAAACGTTTGGAATTGAAAGGAATCAATTTTGCTGAACTCACATTGCATGTAGGTTTAGGTACATTCCGCTCCGTAGAAGTTGAAGATCTTACAAAACACAAAATGGATTCTGAACAGGCCATTATACCGGAGGCTGCAGTCCAAATGGTTAATGATGCCAAACGCAACAAGCGCAAAGTATGTGCAATTGGCACTACCTCTATGCGCTCAATTGAATCTTCTGTTTCTACTGAAGGCTTACTCAAGCCTTATGATGGCTGGACAAATAAATTCATTTTTCCGCCTTATGAGTTCAGCATTGCCGATTGTTTGATTACGAACTTTCATACGCCACTTTCAACACTTTTGATGATGATTTCTGCCTTTATGGGGCATGAACTCATGCACAAAGCATATGAAGAGGCAGTAAAAGAAAAGTACCGCTTTTATTCTTACGGCGACGCTATGCTTATCCTCTAATGGAGCAGCACCGGGGTCTAGGTACTTTTAAATCGCAGCTTCCATCGGTAGTAACGATTGGAACCTTTGATGGCTTGCATTTAGGTCATCAAAAGATTTTATTGTCGGTATGCAAGGAGGCGAAACTGCGAAACTTGGTTTCGGTTTTACTCACATTTCATCCGCATCCGCGCAAAGTGCTTTTCCCAAATGAAGCGCTTGGCCTGATTCAAACTCAAAAAGAAAAACTGTCGAGGTTGGGTGCCTTAGGGCTTGATCATGTCGTAATTCAAGAATTCAGTGAAGATTTTGCTAGGCAAACAGCTGCAGAATTTGTTGAACAAGTACTCATCAAAGGCTTAAATGCCAAGTGCGTGATTATTGGCTATGATCACCAATTTGGCCATGATCGACAGGGCAACATTGATTTTTTGAGAAAATACGAGGCTGACGGATTTTTTGAAGTAAGGGAAATCCCCGTTGAGCAAATAGATGAGGTTTATATCAGCTCTTCAAAAATTAGAAAAGCCATTGCTGCAGGGCAAATCGACTTAGCTAACCATTATTTAGGACAGCCTTATCAAGTATCTGGATTTGTGTCTAGGGGCTTACAAAATGGCCGAAGTATTGGCTACCCTACTGCCAATGTAGAACTTACCGAGCTAGAGAAAATTTTACCTGCAGATGGTGTTTATGCCGTTTCGAGTGAATTGGATGGGCGTATGCTGTATGGAATGATGAATATTGGCTGGCGTCCAACAATCAGAGAAGAAAATAAACAAAGAAAAATTGAAGTACACTTCTTCGATTTTGAATCCGATATCTACGAGGCATATTTAGCACTTTGCATTCACCAAAGAATTCGTTCAGAACAAAAATTTGAAAATTTGTCAGCGCTCAAAGATCAACTCATCACTGATGAAAAGCTAGTACGCGGCTATTTCAAAATAGCTTAATCTTTCAGCAATCGTAACATTTGGACTTGGCCATCTGCATGGGTCAATTCAACAAAGTAACAGCCTACAGCCAAATTTGAAATGTCTAAAACCACCTGCTCTTCATTGGGGTGCATACATATGAATTCTTGCCCATTAGCATTGAGAACTTTTAATTTCAATATAATTTGCTCACTTTGAACTTGAATACTACTTGCACTAGGATTTGGAAAAATGCGACTCTCAGGCTTTGAATAATCTTGCATTCCTGTCTGGCTTTCATCAAAAAACAAAACATTGTCAATGTAAACCACACCTGTTCCCACAGGTTCACCAGATAAAATGAGTTGCGAAATGTGATTGAGACCAATTAAATTGGCAAATTGTGACAATGGAATTTCTAAGGTATTCCAAACTTGTGGGGTAGGTTGAAAGCTAAGTTCGCTTTCGCTGTCATCGCCACCTGCATATTGTCCATCCTGTCCAAAATCGACAAGTTTCACTCTGAAAGGGTCCATATTGGCTGTCCAGTAATCAATTCTAAAATGAGTCATACCACTTAAGTTCAATTGATTGGCTCCAAGGGTTTCAATGCCCACAAAATTCATGGAATTATAGCGCTTGGTGTCGTTACCTTGAATTTGTAAATCTGTCAATTGTGCACTTGACCAAGGAGCCTGCCATGTATCAACAGGAACATTGGTGTAAGGATTGCTAAACAGGGAAATGACAGCATTTGGTGGATAAGTAGGTGTAGGTGCAGGGCCCATTGGCTCAGTGTTCTGAGATCCATCTTGGTTAGAAAACTTGATGTTGTCTAAATAACAGATATTGTTATCGGCTCGTTGGGCAAAATCTGGAAAGAAAATAATTTGATCAATACCAGTTGAAGAAGGTGCAGAAAGGACATTGGAAAAATCAAATGTCAATTCTTCCCATTGATTGACAAGGGTATTGCTTACAAGAATTTCACCTGTTGAGGCTCCTGCGGGGGTGGCAAATTTGATACCCACCGGACTAATCACAGATTTATAAACCATCATCTTTATTTGACAATTGGCAGCAGTTAAGTTGAACAAACCAATTCCCTGCCCATGTAAAGATTCAAATCCAGCCCATGGTGCTCCACCAACCAAGGCCGTGAATTTACAGACGGTACTAGAAATATTTATACCTCCAGGTGCAGGGTTTGATACCATCTCCACTGGTGGGTTGCTTGCGTTTTCAAAAGTTGTCCAGGTCCAGGTGGCTCCGTAACCGGATGGTTCAAAATCAATAGGGCCGGCTTGGCCCCAAAGTATGGTTGCAACTGCCGTAAAAAGTGAGGTAAAGAGGCTTTTCATAGGTTTGGTCATGTAGTAGATATGGTTAAAAGTACAATAATAATTAATGAACGAGAGGTTTATTTTTATTTATCTTCGCTTTATGAGCAAAGGGTTGCTGTTTACTTGGATCATTTTTTTTGGCGTGTTTCAAATACATGCACAATCCGTTTCTTGGGAACAAGCCCTCAAAATGGACCCTCTCTTGGTTAAGCAGCTAGATTGTTCTGCCCAAAAATGGGAATCAATTCCCAGAGAATTGTTTGGATTTACTGAACTTACAGAATTAGATCTGAGCAAAAACAGATTAAAGGCGTTGCCACAAGAATTTGCCGCGCTCCAAAAATTAAATAAACTGAATTTAGGTCGTAATAAATTCGAAAACTTCCCTTTAGTAATTTGTCAACTTCAGCAGCTGAGGGTATTGCATGTAGATCGAAATCAAATTACCTTACTTCCTGAACAAATAGAGGCACTTAAAGCATTGGAAATCTTGGATTTGTATGCCAATAGTATTGAGTATTTTGGAGAGGGTATTTTTAGCTTGCCCAATTTAAAATTACTCAACATAGAAGGAGTGATGTACGGGACAATTTTTGCCAAGCAACTTTCTGATCGCTTGCCCAACACCAAAATTTTGATAGATCCACCCTGCAAGTGTTTGGATTAGTTTGATCAATGATGACGCTACTTAAAAGTTTAATCTTATGGTTGCTCAACCACCCTCAATATGTTTTGGGGTGCTTGGCTTTTGGCGGCATCGTATTAATTTTCACCAAAAAGAAATGGCGAAAAAAACAACCTTTTTGGCCTTGGGTACTCACCGGTAGTTTTATACTTTATGTTTTTGCTTTCATTCGTTTTTATGACCGCATAGAATTATTTCGACCTGTATTGAAAAATAACACTCCCGAAACCTTAGCCCAGACAGCTTTGGCTGACGACCATAATTACTGCTTTGGGATAGATATTTCGCAGTATCAAGGAGCTATTCATTGGGAAGAGGTGCTTTTGACCAAACATCCACTGCGTTTTGTGTTGGTGCGTGCTACTATGGGCAAAGATGGTGTCGATGCACAATATGGTATCAATTGGAGGTCGATCAAACAATGTGGATTCAAAAGGGGAGCTTATCATTATTACAGACCTTCAGAAAATTCTACACAACAAGCCCAACAGTTTATAACTCATGTGGAATTGGAAAAAGGTGATTTACCGCCGGTGCTCGATGTAGAGCGCATGTCCATTTATGGATTGAAAAATTTGCGTGAAGGAGTTCAAAATTGGCTGAAAATAATTGGTAAACACTACAATTGCAAGCCAATAGTTTATACGGGTCGTTATTTCTACGAGCAATATTTGAAAGGAAGTATTGAAGGCTACCCACTTTGGATTGCGTCCTACGGGCCACATCATAAAGTGGCTCATTTGCCTTGGACGATGTATCAGTTTTCAGAAAAAATGGTCGTACATGGCATCAATTGTCATGTGGATGGTAATTTCTTTAAAGGTGACATTGCTAAACTTCGTAACTTCGGATTATGATATTAGTGACGCTTCTTTTTAAGCTTGGTGTACGTTTTGCAATTTTTAATTTCATTTGGTTTTTCATTGAAACAATCTTTAAAATGCTCACCGGCATGCGTTCTCCACAACTTGCTGGCCTCTATACCCAAAAAGCGCTTAAGTATATTTTTTTAGTAGGCATTACTTTTGCCTATTGCCTAGATTATGCCCCCAATGAACCCTCATATGTTTATGATTGGCAAAAATTAGCCACAGGTGGCCTTATTTTGATGCTGTACTTACTCGGTAAGTTTCAAAAACAACAAGAACAATTTCAAATGTTTTCAAGGTTTCAAATACCAGTTCCATCCCGCCCTTATTCGCTTCGCTTGGAAATTACGCTGTTATTTATAGCCGCGCTGGTTTTTATCATTCTTTTCTTCAATCCGTCCTTGTCAGAAAATTTACTTGTAAATTGGTTTGAAAAGAATATTCGCAGTTTAGAAAAGGCTTTTTTACTCGGATTTATTTTTCAAGTACTAGGTTTTTTCTTTGTAGTGGGCGTTTTTATGCGTCTTCTTCAAGCATTTAGACCCAAACCGCCCAAATCTAATGGCCCCAATCAAGACCCTGATTCCTATACCCAATACGAAGACGTATCCAATCAACATCTTGAATAAGGAAGACCAACATATGGACCAAAGTTTGCCTAAGGCTTATAAACTCTGCAGTTTAAAAAAAATCGAATTGCTTCATACGCGTGGTCAAGTCATTAAAGTATATCCGTTGCGAATCTTATATTTACTTGAACCAGTGGATGTGCAACAAAGTGATCAGGTACCATTTCAAGTATTATTTTCAGCCCCAAAACGCCGTTTCAAGCATGCCCATGACCGCAATTATATCAAACGACTGTTGCGTGAGGTGTTGCGAAAAAATAAGACCAACCTGTTGACACACCTGCAGCAAATCAATAAACAATTGCTTTTTTCGATAACATTTGTTGCCGATGAGCGTCCTACGTATACATTTTTGGAACAAAAATTGAGTAAAGCATTAGACCAATTGATCAAAGAAATAAACCCATGAAACAGCCCAAAGCACTTTTATTTTTAGTTACATTATTTCTCAGTCTTAATCTAGGATACGCCCAAAGTAATTCCTTTGAAACACTTAAGAGTTTAGAAATTATTGATCAAATATATGAGCACCTGGAGCTCTATTTTGTTGATGAAACGAAAAACGGCCAGTTGGCCAAAACAGGAATAGATGCCATGCTCAAAGAGCTCGACCCCTATACGGTTTATTACCACGAATCAAATATTGAAGATTACCGACTCATGACTACTGGTCAATATGGAGGTATTGGTGCACTTATTCGAAAAATGGGCGATTTTAGTTTTATTGCTGAGCCCTATGAAGGTAAACCAGCACAAGTTGCTGGGTTGCGGGCCGGTGATAAAATCATCAGTATCGATGGCAAAAGCATGGAAAAAAAATCAACCGAAGAGGTTTCTGATGCGCTCAAAGGCCCGAAGGGCACCACATTTGATTTAGTTATCGAACGGCAAAATGAAGGCACAAAAAGTTTTAAAATAACCCGAGACGAAATTAAGCTTCCGGACGTGCCCTATTTTGGTATGCTCGAAAACCAGGTGGGGTATGTCAAACTTAATTCTTTCACACAAACTGCGGCTGCAGATGTTAAAAAAGCGATTGAAAACCTTCAACGTCAAGGAATGAAGGAGCTTGTTTTAGATTTGAGGGGCAATGGTGGTGGCCTGCTTATTGAAGCAGTGAAGATTGTAAATTTCTTTGTTCCTAAAAATCAATTGGTAGTCACTACCAAAGGCCGTGTTGCTGAAGAAAACCGTACATATAAGACACTTGAAGAACCCTTTGCGCCAAATATGCCATTGGTTGTGCTCATTGATGGTGGATCGGCTTCTGCCTCGGAAATTCTCGCTGGCAGCTTGCAAGACCTAGACAGGGCTGTGGTTGTAGGAGAAACCAGCTTTGGCAAAGGCCTTGTACAACGCACCTATGATCTCAAATACGGCTCAAAAATTAAAATTACCATCGCCAAGTATTACACACCTTCGGGTCGCTGTGTGCAGAGATTGGAATACTATGACAAAGCAAATGGAGAAAAACCAACAGAGGTGCCAGATTCCTTGCTCAAGTCGTTTCAAACCAAAAATGGTCGTACTGTCATTGACGGCAGGGGTATTGAACCAGATGTGGAAGTTGCACTTGAAGACTTGAGTAGACTCTCAGCAATGCTATTGATCAAAAATCATATTTTTAACTACGCCACTCAATATGCCCGTGAGAACCAAATTGTGGCAATAAACAGCCCCTTTCACTTAAGTGATTTAGCCTATGAGCAATTCAAGCAATATGTATTGGCTCAAGCAGATTTTGACTACACAACAGCTTCAGAGGAAGCTTTGCGAAAAATGAAAGAAACCGCTGAAAAGGAAGGTTATTATCAGGATATTGCCGCCCAATATGAGCTCATGCTTGAAAAGGTAACGCCGTCTAAAGATCGGGATTTGGATAAATTTAAAAAGGAGATCACCTTACTTCTCGAGGAAGAAATTGTTTCGCGCTATTTTTATCAAGAAGGGCGTGCCAAACAGCAACTTTACGCTGATCGAGTGGTTCAAAAGGGCATTGAAATACTTCAAGACTCCAAACAATACGATACTATTTTAAAGAATTAAGCGTTCTAATTGCATGTTACAACGCTGGTTCGGACCAAAGGCTCACAATAGACTACATTACCTTACCCTTTTACTTTTTGTAATCGGCATGGTCTGCAGTAAATTTTTAATGTCAATGGGTTTGCTATTGGGCGGGCTAAATTTATTGCTTGAGGCAGATTATAAAAATTACTACAGGCGGCTTGCCGAAAATCGATTGGTCCACCTATTGTTGCTTTTTTATTCCCTTTTGTGGCTCAGTTTACTTTGGTCTAACAATTGGATTGAAGGCCTAGATCAACTAAGAAGGTTAACAAGCTTGTTTTTGATTCCCATTATCATTTCGGTGCGGCCTTTGCCGACTTTTCGAAAAACAGAAGGTCTTTGGAGTTTCTTTTTGGGGGCCTTGTTTTTGAGTTCTTTAATTAACAGCATTGCTTATCATTTTTTTGCTGAAGAATTTCAGCTCATTGACATTAGAGAAATGTCCTTATTTGGCTCGCATATTCGTTATGGAATTTTGATCGGATTTGGGCTTTCTTTTGCTATAAAACGAGCACAAACAAACCGCTGGTATTTTATACTCGCACTGTGGTTTTTGTTTTACACCTTTGATAGTCAGGCGCTTTCTGGTGTACTGACCGTTTTGGTTGTACTTATTGGACATGCCATCACTTTGCTCTTAAAAAATAGAAGAACAATATGGGTAATGGGGCTAATTGCTTTTTGTACCGGTGTATTTATTTCCTTGTTCTATTATTTGGCCCAACCCATAGATTACATGGAAACGTGCCCGCCAAATCCACAGGGTTTGGCCAAGGCATGGCAAAAAAGATCAAACTTGCCAATCGAAGGAGCTGACTTACGAGGGCAAAGGCTCCAAACCACCATTGAACGTTATTTATTGAGTAAAAATGGCTGTGCAGCTGCATCCGGGCTCAATCAACTAAGCAAGGATGAAATTCACCTGATTGAATTAGGGTTTGCCGATGTTCAAGAAGCACAAGGGGGCTTACCAGCAAGGTTATTTGGTCTGCGCTATCAATTGCACCACAGCACCAATCCCAATGATCATTCCTTATTAGAAAGGTTGGAATATTGGCATAATGCTACTTCTTTATTAGCTGATCATTGGTTATTGGGGGTGGGAATTGGTGACCTTTCAGATCAAATGCTCAAGCGATATGATGCAAGGCAATCTGAGTTGCGCACTGATCGAAGATTGCGCCCGCACAATTACTACCTGACCACTTGGTTGAATGTTGGAATTTTTGGCTTAATACTCTTTGTTGCCTTACTCATTTTGTTTTTGAAGCAACAAATACACTATAAAAATTTAACCGGCTTGCTCATCGGTATTAGCCTGATTCTTACCCTTATGATTGAAGATGGCTTAGAAACACAAATGGGAATTACCATTTTTGCATTTTTCTTTGCGTTCTACTCTCGGAGGGTTGCCCAATAAACGTTTCTCTGAAAAATTGAGTAACTTCGCATACCATGTCCATAGTTGTTAAAAACTTATATAAATACTACGGCGAGCAAGCAGCAGTTCGCGATGTCAGTTTTTCGGTTAAAAAAGGTGAAATCGTCGCTTTTTTAGGCCCAAATGGTGCTGGAAAATCTACCACCATGAAAATCATGACTGGGTTTATACCTGCAAGTGAGGGTGAAGTAGAGATTTGTGGTCTTAAGGTAGACATTGATAAACTTGAAACCCGCAAATTAATAGGGTATTTGCCTGAAAACAACCCCTTGTACACAGACATGTATGTGCGTGAATACCTTGAATTTGTTGGACGCATTTATAAAATAAAAAACCTCAAAGCGCGCGTAGCAGAAATGATCACAGCCGTAGGTCTAGAGGTAGAGCAGCACAAAAAAATCGGTGCACTTTCCAAGGGCTATCGCCAGCGTGTTGGCCTAGCGCAAGCCATCATTCACGATCCTGAGGTGCTCATTTTAGATGAGCCCACCACAGGTTTGGACCCTAATCAGTTGGTAGAAATACGTGACCTTATTAGGCGCATTGGAAAAGAGAAAACAGTTATACTCTCCACTCACATTATGCAAGAAGTGGAAGCCATCTGTGACCGAGTTATCATCATATCCAAAGGTCAAATTGTCGCTGACGACAGTGCCAAAACTCTACAGCAGGAGCAGGAACACCAAACAGTATATGTAGAATTCGATACAAAAGTTTCGAAATCTCAACTTTCCAAAATTTCAGGAGTTAGCAAAGTAGAGCCATTTGATAATGGTTGGCTTATTGAATCAGTTACCCAGTTAGATTTGAGAAAAGCTATCGCCCAACATGCTCAAAATGAGCAATGGCTCATACTCACACTTCGTGTGGATAAAAAATCACTAGAAGAAGTATTCAAAGAATTAACCAAATAAAATGCCCAGCAATTTTATCGCAGAACTACAATGGCGAGGCATGATTCATGATATCATGCCCGGCACCGAAGAAGCACTTCTAAAAAAGATGTCAGCAGGCTACATTGGCTTTGACCCTACGGCCGATTCTTTGCATGTTGGTCATTTGGTGCAAATCATGACACTAGTCCATTTTCAGCGAGCAGGCCACAAACCCTATGCCCTGGTCGGTGGTGCAACTGGCATGGTAGGTGACCCTTCAGGCAAAAGCCAAGAGCGCAACTTGTTAGATGCCCAAACGCTGCAGCACAATGTGGCTTGTGTCAAAAAGCAATTGGAGGCTTTCTTAGATTTCAATACGGGTGATAATGCGGCAGAAATGGTCAATAATTATGACTGGTTTGAAAATATGTCTTTCCTGGATTTCATTCGCGATGTTGGAAAACATATATCAGTCAATTATATGTTGGCTAAAGATTCCGTTAAAAAACGCCTAGAAACCGGCATGTCATTTACTGAGTTTTCTTATCAATTGGTGCAGGGATATGATTTTTATTACCTCAATTTGCACCACAATTGCATATTACAATTGGGGGGTTCAGATCAATGGGGTAATATTGTTACGGGTACTGAATTGATTCGTCGCAAATCTGGAGGTGAAGCATATGCGGTTACCACGCCATTGATTAAAAAGGCCGATGGCACCAAATTTGGCAAAACTGAAGGCGGATCTGTTTGGCTTGACCCAGAAAAGACCAGCCCCTATGCCTTTTATCAGTTTTGGCTCAATGCCTCTGATGCAGATGCTGGCAACTACATACGTATTTTCACATTGCGCAGCAAAGAAGAAATTGAGGCCTTAGAATTGCAACATGCCGAGGCCCCTCATTTACGCATTTTGCAAAAAGCTATTGCTGAAGATATTACTACTAGAGTACATGGTTCAGAAGCACTACAGACTGCCATTGCTGCGAGTAATATACTTTTTGGTAAATCTACTGCCGATGACTTGCGTTCGCTGTCTGAAAAAGACTTTTTTGCCGTTTTTGAAGGTGTACCACAAGCACGTATTTCCGAAGCTGATTTTGGGCAGGGAATTAGTATCATTGAAGCACTCTCGAGCAAAACAGGGTTTTTAAGTTCAAATGGTGAGGCCCGTCGAGAACTCAAGGCAAATGCTATCTCGGTGAACAAAGAAAAAGTGACCGAAGATTTTATTTTAAGCCCTGCACATTTGATCAATAATCGTTATGTGCTGATTGGTAAAGGCAAAAAGAACAACTACATTCTTACCGTCGCTCCTTAATTTGGCACAAACTTTGACTAGGTGCTTTAAAAAGCACAGCTATGAAATACTTTTTTCTTAGGGGAGTAACATTACTTCTCTTGCTACTCTCAATTTCTAGTTCCTCTAAGGAGATTTTTCCTGTTGTCCAAAATGATGCATTTGCAGTTGGTGAAAAGTTGCGCTACAAGCTCAGTTATGGCCTCATTGATGCTGGTGAAGTTACCTTATACCTCAAATGGACCGACCGAAAGGGGCATGGGCGGTCATTATATCATGCTATTGGGAAGGGGTATTCTATCAATACCTTTGATCATGTTTTTAAGGTGGACGACACCTATGAAACCTATTTGGATCAGCGAAGTATTATGCCATGGTTTTTTAAGCGACGCGTAGATGAAGGTGGTTATAAAATCAGTCAGGATTATACCTTTCATCATCAAAACAAAACTGTTGAAACAGATAAAGGAAAGTCTTTTGCCATACCTATGGGTACCCAAGACATGATTTCTGCATTTTATTATGCCCGAACGCTGCCATTGAAAAATGCACCGGTAGGTAAAACTTTCACCTTTCCTGTTTTTATGGATAATGAGATCTTTGAATTAAAAATCAAATACCTAGGAGATCATATCATCAGCACCGACAAAGGCAAATTCAAATGCCATAAGTTTGTGCCACTCGTTCAAACAGGTCGATACTTTAAAAATGAAGAAGACGTCCTGTTTTACGTTACCGCCGACGACAACAAGCTGCCCGTATTGGTAAAGGCAAAACTACCCGTAGGCACAATTAAATTGCACATTGTTGGCTATACCAATTTGCGCAACCCCGTAAAAGCTAAACGCTAAGCTAGCGGAGTATTTCGAAGCGTTTAGTTAAGGCGCCGATTTGAATAAAATAAATTCCGTTAGGAATTTCCAAAAGCTCAAGTGCCTTTGTTGATTCATTAGCAACGGCACTCCGTATTTGCCTACCATAAGAATCAAAAATGATTATCTCTGAATCATTGAAGGCGGTGTGACTCATTAAATAAAGAACATCTTTTGCTGGATTGGGATAAATACTCCACATAGCGGTATTGTTTTCTTCCAAGCCTGTGAAATCTAAGGTAAGATAGAGGTTGATGGTGCTGTCGCAACCAGTAGAGCTTGTCAATATTTGGGTATAAGTTCCTGACTGCGTATATGTTTGGCCATTCAGCGTATAGCTATCAATGGCTTCGGCAATGATCTCAAGCACAATGTTGTCGTTTACTGTTACATTAACCGTGTCAGTTCCAACACAACCTTCAGGGGAAGCCCCCGTTAGCACATACGATTGACTTAGCAGTGGCACAAAAGGAATGCCATCCACAACATTGTTGTCCCAGAACATAAAAATACCTCCTGTGCCATTCAAGGTAATTTCATCTCCATAGCATACAGAAATATCAGGACCCGCATCGAGGTCTGGAAATGCGCCAAGGCTTACAGTAATAGTATCTGATCCACTGCACCCCAAGCTATCTGTCCCCGTGGCAATATAATCTTGGCTGCTCATTGGAGTAATGTAGCTATTGTTAGCAATATTGCCATTCCAAAGTATGTTTGAAGCTCCACTTGCCCCAAGTAATAGACTATCGCCAGGGCACAAGGCTAAATCAAAACCTGCATTAATGGTAGGGGAAGGATTGATGGTTAGCAATACTGAATCACTGGCTTGGCAGCCATTTGCACTTGTAGCAAATGCTGTTATATACCCACTATTGATTGGGAAAAACGGAATGCCATTGCTCACATCATTGCTATTCCAAATTATATTTGGAGCTCCTGTGGCACTCAAAACCGCACTATCTCCCTGGCACACTACTACATCGGGGCCGGCATTAATGGTGAATTGTTCTAAAAGTATATTAGTCTGATCCCAAGCAGAACAGTTATTCATATCAAAACCAGTGAGCGTATAAGTTTGATTAATAGTAGGGGTAAAGCTACTGCCGTTCACCACATTTGGAGACCAAAGGTATGTTTGCGCGCCAGTCCCGTTGAGGGTTACTGATCCGCCATTACAAGCATATAAATCGGGCCCAGCACTTACCGTTGTCAATGTATTGCTTGCCGTATATAAGTCGTGAATTTCACAGGGGCTGAGCACCCGATTCCAAATCCCGACATCATCAATCTTTCCATAAAATGGATTGCCGCCGTGGCCCCTGCCAATCCAGAGTGGTAAGTTTGCACTATTGACTCCAGTATGCGTGAAGGTGTTGGTTCCTACCAGCACATTGTCTTGATAGAGCTGCATGGTTCCGGCATTATACACCATTACATAGTGGGTCCAAATATTATTTGTACTCGGATTGGTAATCCAGATCCAAGCTGCACCTTGCTTATTGGTGCCATATTTCATATCAGTTCCATTTGCTTGCCAAATCCAAATGAAATTTCCACCTGTCGCAGTACTATTCATAATGGCAATCCCATTTGTTGCCGTATTCTGACGGTTGGCCCAAAAAGAAACTGTAAATGTAGAGGTGGAATTGAATATCCAACTCGGATTTGTTTTGGTTAAATAGGCACTGATGCCATCAAAATCGTAAGCTGAATTGGGGTTGCCAAATCTGTCTGAGGTAAGCACAGCCCCATTGTTAGTGAGGTGATTGTTTTGGCTGCTAGCATCATTGCCATTTCCATTAAATGGGTAATAACATTGTAGGCCATAGATGGGCACATAGCTTGGTATTTGTGCAATTGAAGTAAAGGCTAAGATGCATAAGAAAGGTAAAATGAATCGCATAAGTAACATTTTATTTCATCGAAATTAGGGAATATTCCGTTACTTTGAAACAGATGAAGAAAACCTTTACCCTTACGCAACTCGCCGAGAGTGTCAGACGCATGTTTGGGCAAAATTTTGGTGAACAAGCCTACTGGGTAAGTTGTGAATTATTGAAACTCACCATCAAAAATGGTCATTATTATCTAGAGTTGGCCGATTCAAAAGAGGGTATTCATACGGCCCAAATGAAGGCAGTAATTTGGCGCAGTCAGGTGTTGGCTTTGCAAACCAATTTAGGCAACGAATTCAAAGAGTTGTTACAGCCGGGCAACAGACTTCTATTCAGGGTTTCACTGGTTTTTCATGAAATTTATGGACTTTCTTTAACGATCCATGACCTAGACCCAGCCTATACCTACGGGGAAATAGAACTCAAAAAAAAACAAACCATAGAGCGTCTGCAAAAAGAAGGATTATTCGATCTTCAAAGGCAGCTTTTGTTGCCTTTGATCATTAAGCGCATTGTTTTAATTGGTTCACCGGATACCTCAGGATACAGAGATTTTTTAAGTGAAATGAGTACCAATCCGATATTTCGGAATTTTACAATAAAGGAAATAGCTACAAGTGTACAAGGAGATCGTGCGGCAAATCAAATCATTGGTGCTCTTCAAGAGGCAGATACTTTTGATGCAGATGCGATTGTCTTGCTGCGAGGTGGAGGCAGTAAAATGGATTTAAATGTATTTAATGATTATGAGCTTTGTAAATGCGTTGCCCAATTGCGTTTGCCCTTACTTACCGGTATAGGACATGAAACAGATGAGGTGGTTGTAGATTTAGTCGCCCATACAAGGCAAATAACGCCAACGGCCGTTGCAAAATTTTTATATCTACGTATTGGCACCTTTCTTTCAGAACTCCAGACGAATATTGACCGGTCTGTTACCCAAGTGCTCACTCAACTTGCAGTAGCTACCGAATCCTTGACAAAAATCAACCTCCTCTTGACGCATTATTTTCAAACGGTTGTTGCAGCCTATCGCTCAACTTTGGAGCTAAGTATGAATTCTGGAGTTGCTGCAGCACTTCATTACGTTAGAATTGTTCAATCCACGGAGTTGCCAGGTATGATGGATCGTGTACAACTTAATGCTAAAAATCAATTGGATCTTGAGCGCTTAAAATTAAATGGGGTCAGAGAAAAATTTGAATTTTTAAATCCGCTGAAACTACTCATGGCTGGCTACACGATGAGTAGCATAGAAAATATCGATTTATCAAAATTCCAAGGCGATTATGTAGGCAAAGAACTTGTGACTAGAGCCGATCGCTTAGTTGTTTATAGTACCATCACAAAAATTCAAAAGGAGCCATGAAAGATAGTTTAACTTACGAAGAAGCTTTAGCTCAATTACAAGACATTGTTAAAAAACTTGAAAATAAAGAAATTCAAATTGATGATCTGGCCACAACGGTTTCAAGAGCAAATGAATTGGTTGAATTCTGCCAAAATAAATTGCAGCAAACCGAAACTGAGATTCAAAAAATCATGAAGAAATCAGAATAAAAATTCACAGTTGTGATTTTCGCAACTCACCGCCAATTACTTGTGAAATCAAGTAGGGTAGCTAATGAATTACGTGGTAATTTTGTTTCAAATAAAGAAAATGAAACAAGTTTGTATTTCTATAATTGCCCTTTTCTTAGCTTTTCATACTGCCTCGCAAGTTTTTATGAATAGCTGGAATTACCGCAAACATTTTCCTGATCAAGATAAATGGCTACAATTTCAAGTCAAAGGTTCAGACACGAGCATCACTTGTATGAAATTTTATTTTATTTCATCGGATACAATTTTTTTTAGAGAGTTCCCATCTCAAGAAGTTCATAAACTTGCCAATGCAGATGTGGTTGTGCCGGGAAGTATGTATTTGGGCAAGGATTATGCTTTTATGAATGCTGGTATTGATCTTAAAAAAACCCGCAGAGCTCCGTTGATTCCCTTAGGTTTGGCCATTACGTCTATGGGTTTGACTAGCTACAGTGTTGTAGTTAATGGGCCTTATATATTGCTCTCGCCATGGGTTTATGCTGCACCGGTATACTTTTTATACCGGTATCAAAAAAAGAAAACCTATGACCGCTATTGTTATTATTACCTCAATGCACCCGAGCAGAACTTCACTAAATCAGTCATCAAGGACACGAATCAAATTATTCAAACCAATCCAAACAACCCTGTACCATCGAGGGGTAAGAAGGAAATTACATTGAAGTGCGGCTTAACTTATGCGGTGAGCACCTACCATTTTCAGTCTAATAATGTGTTGTATTTTCATGTAGAAGGATACGCCGAACCCTTTAAATGTGCAAGATCAGAAATAGCAAGATTTCACAACTTGGGTGATTTGGGTGCGCCAATGTATTTCAACGGGAATGATTTGAACTATACAGCCAAGCGCAGAACGAATTACCAAATCTATACCGAAGCCAAAGAATTAATCTGCCCGTAGAAAAGTATTACTTTAGTTCATACAGCGCAGGTTTGCTTTAAAGAATTGAGTAATTTTAGGTATGGAAATAGACATTCATTCTGGTCTCGATGCCCTCTGGATTTGGTTCAAGGCCCACGGCATACTCATTTTAGTCTACTTTATAGTTGGATTTTTGGCCAACAAAGTGATTTATCGTTTTATAGACAAAATTGTACGGGTAGCCGTACAAGGTGATAAGTATACATCTCCTGAAGCAGAAATTAAACGTGAAAATACACTTATCGAAATCTTCACATGGGCAACCAGAATTTTAGTCTGGATTACCATTGGCATGATGATTTTGCAAGAATTCGGGTTGCCGATTGGCCCCTTGATTGCCAGTGCAGGGATCATTGGATTGGCCTTTGGTTTTGGAGGCCAGTACCTGATCAGAGATTTGATTACAGGCTTTTTTCTAATTCTGGAGAATCAATATAGAATCGGTGATTTTGTATATATAAATGGAGTAAAGGGTGTGGTTGAGAAGATTTCTCTTCGCTTGACTACACTGCGCGATACCGATGGAACAGTGCATTACATACCGCATGGTGAAATCACGTTAGTTTCAAATGCAGCCAAAGATTTCGCCAATGTAAATCTAGATATTGGAGTAGCCTACGAAACCAATCTAGATTTATTAATTGAAACTATCAACAATGTTGGTATTGAATTAAAAAAGGATAAAAAGTTTGCCAAAGAGATCACAAAAACACCCGCTTTTGTACGCATTCAAGATTTTGCTGACTCAGCAATCATTGTTAAAATTCAAGGAGAAACAGTAGCCATGAAACAATGGGATGTTACTGGTGAATTAAGGTTACGTCTCAAAAAGGCCTTTGACGAGCAGGGCATTGTTATTCCTTATCCTCAAGTGGTTGTTCATCAGGAAAACTAAAATAAATTCAAAACAATTTGAATTTCAAAAGGTTATATTTATAACCTAAAACACCTATTTGTCTGAACCAATACCATCTTTTGATTTTGCCTTCATTGGCATGGGTTGTGCCAATTCATTAGTTTTTGTTGAATTGCACAGGCTTGGTTTGCTTGAAAACAAACGCATTTTGGTTTATGAGCCCTCAGAAAAAATAGCCAATGACCGTACTTTTTGCTTTTGGCTTGAGCCAGAAAAACTAAATGCCTATCAACTCGATACTTTGGTTTCGTTTAGTTGGGATAGTTTGAAAATCAACAATTTAACACCGAAAGAATTAAGTAATAAGAAATATTTTTACCTCAGGGCAGATGTGTTTTATGCCCATGTAAAGAAACTACTTTTGCAATATGAGGTAGTTTGGAAGGCACAAGCGCTAGATAACGCCAATAGACAATTAGCCACTTGGGTTTTTGACAGTCGCCCTCCGAAATTTCAAAATTTAAAAGCCAACGAAGTAAGGTTGCATCAAAGCTTTTATGGCTGCATTGTACAAACCAAAGAGGAAATCTTTGACCCTCAGACCTTTACCATGATGGATTTTGCAATCCCTCAGCATGAGCAAACCCAGTTCTTGTATGTCTTGCCTTTTACTAAGAACCAAGCATTGTTGGAACCCACGCGTTTTGGACAAGAGCCAATCACTGAACACGAGGCACAAAAAATCATTACTGATTATTTGGCTGAGCATAAAACTAGCTACCAAGTTTTGGAAGAAGAGAAGGGTTGCATTCCCATGTGCAGTGGGCGCTTACAAAATGAAAATTTACCACCAAATTGGATTAGAACGGGCGCTGGGAGTGGGCAACTTAAGCCAAGTACTGGGTATTCATTTGTTCGCAGTTTAACTGATGCCCAATCAATTGTTGCATCAATTCAAAACAAGACAAAGCATATTGCACGTCGCAAAAGTGCTTCACGCTTTGTATTCTATGACCGCCTTTTGCTTCAAATATTGGCCAAAAAACCACAGCTTGGAAAGCAGATTTTCAGCCAACTTTTTGAAAAAAACCACGCCCGGTATATTCTTGACTTTTTAGATGAAAGAAGTTCACTCCTGCAAGATTTACGCATTATGTCCTCATTGCCAATATTACCTTTTGTTGTGGCGGCATTCAATGATCTGTTGTATCAGGCACTTTACAAGTTTAAAGAAGGAAATGGGACCATTTTGATTACTTTTCTTCTGCTTATTTTTAATATTTTTCACTTACAGGCCTTAAGTTATTTTTGTTTGATACTTGGACTTTTCACCGTTGGTATTCCACATGGCGCCCTTGATCACTTGCCTAATCACACATTTCGCTCATCAGGATTCTGGAAATTCATATTCAAATATCTCGCGCTTGGAAGCATAATGCTATTGCTTTGGAAATTTGCAGCTCCTTTGGCGTTGGTCATATTTCTAGGCTATACGGCATGGCATTTTGGCCAAGCAGATTTTGATCAATGGAAACAACAAACGGGTTTGGCGAGTTTTTTTTGGGGCTTATTCGTCCTTGGATTCGTGCTGTTGGCGCATTGGGATCAAACAACGCTAATTTTAGGTCAGATGCGAATCAATGCCCCTTTAACTATTCATCAAGACCTCATGTTTATTGGACCAATCGGTCTTGGGCTTATGGCAATCATTGCATGGTACTACAATGACCACCGAGGCCATTTCAATATGCTCAAAACAATTTTATTTTTGTTTTTGGCAAGTTGCTTGCCTTTGATTCAAGCCTTTGGCGTCTATTTTGTTTTTCAACACAGCTTGTATGGTTGGGGTCATTTGAAAAATAAATTAGAAATGACAACATTGCAGATGTGGAAACAAGCTTTGCCGTTTACCTTGGGTGCATTCATGTTATTTGCACTTTACTATGCATTGAATCCTGACCCAAATTGGGGACTTGTATTTATATTTCTTTCCGCCTTAAGTTTCCCGCATGTTTGGTACATGCATCAAAGTTATAATGAGCACAAAGAGCCTTAATCAATAATGGAAATTTGATACGATTTACCTTCAATAACAATGAGGTAGGAGCCCATTTGAATTGAATTGTTTAAAATAATTTGTCCTGTTGTAGATCCTTCTTGCATTTTCTCTCCAAGTAAATTTACAATGCTGTAATCTACTTTTTGAAATAGGCCTTTGATAAAAATTATTTCAGTTTTTTTAACTGGATTTGGACTCATGCTATATTTTTTATTGAAGTCCAATAAGCCACTATCTTCAATAATGAGATCAATAGTGACAGTGCTATCACAACCATGTACTGAGGTGAAATTCTGTGTATAGGTACCTGAGGTGGTATATTGAGTTCCGTTCCAGACAAATAAATCAAGAACAGTGCTGTCTATAAGAATGGCCTCAATTGGATAAACATTTAAATTTAAAGTGACAATAGAATCACATCCAGACGTTGTTTGTAGGGTGTCGGTATATACTCCACTTGTGAAATAAGTCTGGCCATTCCATGGGTAAGAACCACAAGCATTATCGGAAAAATTTGTTTCGATAACCGGTGAAATTGTCAGATTCAGGGTAACAATAGAATCACATCCCCAAATTGTAGATCCTTGAAAGTCATAAGTGCCACTTTGTGAATAGTTCTGACCGTTGAATGTGTAGGCATTGCAAGTATTGATATTTAAAACAGTGTTGGAGGCCATATGTTGATTGATCAAAATGGTAGACGGACCACTTTGCCCACAACTATTTATGGCAACTACACTAAGGGAGCCACTTTGAAAACTCTGATTAAATTGGAGGTCAATGGATGGGCTGGTACTTGTGCCAGAGGCGCCATTTGGCAAGGTCCATAAATAGCTAGTTGCACCAACAACATTAGTTATGCTATAAACTTGGCTACTTGAAGAATAACAAAAATCAAGAGCACCAGCAATGGTAGAAGGTGCGGCTGGCACTGTATTGAGTGTGATAGACACAGCCAAGCGGTTTGTTGATTCTAATCCATTAACGATTTGAGTAGCATAATATGTATTTCCGTTGATGAGTGGCGTATTGGCGGGCAAAGGCTGACCTCCTGTTGGAGTAGCATACCATTGAATTGAGGTTCCAACAGCCACAATTTGTGCCAAGGTTGCACCTGTACAAAATGTTTGGTTTGCTGCTCCAGTGGGTGCTGCAGGCGGGGATACCTGTGTAAAACCAACCGTAACTACGCCCCTGTTTGATCCACCATGATTGCTATAACTGAAGGTAGCAGCGCCTGACCTCGCCCAAATAAGACTCATAGATGAGGGTGCAGAAGGAAAAACAAAGTCGTTGGCATCTCCGGTATTGAGGGGGCGAGATGCCGTTATGGTACGCACCCCTCCGCTTACAACATCAGTATTGATCGTCCAATTTTGCATAGGATCTGCAACCGGCGCGCTAAACCCTATTAATTTACAATCAAATGCCGATAAGGTGCTGGCGCTATGAACACCAACCACATCTGTTCCGTTGGTCATAGAGCTTGCATTGAATCCGAGCGCAAACCAGCGCCCTGCCGGCCCTGTTAAAGTTAAATTTACCTGGGTTCCAATATCAATTTTAGCGGTCATAGCCAAGCCGCTGGTAGAACTTAAATTAACGGTGCCAGTGGTGTAAATTTGCCCAAATGCTTGTTGGAGTCCCAATACAATAATGCAAATGAATAAGATTCTATTTTTCATATTTTTCAAAGAGGTCATTTAAATTCTTGTTGTTGTATAACTTTAAAAGTTGTGGAATTGTTCTTTGTTGCGGATCTAAAATATCTGTCCGTGCATTATATTTAAGCAATAGTTCTACGGCTTCAATTTTTTGAAGACTTAGCGCAAAATGTAGAGGGTAGCCCATTTGTTCAAATTGACAAGTATCGTTTGGGTTCACGCCACGCTTGAGAATTTCATCAAGTAAAGGCAGATTATTTTTGTAAATGAGCGCATAGATGGCTGCACCTTCAGCATAACAGTATGTTAAATCTGCTCCTTTTTCAATAAGCAAGAGTGCAACTTCGTTATTTCCCCTGTAGGCGGCCAATAAAAAAGGACTAGCCCCATGTTCAGATTTGATATTGAGGTCTGCGGGGTGTAAATCTAAGTAGGTTTCCATCTGACTTTTTGTGCCAGACCTAGCAATGTCAAATACATTCTGACTTAGGATACCATTACTCAAACAAAGGCAAAATAATATGAGTAACTGCTTCATTATTGACTAAGGTAAGTTAAAACAATGAAAGTGCAAACCAAAGCATGGCGCCAACAAGCATCAGTTTCAATCCTGTACCCAATAAAAAACCTAGAAATGCGCCCTTTGCTGAACGCCATGCTTCTTGATTATTTCTTCCAACAACGAGTTCACCTACGTAGGCACCAACAAGCGGCCCGAATACCACTCCCCAAGGCCCAATAAACAAGCCCAATAATACACCAATGGTTGCCCCCCATTGACCGGCCTTACTTCCACCAAACTTACGAGTGCTCCAGATCGGGAGATAAAAGTCTAGGATTGTGATGAGCAAAGTGAGGATACCAAAAGCAATTAAAACTTGCCAAGAGAATTCATGTTTACTAAGGAAATGAATGAGCAGCATGCCTCCAAATGCTATCGGAGGGCCAGGTATTACAGGCAAAACACTGCCGATTAACCCAAAAAGCAACAAGAAAAAACCAAGAATGGACCAAAGTACTTCCATCCACTTAAATTACAATTAATTTAGAAATGATAACTCAATTTTAACTGAGCACCAGCTGTTTTATAATTCAAATTAGGTAAATACAATTCATTGGTAATAAAAGAGTAACGACTCCATATTCCTTTGTATAACATGATTTCTAAATTGAAATAATGCAAATCCTTTCCTATAAAAGAAAAACCATGACCAATACCTAGATTCAAGCTTGAAACGTTGGTTTCAAATTGTTTTTGAATGGTACTAGGAAAAGGAGGCATTGTTAAATCGGGCACGTCAAAATATTCTAATGAGGTCATGTTTTGAAGCCCTAATGATATAGGAATATACCTAGCCACATTGCTATTCATGGCATCGTATTGAAAGCGATAGTTAGCGCTAAATTGCGATATAGAACTGGGCCAACCAATGGCCGTCAGATCTAATCCGAGGCCAAGGTAGTGTTGTCTATGAAAATACTTACCCGCTCCCAAAGAAAGGCAAGTAGGCAGTTCATAGTACATGCCATTGCTGTAATTGTCCACATAATTGGCGTCCGCGATAAAACCTTGATCATAGCCAGCCATGAGCATGCTTAGACCGACATGAAAGTCAAATTCATCAATTTTTCTTGGGCGCACCAATGAATCTACGTTTTTAATACGTTTTTGATATACTTTATCTTCTTCAAAATAGTCATACATTTCTCTGGACAAGGAATACATGCGATTGTATTGATCTTTGAAGGTAAGGTCTCCGTCTTTTTGAGCAAATTCTATGATTTCACCAAACAACACCTTTCCGTTTTTGAGGTGCACCACATCATAAACAACGGGTTTTTTGCTGACTTGCCCTAAAGTGAAAAGAGGAAATAGAAAAACTAAAAACAGAAATTTCATTGTAAAAAATTTAATTCATTTGATAAATGCGGTAGGCATAGGGGGTAAGTGTCAAAGATGTATTGATGCTTTCACTTGCACCTGACATTAAATTAGTGAAGTTACCCGTAAGTGCCGGTGGGATTGACACATTGATACTTGAATTTCTCACATTGACCAAAATAAGCACTGACGAGGCTCCATTTGTTTTCTTCCAACAAACTAAATCATTAGATAATTGGTACGAGGATATGTTATTACCCCGGGCTGCAGAATTTTGATTGTAAATGGAATACAATTTTTGGTAGTTTGCCAGCATATCTGCATTAGCAAGCCAGTTGATATTTGAATTATTGAAAAAAGGAGTTGTTCCGGTTTTACCTACCTCCTGTCCTGTATATAAAAGGGGCACCCCCCCCGAAAAAATATTCACAACACTTGCTGCCATGGCGCCATTTTTACCATTGAAGAGGGTCATGGGCGAGGCATCCCAGGCTGATTCGTCGTGATTGGTGGTGAATCGTACCTTTGCTTTACCACTCGGGATATTGTTATATTCCAGCTGATTGGTACTTGTGAGTGTTGAAGTAGAGCTTCCGCTCCATACGTTTTTAAGTGCAGTGTAGTAATTCCAGCCGTAAGTTAAATCAAAGCCTGCTTGGTAATGATCTGATCGGCTTCCTTCGGCGAGCATCAAGATATCTCTGTCCGGGAGGGCTTTTAGTGCTGTAATGGCTTCACTCCAGAAATCAAAAGGCACACCATCGGCGTAATCACATCGGAACCCATCCACATTGGCCTCCAAAACCCAGTATTTCATCGCTGCAATTTGTTCCTTTCGCATAGCTGCTTGTTCAAAATTCAAATCGGCAACATCATTCCAATTGGTACCTGGAGGTATGATGATTTGTCCACTGCTGTTTTGGGTGTACCATTCTGGATGGCTTGTAATCCAAGGATGATCCCAAGCAGTATGATTGGCTACCCAATCTAAAATCACTGCCATGCCCAGTGCATGGGCCTGATCTGTTAGGGCGCGCAAGTCAGCAAGAGAGCCATATTCTGGACTAATTTTTTCGTAGTTTTTTACACAATATGGAGAGCCCACGCTGTTTATTTGGCCTTGCTCATAAATAGGCATCAGCCAAATAATGTTTGTGCCCAAGCTTTTGATGTGATCTAGTTTAGCAATGACCCCTTGTAGATTCCCTTCGCTAGATTGGGCCCTTAAATTGACTTCGTAGATGGTGGCTTTATCGACATTTGGAACGTTACTGAGCGGCGTACCGTATTGTTGAGGCCCCGTGGGCGTGGGTGTAATTGGATCTTCACCACATGATATCATTGAGAGAAGAAGCAGATAAAATCCGGCAAATTTTAATTTCATTGCCCTAAATTACAGATTATGGCGCTAACTTCGTGTGGTGGCCACCTTTAAAACAATAGCACAACCCAGCGAAGGCTTCTACAAAGAAAAAGGATCTAAGTTTTATGCCTTTGCTATTCCAATTCAATCAGAGGCTGAGGTTAAGACATTTATTGCTGAGAAACGAAAAGCGCATCACCAGGCTGTTCATGTATGTTCGGCATTTCGTTTAGGAGCTGATTTAATGCTGTATCGTGCCTCTGATGATGGCGAACCTTCGAATTCTGCTGGCCCTCCCATTTTAGGTCAAATTCAGGCCTTTGAGCTTACTGATGTACTTATCGCTGTGGTGAGATACTATGGTGGCACCAATCTTGGCGTTGGTGGCCTCATCAATGCCTACCGAACGGCAGCCAAAGAAGCTTTGTTGAATGCCTTAATCATAGAAAAAGAAGAAGAAGTCGAATTAGATTTAACTTTTCCTTACCATCAAATGCATTTGGTAATGGACTTGATCAAGCGTGAAAAGGTCACCATATTACAACAAGACCTTTCGGAAGTTTGCAAACTAAAGTTGCGCATCCCTAAAAACAAAGCTGCTACAATAAATGCATCGCTTGACCAACTACTAGATTGATTTTTCCTTTTTATTGCGGAGTTGCGAAAATCGCAACTTGAAGCTATGGATTTGCTAAATACGGTTTGTAAAATACGTACAGCTCCATCAATTTTGGCCTTGATATGATACTTGCCAAAAAGGAGGATAAAGCACTTGTTCAGGAGATTTTTAAACAGGCTTTTGTAAGCAATCCGCACATGCGATTTTTGCTAGGGGAAAAGCATTGGGATCGTAGAATAAATTTATTGGCATCCTATGTCGTAGATATTGCTTTGAGCAGAAATGGCCTCTACTTGTCTGCAGACAGACAAGGGGTATTGATTGTATTTGATGGCGCTCAGTTCGAATTGAATGCCAAGGAGAAACGAAAGCAACTTTGGATGGCGCTGCGTTGTTTTGAACTTCGGCATATTTTTCAAATCATGCGCATAGAAAAAAAAGTTAAATCAAAAAGAGTGCTAGGAGCAGGAGATTTATATGTTTGGTTCTATGCAGTTTCAGATATGGGCCTAGGAGGCAAGACAGCACGAGGCTTACTCCAAGATTTATTTCATTTGGCCAACAAGCAACAAGCTGCAATTGTTGCAGAAACAAGCATCGCAAGAAATAGAATAATTTATGAGCGCTATGGATTTGAAACCTATGAGCAAATGCAAACAAGCACTTTCCCTATTTTTTTCATGAGGAAATCCTTAGCAAACGACTAAACGCAATTTACTACCTTTGCCAAATGGCACTTATTAAAGCATGTCGGGGTTTTGAGCCCCAAATGGGAGCAGATTGTTTTTTGGCAGAAAACGCCACCGTTGTTGGTGATGTTCAAATGGGCGAGCAATGTTCCGTTTGGTTTTCCGCGGTGGTTCGTGGTGATGTCAATAGCATAAGAATGGGCAACAAGGTGAATATCCAAGATGGTGCTGTGTTGCATTGTACTTATGAAAAAACCCAATTGCATATTGGAAATAATGTTTCAATAGGGCACAATGCCTTGGTACATGGCTGCACCATAGAAGACAATGTCTTGATTGGTATGGGCTCAATAGTTATGGATAATTGCTATGTTGAAGCCAATAGTATTGTTGCAGCAGGTGCAGTATTAACTGAAGGTACACGTGTGGAATCATGGTCAATATATGCGGGCATTCCTGCCAAAAAAATCAAAACGTTGACCCCTGAATTATTTGCCGGCGAAGTGCAGCGCATTGCCAATAATTATGTGCTTTATTCGAGTTGGTTCAAGGAGAAGCCTTAAATTTACTTTCAAACTTTACTTTCATGAAATACGACCGCATCGACAAGGCCCTATATATTGCCAATCGTAAAAACTTTACTAAGCAAATGGCAGCAGGTACCCTAGCTGTTTTTAATTCCAATGATATCTACCCTGTATCGGCAGACAGCACCTTGCCTTTTGCCCAACATCGCGATATTTTGCATCTTTCAGGGGTTGATCAAGAAGAGTCTATACTTGTATTGTTTCCAAATGCCAGCAATGCGGCGCACCGTGAAGTTTTATTTCTAAAGGAAACCAGTGCACTCATTGCCATTTGGGAAGGAGAGAAACTCACCAAAGAAACTGCTTTTGAAACCTCAGGGATTCAAACTGTATATTGGTTGGGGCAGTTCCCAACTATATTCAAACAGATGATGGCTGAAGCTAGCGGCATTTATTTGAATACCAATGAGCACTTACGCGCCAATACTGAAGTTCAAACTCGTGAAGACCGCTTTATTGAACAAGTCAAAAAAGATTATCCAGCCCACCAGGTCTATAAGTCCGCACCACTCATGCATAAAATCCGCTCGATCAAACACCAAATTGAACTTGAGCTCATGCAGACGGCCTGTAATATTACTGAAGCCGGTGTCCGTAGATTGCTTAGTTTCATAAAGCCCGGAGTTTGGGAATATGAAATTGAAGCGGAATTAGCCCATGAATTTTTGCGCAAGCGCTCCAAAGGTTTTGCTTACACCCCTATTGTCGCTTCGGGAAAGAATGCCTGTGTATTGCACTACATCGAAAATAATCAGCAATGCCTTGATGGCGATGTGTTGCTCCTTGATGTTGGTGCAGAATACGCCAATTATAGCTCGGATCTAACGCGCTGTATTCCTGTCGGTGGTCGGTTTACTGCACGCCAAAAGGCAGTCTACAATGCTGTGCTTCATGTTAAAAATGAAGCCACCAAATTATTGGTACCAGGCACCATCATGGCCGAATACCACAAACAAGTAGGCCAACTAATGGAAGAACAATTGGTAAATCTTGGCCTCATTTCTACTGCAGATATCAAAAATCAAGACCCCGCTTGGCCAGCCTACAAAAAATATTTCATGCACGGCACCTCTCATTTCTTGGGCCTCGACACTCATGATGTTGGCTTATGGCATGAGCCTATTGCCGCAAACATGGTATTTACCGTTGAGCCAGGAATCTATATTCCTGAAGAAGGACTGGGCATTCGTTTAGAAGACGATGTTGTAGTGCAACCTAGTGGCGCCCCGTTCAATCTGATGGCCAATATACCAATTGAAGCTGAAGAAATTGAAACCCTGATGAACGCCTAATTAGATGCTTCATTTTCACGTTAGTGGAGAAGGCCCTATTTGGGTTTTCTTGCATGGCTTTTTGGAATCTTCAACTATGTGGAATACCCTTCCGCTTATACAATTTCCAATTACAACGCTTCGTATAGATTTGCCTGGGCACGGAAAATCCATGCTTTTGGACCAGAACCCTTCTATCAAAGCCATGGCGCTTGAAGTTCAAAAAGTGCTTGTGCAGCTTGATATCCAAAAATTTACTGTAGTTGGTCATTCCATGGGGGCATATGTTGGTTTAGAATTGAGTCAGCTACCTGGTTTTCAAAAACTCATTTTACTTAATTCAAATTGCTGGTCAGACAATGAACAAAAAAAGCAAGACCGCTTGCGAGTAGCCGCCATTGTACAAAAGGCAAAATCTCATTTCATTAGAGAGGCCATACCCAATTTGTTTTCAAATTCTCAAAGCCAACCTATTTTTATTGAAGAGCTTATCAAAGAGGCTAATGAAATGTCGTCTGAAGCAATTGCTTATGCTGCTTTGGCCATGCGAGAAAGAGCAGACTTCAGCAAATTCGTTAATAATAATCCAGATAAATTTGAATTTATTCATGGAATAGTTGATCGAATGGTGAGTGTTGAAGAAATCAAGGCTAAAGTGAAATTTTCGAAAATTCATTTCATTGAAAGTGGGCATATGGCCCACGTAGAAGCTCCAACAGCTCTGCTTCAGATCTTAGAAAAATCTATAAATCAACTTTAGAATCCATGAGGATAGTCACTGGCCCATCATTGACGAGCGATACTTGCATGTCGGCACCAAAACGGCCGGTTTGAATACTGCTGCTGCTTGTTTTTTGGAGCAATGCAATAAAGTATTCATACAATGGAATGGCCACTTCTGGACGCGCTGCTTTGATATAACTTGGGCGATTGCCTTTGCGTGTTGCTGCGTGCAATGTGAACTGACTAACGACCAAAAATTCACCACCAATATCTTGAATGCTAAGGTTCATTTTACCTTCAGCATCAGAGAAAATGCGAAGATTGCAGATTTTTTGCACTAAATAGTCTGCATCCTTTTGAGAATCTTCCTGTTCAATGCCTAGTAAAATAAGCAGTCCTTGCTTGATTTCTCCTACAATGGCCCCCTCGATTTTCACAGCGGCCTCACTTACTCTTTGAATCACTATTCTCATGGCTTCAATTTAAAATTCGCTTCTGCGGTAGGGGTCAGTAGCATCTTCTTGCATGAGTTGTAAATAGGTTTGATAGCGGTGCGCAGCAATCTGCTCCTCTTCGACGGCGGCTTTTACTGCGCAGTGCGGTTCATTGAGGTGCTTGCAATTATTAAAGCGACACTCGCCCAAGAGCGCTCGCATTTCGGGGAAATAATGCGCATAATGCTCTTTTTCTAAATCCACCAATCCAAAAGCGCGTATTCCTGGCGTATCTATGATATAGCCCCCACTCGAAAGCGCATGCATTTCTGCAAAGGTAGTGGTATGCTTGCCTTGTTCATGAGCTTTTGAAATTTCGCCGGTGCGGAGCTCTAAATGAGGGTCGAGGCTATTCACTAAGGTGGTTTTGCCTACACCAGAATTACCAGAAATCATGACTTGTTTACCAGCAATTTCAGTTCTAAGAAAAGCAATGCTGTTTGGGTCTTCGTTGGTAATGCCGTAGCATGGATAACCCAGATTCTCGTAGATAAATTTCAGTGCTTCAAAGTAATCTTGATCGTCTTTTTCATAGAGATCAATTTTATTGAAAAGCAGGGTGGTTGGTATTCTAAATGATTCGGCTGCCACTAAAAAGCGGTCGATAAAAGCAATTTGAGTCACCGGAGATTTGAGTGTCACCACCAAATATGCACGGTCTACATTAGCGGCTAAAATTTGCATTTGCTTGCTAAGGTTCGTTGCCTTGCGCACGATATAATTCTGCCGAGCTTGGATACTTATGATTGCCCAGCCCTCATCAGAACCGTGTTCAATCAGCACGTGATCACCGGCGGCAATTGGGTTGGTGGTTTTGAGCCCCTCTAGGCGCAGTTTGCCACGGATACTTGCCTGCACTACTTGCCCATCGTCAAGTAAAACTTGGTACCATTTGCCCGTAGATTTAAGAACAAGTCCATGCATCCCGTAAAGGTAAACATTTGTATGTTTGTAGCATGAAAACAACACTGGCCCTCTTCTTTTTCTTGACCTACTTCTCAGCTGCATTCGCTCAAGAACCTATAACCACCATAGATACAAATCAAATCTATGACGTTGTCGATGTCGATGCTGAATTTCCTGGGGGTTATGATGCCTTGAACAAATTTATTCGTAAAAATATCAACCTAAATGAGGTCATTGAATTTTCGGGCAAGGAAATGAATAACAAGGTATTGGTTCAATTTGTAGTGAATACAGAAGGGCTCATAGAGGATATTAAAATCTTAAAAGCAGATGCCTACTGCCCGCCTTGCAACAAAGAGGCTATTCGTTTGGTGGCGAGTATGCCACAATGGACGCCAGGTAAAGTCAGCGGAAAACCTGTTGCGATGCGAATTACACTTCCATTAATTTTTGCAATCATGTAGCATGGCTAAAAACTACGGCCTCATTGGCAAAACCTTAGTACATTCTTTTTCGGCCGATTTTTTCAAGGATTATTTTGAAAAAAATCAAATCAATGCCACCTATACCAACTTTGAATTAAAAACGATTGATCAAGTTAGTTCGCTTTTTGAACAAAACCTTTCGGGCCTCAATGTTACTTTCCCTTACAAAGAAAGCGTCATTCCTTTTTTAGATCGCCTAGACGAGAGCGCTTCGCAAATTGGAGCTGTGAATGTCATTGCATTTGAAAATGGCCAAAAGGTAGGTTACAACACTGACGCCTATGGCTTTGCACAAAGTATCAAGCCCTTTTTAACTTTTGAGCACGAGCGCGCGCTTATTTTCGGCACGGGTGGTGCTTCAAAGGCGGTAGCGCATGTTTTTAAGCAAATAGGCCTTGATGTGTTTTATATTTCTAGACATCGAAATGAAGCTGCTGGAATATATACCTACCAAGACATCAATAGTCACATGCTTCGATCTTGTAAAGTACTAGTCAATTGCACTCCAGTTGGCACCTTTCCAAATATTTCTGATTGCATTGACATGCCTTTTGAATACCTCACCTCGGCCCATTTGGTGATCGATTTAGTCTACAACCCAGCTGAAACTGAACTGATGAAACGTGCCAAAAAAAATGGTGCTGCAGTGATGAACGGGTTGTCCATGTTGCAGCACCAAGCTTTAAAAAGTTACCAAATCTGGACGCGCTAGGCTGCGTCTTTATTTTGGCTGATACCGTACCAATCTATTTTTCTTGAGAAATACATCACGAGGCCAAGAATAATAAATACGCCAATACTACCAATCAACAGCGCTAAATCTTCCAATTGAATAATCACAAAAATGAAGATATAGAGCATGCTCAAAAGCCCAGCAATAAATAAACTCATTTTTAGTGATCCTAGTATGGCACGCACATACATGCTGATGAGTGCAACAGTAGCAAGCGCCGAAAGAATAAAGGCGTAATTGAAACGGATGTGTTCAGAAATCGACAACAAGAGCGTATAAAAAACCACCAACGCAATTCCTACCAAGATATATTGAATTGGGTGAATGCCCGAGGATTGGAAAATTTCAATGAAGAAAAATACCAAAAAGGTCAGCCCGATGAAAAGCAAAGCATAGTGAATGCTGCGGTGTGCTTTTTGGTAATTGTCTACTGGGAGTTTGAGATCAACACCAAAGGAAGAATCCTTGAGTCTGTACGAAGAGCCCGTCCAGGTTTGGGGATAATTGCGGTTCAAGTTCAACACATTCCAGTGCGCTTTGAATCCCGTTTTGTCGGTCTTGTGTTGGTCAGGTAAAAAAGCCCCATCGAATTTTGGCGTTTGCCAGTCTGAATTCAGTACGATGTCAGTTTCCTTTCCGACAGGGGTGAAATACAGCTGTTGGCTTCCTTTGAGTTCAATATCGAAGCTAAATCTGTAAATATGGTCGTCGGCAGGCGAAATTTTAACCTGAGAATTAATTCCAGAGTAGAATATATCTTTATTACTCACCCCCGGATTAAACGGCATGTTGGTACCATCCCAATTTAAGTTGATTTGCTTTTCAATGCCACGTAAATCGTCAATTCCAGCATTTAAGGATGCTTCATTGAATTTGAAAGTATGCCCCTTTGATTCTGAGTCTTTGAAGTCCAATTTGTTGAATTCTCCACTTACATGCAGGGTAGAGTTGTACACCACAATCTCATAGACCCCGCGGTGGCGGCGATCTGGTTTAACGCTCGCCTGCACATTGAGTTTGCTCGGTAAGATATGTAACCTTTCGGTAATCTGTACAAGGGTTTCTTTGCCGCTAGCTTTGTCTATCTCTTTGGCGTAGCGGGTATAGGGAATAGTCAGCACGGGTCCTTGTAAGGTTTGTTCACCGCCCCATTTTTCACTCACCTCCTCAATAGCGACTCGTTGGGTTTGTTCGCGTTCATAAATAATGCTTTTGATCATGCCAGTTGGGATGAGTAAGAGCAAGGCAATGAGCACAATGCCGCCAATTTTAAAGTATAAGTTGTTTTTGATTTTAGACATGGTCGTTATTTTTAACTACAAACGTAAAGGACGCAATTATATTGGTTTTCTATCACAAATCGTTGAAATTAATGGTATGCTCAAGTCGAAAAAATAAATTTCAAGTGGCATCCGACTTTAAACGTTTAACAACCGACTATAGCCTAAAAGCACTCCGAACTTTGAAGCTCACCTTTTAAAATATATGTTATGAATGCATTTAAAAACAAAGTAAGCCTTATGGGGCGTTTGGGCGCTGAGCCCGAGTTAGTAAAGTTCGATTCTGGGCGCTTGTTGGCGCGCTTTTCCCTGGCTACCCATGAAAATTTCAAAGACAAAAACGGCGATTGGCATGATTTCACGCAGTGGCATACCATCAATGCCTGGGGAAAAATTGCCGAAAAAGTGGGCGAAAAGCTCGAAAAGGGCATGGAGGTCGTTGTTGAAGGTAAGTTAGTCAACCAACAATACGAAAACAAAGCAGGCGAAAAGCGCTTTGCGACCATTATTGAGCTCTATGATTTCATCATGGTGCAGCCCAAAAAACTCAGCAGCGGGGCTGCAAACACCGAAACTGCCGCCTGAGTACTTTATCCAACCAAACGATCCAAAAGGCGGCCTGTGGCCGCCTTTTGTGTTGAGGAAGAATTTCAAATTATAAAAAGTAAATAATGGAACTCGAACTTATCAAAAACAGCATCCTCGAAATTAGAGGGAAGAAAGTCATTCTCGATTTTGAATTAGCAAAGTTGTATCAAATTGAGACAAAATATCTAAAAAGAGCAGTCAGAAACAACCTCAAAAGATTTCCAACGGATTTTATGATAGAATTAAGTCCTGAAGAGTGGGAAATCTTGAGGTGCAATTTTAGCACCTCAAGTTGGGGTGGCTCTCGTTATGCACCTTTTGCATTTACCGAACAAGGCGTCGCCATGTTAAGCGGCTTGCTCAATTCAGATTTAGCAATACAAATGAACATTTCCATCATGCGCGCTTTTGTCATGATTCGTCAATGGGCTTTGACCTATCAGGAACTTTCGGATAAACTATCAGATCTTGAAAAACTTCACAACCAAAAGTTCAACGACATCGACCAAGTGCTCAAGTATTTATTGCTTAAAGAACAAACCAAAACCCAGCAAGCTCAGCGCGAGCAGTTGGGATATAAAAAGTAAAATATGGAACTCGAACTCATCAAAAACAGCATCCACGAAATCCGAGGAAAGAAAATCATGCTAGATATGGATTTAGCAAAGATTTACGAAGTAGAAACAAGAGCTTTAAAGCAAGCCGTTCGCAGAAACATCGATCGTTTTCCTGAAGATTTTATGTTTCAGTTGACAAAAGAAGAATGGTCAATTCTAAGATCACAAATCGTGACCTTAGAAGTCGGTAAAGGAAAGCATCCTAAATTTTTGCCGTTTGCATTTACTGAGCAAGGTGTTGCAATGCTCAGCGCAGTATTGAATTCTCAAAGCGCGGTGCAAGCCAGTATTCAAATCATGCGCGCTTTTGTCATGATCCGTCAATGGGCGTTGACCTATCAGGAACTTTCGGATAAACTATCAGATCTTGAAAAACTTCACAACCAAAAGTTCAACGACATCGACCAAGTGCTCAAGTATTTATTGCTTAAAGAACAAACCAAAACTCAGCAAGCTCAGCGCGAGCAGTTGGGATAT
>JAURGK010000024.1 GCA_030833845.1 Crocinitomicaceae bacterium | reverse complement strand
ATTTTTTAAGGTTTGTGTCCAGGTTTTGGGATTGCCCGCGCTCGTAAAAACGATAGGTACTTGGTGCTTGATGATGGTTTGAATATGCTTTTCAATATTTGGATAGAGTAGAGGCAAATTCACCCCAAAAGGTTTTGTGGTTGCAGCTTTGCATTTGAGAATTTGTGCCTCTAGTACTTCTGGGTACATGGAACCGGCACCCAAAACCCCAAGCCCACCGGCATTTGAAACTGCCGATGCAAGTTCCCAACCGGCACACCAAATCATGCCACCTTGGATCAATGGGTATTTTATCTGGAAGAGTTGGCAAATTCTATTATTCATAACATAGATGATGGAGGGCTACACACAAAATTAGTTGAAATGCTTAACTTAGCATAGATGAATTCTTGGATCAACCGGATATTATTTTTTGTACATATCTGCTTACTTTCAAAAGTAGCGCTATATGCTCAGTTTCAGGGTCAAGAATTTGTCGAAAACAAAGGGCAGTGGCCGAGCGATGTTCAATTCATGGCCAAGGATGGTGCGGCAAAAATTTGGTTGGGTGCTGACCGTATTGTTTATCAACTCACTGACTTTTCTCATCTTGAGCGCGCGCACCACCATCAAGAGGTCATTGAAAATCCAAATATCCAGAGTTACTTGATTTGTCAACAATTTCATGGCGCCAATGTAAAGTCAACTCCTCAGAAGCAAGATCCGAAAAAATACAGCTATCATTTTTTTCATGGCAAAGATGATTCTAAATGGGCTAGCGGGGTCGGGGCCTATGAAGCTTTGGAATATCCTTCTTATTATCCCTTGATGACAATGCACTGGAATGTGGACAATGGGCAATACAAATATACCTTTGAACTTCTGGCTGGTGCTAACCCCGAACTTATTGAATGGTCATATTTAGGCGCACAAGCAGTGCAAATTAAAAAAGGGGCTTTACGGCTTACCACCCCAATTGGGCAAATCTTAGAGCAAAGCCCCGTGGCATATCAAGTTGTTGGCGGCGAGCGCAAGCTCGTCTCTTGTGTATACATTGAGAAGCCCAATGGGAACTTTGGTTATCAGCTCGGTGAATACAACGTGGATCTTCCCTTGTGGATTGATCCGGTTTTGGTATTTGCCACTTACAATGGTGCCAACTCTGATAATTTTGGAATGACAGCCACTTACGGTAACGATGGTTCTGCATACGCAGCAGGAATGGTCTATGGTAATAATTTTCCGCTGCCTAGTCTATCTAGCTTTGATGTGAATTCTAATTTTAACGCCATTGCTGGCGCCTACGGTATTACTGATGTATTTGTAACCCGATATGCCCCCGACGGTACTACCATGCTTTGGTCCTCATTCTTGGGTGGAGGAGATAACTTTCAGGGCACCGAAACAGCTCATAGTTTAGTTTGTGATTCGCTCAATAACATCTACTTATTTGGTGCCACCTCAAGTACAGATTTTCCTACCACGGCAGGTGCGCTTCAGACAACCCATTCAGGTGGTGTGGCCAATACTAATTTTTATTTCAATGGGGTCTATTTCGGTGCCCAAGGGACCGATATTTACATTTCAAAATTAAGTGCCAATGGTCAAGATTTATTGGCTTCCACCTATCTAGGAGGCACGGCCAATGACGGCGTCAATTATAGAACGCTTGGCTTGCCTTACAACAGCGTCGCTGCCTATGACTCATTAACTACCAACTACGGAGATCAATTTAGAGGGGAAATATACATTGATCCAGGCGGAGACGTATTGGTAGCAAGCTGCAGTCGTTCTTCAAATTTCCCAACACAGTCGCCATTTCAAGCCAACAAAAGCTTTGGTCAAGATGCGGTTGTATTTAAATTGAATTCAAGTTTTTCGGCCTTGCAATTTTCTTCGTTCTATGGTGGAAATAAGGACGATGCGGCTTATTCTTTGAAGGTAGACACCTTGGGTGCCATAGTATTTGCCGGAGGTACGGGGTCCAATAATTTATCAGGCACTGCAGCTGCTTTTCAAAGTACTTACAACGGTGGCAAGACTGACGGTTTTGTGGTTAAACTCAATGCCATTGGTAATGCAATTCAAAAAGCAAGTTATATTGGCACCTCCAACTATGATCAAGTCTTTTTTGTAGAAATTGATCGCAACAATTATATTTTCTTGCTAGGCCAAGCTACAGGGGGTGGCTTTTCGGTGAATAACGCTATTTACAGCAATCCAGGCAGCAGTCAGTTTGTCATCAAACTCAATGCAGCACTCACCACCAATATGGCCTCAACGGTTATAGGCAATGGCTCCTCACAAATCAATATTTCACCAGCAGCTTTTTTAGTGGATATTTGCGGCAATATTTATATTTCAGGATGGGGGGCCAATATATTACAGGCTACACCCCTGAGCGGTATGCCTGTCACTGCCAATGCCTTTCAATCTACAACCACCGGTTTTGATTTTTATTTAATGGTACTGCAACAGAATTTTTCCGGATTGTTGTATGCATCATATTTAGGCGGCCCAATTGCGCATGAGCACGTAGATGGCGGAACTTCTCGATTCGATAAAAATGGCGTAGTATACCAATCGGTTTGTGGTGGTTGTGGAGGGCAATCTGATTTTCCAACTTCTGCAGGGGCTTGGTCCAATACGAACAACAGTAATAATTGTAATAACTTGGTGTTTAAATTTGATTTTCAACTCATTCCTAGCGCTCAATTTACCAGCTCTAACTTGCAAGGTTGCCAAGATTTAACTGTTACTTTTCAAAACAATTCCACTCAAGGTGATGCCTACCTTTGGGACTTCGGCAATGGAGATACTACCAGCCTTATTTTTAACCCCACTGTCATATATACGAACCCTGGAACTTACGAGGTATTTTTATATGTGACGGATAGTGTTTGTTTACTCACCGATACAGCTCAAATTCAAATCTTGGTGCTAGATTCTATTTATTTGAATTTGCCAGATACAATCAATTTGTGTAATTCCGCACCTTTTATGCTCAATGCCGATACCCAAGGCACTGCAACCACCTATGTTTGGTCAGCACAGAACAACCTCAGTAATCCACTAAATGCACCCGAGCAATCAAATATTCTTATTTCTACTGGTGGATGGTATTATTGTCAAGCCAGCAACGGCTTTTGTAGTGCTCTAGACTCAACTTTTATTCAATTTGATTTCCCCATACTTGCTTCATTTTCAATCTCTGATAGTGCGGGTTGTGCCCCACTAACCATCACCCTAGAGAATAATTCTACACTCACAAGCTCATTTCTCTGGGATTTTGGCAATGGTGAGCAAGACAGCACTACCTTGAATCCAACCATTAGCTATACGCAACCGGGCTCTTACATCATTAATTTGTCCATCTCGGATTCTATCTGTTTGGGTTCTGCTGAGCAGAGCATTCAAATTAATGTGGGCCCTAGTCTTGGAATTACTCTAGAGAATTTAATCACCTTGTGTACTTCTCAAGACACCCTCATTTCTCCGGCCATTAGTGGTGTGCCAAGCCAAATATTGTGGTCAAGTTCCAATCAATTTCTCGACACTTTGAATACAGCCAACAGCCCCGAATTGTCGCTTATTGATCCTGCTTCAGGATGGTATTACCTTCAAATTTCCTCTGGCTATTGTATGACCCAAGACAGCATTCAAATCCTTGTTTTATCAGATTCCTTGTTTATCGCGGGCCCAAATTTGGTTTGTAGTGAGCTACCGTTTGAATTGCTTTTAACTGGCTCCACGATGGCACAGTCCATACAGTGGTCACCAATTAGTCTCATCGTCGGTCAATCGAATTTACCGAATGCCACCGTGCAACTCAACACCCCTCAATATGTGTTTGTCGAGGTTTTGACCTCGCAAAATTGTGTCTTGCAAGATTCAATATTCATCAATGTTTCTTCATTGAATCCACTTGCTGTGAGTGCCAGCGCCTCGCCTACGATTATTTTACCTAATGAAAGTTCACAACTTACAGGGCTGCCCATTGGTGCGTATTCTTACTCCTGGACACCCACATTGGGCCTGTCGAACCCAAGTATTTCTGCCCCACAAGCCACCCTTGATCAAACCACGATCTACACGCTGACCGTTTCGGATGGAACCTGTTTTGGTACGGACACAGTCCTCATCAAAGTAGCCGATAGCATCTGTGGTGCGCCTTTTGTTTTTGTGCCTAATGCCTTTTCGCCAAATAAGGACGGGCACAATGATAAACTCTATGTGCGTGGCCCGTTCATAGAAACTTTTATTTTCAGGGTCTATGACCGTTGGGGCGAATTGGTATGGGAAACCTCTAACTTGACTGAAGGCTGGGATGGAACTTTTAATGGAAAGTTGCTTGATCCGGATGTCTATGATTACTACCTGCAGGCCACTTGTGTAGGTGGACTAGAAAATATCATCAAAGGAAACGTAACTCTTATCAGATAAATATGAAGAAAATTATTACTAGCGCTGCAGAAAATTTTTTAGCATCCTACCTCAACAATGCCAGTCCAACAGGCTTTGAAACCTCCGGACAACAATTGTGGTTAGATTATATCAAACCCTACATAGACGACTACATTACTGATGCCTATGGCTCGGTTGCGGCAATTATTAACCCGGGCCAAAGCTATAAAGTGGTTATAGAAGCACATGCCGATGAAATTTCATGGTTTGTCCATTACATCACCAAAGATGGTTTCATTTATCTGCGTAGGAATGGTGGCTCAGACCACATGATAGCCCCTTCAAAAAGAGTAAACATTCATACAGATAAGGGCTTGGTGAAGGCTGTTTTTGGTTGGCCTGCCATTCATATGCGCCAACAAAAGGAAGAAACACCAAGCATGAAAAATATTTTTCTTGACTGCGGTTGTAGTACTAAGGAAGAGGTAGAGGCCATGGGTGTGCACGTAGGCTGCGTGGCTACTTTTGAAGATGAATTTATGATTTTAAATCAGAACAAGTATGTTGGTCGGGCTTTAGATAACCGTGTTGGTGGTTTTATGATAGCTCAGGTGGCTAGAATGTTGTCAGAACAAAAAATTAAATTACCGTTTTCACTATATATCGTCAATTCAGTACAAGAAGAAATTGGCTTGCGTGGTGCTGAAATGATGGCCCACCGCATTAAGCCTGATTTGGCCATCATTACGGATGTATGTCATGATACAGCCACACCGATGGTGGATAAAATTGAAAATGGAGACCAACAAAGTGGAAAAGGACCGGTGCTCACTTACGGGCCAGCAGTTCAAAATAACTTATTGCGCTTTATCATAGATGCTGCATCTTCAGCAAACATCCCCTTTCAACGCGCCGCTGTTTCGCGCTCTACCGGAACTGATACCGATGCCTTTGCCTATTCAAATGAGGGCGTCACTGCCGCACTGATCTCACTTCCACTGCGCTACATGCACACCACGGTAGAAATGGTGCAAAAGGAGGATGTGGAGAATTGTATCAGACTTATTTTTGAAACACTACTGCGCCTTGAAGCCAATCAAGATTTCAGAACTTTAAAATAACCCTACTTCAATAGTTATTGAAGTTTTATTTGAATTGCTTCAATTTGAATCAAATCGCCAGGCACTAATTTGGCTCTTTTGCGCAGTTCTTGTTGGCCGTTACGCAGCACAAGTCCTTCGTCTACAATGGCCTTGGCTTGACCGCCAGTTTCGGCAATGCCCATGGCCTTGAGCAGGCCAATGAGCTCAATATAGGGGCCTTCGATTTGAAAATTATGCGTCATTTATTTGGCTTTAAGCTCCATGGCTTTAAGAGTGTTCATCATCAAAGAGGCGATGGTCATTGGGCCAACTCCCCCTGGAACCGGCGAAATATAACTACTCTTTGGCGACACTTCATCAAATTTAACATCGCCAACCAAGCGCCATCCGCGCTCGCGTGTTGGATCATCAACTCTGGTGGTGCCGACATCAATGATGACTACCCCATCTTTAACCATATCAGCAGTTACAAAATTTGGTCTGCCAATGGCAGCAATGATGATGTCTGCCTCCTTACAGAGGGTTTTTAGATTTTTAGTTTTGGAATGCGCTAGCGTCACCGTACAGTTTCCTGGGTTGCTATTTCTACCGAGCATGATAGATAAGGGGGTGCCTACGATGTTGCTTCGTCCAATGATCACACAATTTTTCCCCTCTGTAGTGATGTTATTTCTACGAATGAGCTCAAGAATTCCAGCGGGGGTAGCGGGTAAAAATCCGGGCAAATTCAAAATCATATTGCCAATATTGCGTGGATGAAAACCATCAACGTCCTTTCTTGGATCTATGGCTTGTGTAATTTTTAGTTCATCAATATGTTTTGGTAGTGGCAATTGTACAATAAAACCATCAATACTTCTGTCTTGGTTCAAACTTTCCACTTTTTCTAAAAGAATGTCCTCGGGTACTGTCTCGTCGTAGCGAATAAGTGTACTTTCAAAACCAATGGCTTCACAGGCTTTTACCTTAGCAGTTACATACGATACTGAACCACCATCATTTCCAACCAATATTGCTGCCAAATGTGGTATTTTTTTGCCGGCATCTTTGCGTTGCTGAACTGCCAAACGAAGTTCTTCTTGAATTTCGGCTGCCGTTGCTTTCCCATCGAGTATTTTCATCCCTTTTTTTTTGCAAAGATACAAAGATGCACGGTGGCTGCAAATGCCGTATCTTTGTGAAAACAAGAATTTATGAAAAGTATTCTACTTACCTTAAGCCTGTTTTGTACGACTCTTTTGCAAGCCCAATTAAATTACCAAGGGGCAGAATTAGGAATTGAACCCTATATCGGCTTTTCAAATCTTGGGGGTTCTGTTGGCGGCGAATTGAAATATGCAGCTAGGTTATCAGAGCAGTTGCTTGTAGGGCCTTCTTTTAGACTTCAACGCAATTGGTCCAATAATTTAGGCGTCCAAAGCAACATGACTACATGGGGAGGCGGCATCTTTGCTCACTACCGCTATCAAGACCTTGTCTTTGGGGGCATAGAATTTCAATACCTCAAGAGTCCATTTAGCTTTGTCAATCCATTAGAAACTGTCAAGCCGTGGTCGCCAAATTTGATGGTTGGAGGTGGTTTTTACCTCAAACTAACTGAAAGAGTCAGACTCAATGCAGCTTTATTTTACGATGTCATCAATGCAAATAATAGTCCTTTTCGCAGTAGCTATACGTTTAAAATAAAGAATGAATTTGGTCAGGTAGTACGCATCTTACCAATCATTTATCGTCTTACATTTTTCATCCCAATTGATCAAAACTAATGAAAATTGGCATTGTCTTATATCCCACCTTTGGGGGCAGTGGTGTTGTTGCAACTGAGCTTGGCAAGGCTTTGGCTTCCAAAGGGCATCAGGTGCATTTTATTACTTACTCCCAGCCTGTCAGACTGGGCTCGTTTCGAGAAAACATTTTTTATCACGAGGTCTCTATCACCGATTATCCGCTCTTTGATTTTCAACCTTACGAAACCCAATTGGCAAGTAAAATGGTGGATGTCGTCAAATATGAAAAGCTCGATATTCTTCATGTTCATTATGCCATACCACATGCTTCGGCTGCTTTTATGGCTCAGCAAATTTTAAAAGCGGAAGGGATTCACATTCCGTTTGTTACCACCTTGCATGGTACTGATATCACTCTGGTGGGTAAAGATCCTTCTTTTGAACCAGTGATTACATTTTGTATCAACCACTCCGATGCCGTTACTGCAGTCTCAGAAAGTCTTCGGTCAGATACTCTTGCTCAGTTTAAGGTGAGTTCACACATCGAGGTCATTCCAAATTTTGTGCCACCCACCTTGCCCGTGGAAGGCCAAAGGGCATACATTCGCAGTAAATATGCCGCTGAAAATCAAGCCATACTTTGCCATATTTCAAATTTTAGGCCCGTCAAACGCACCGAAGATGTGATTAGAATTTTTGCCGAAGTAAGGGCTCAAAAGGATTGCAAACTGATTTTAGTGGGTGATGGCCCAGAACGATATGCCTGTGAGCGCTTGTGTAGAGAATTAAAATTATGTCAGGACGTGATTTTTTTAGGCAAGGTAAGAGATACGGTCCATGTATTGGAAATTGCCGATGTATTTCTATTGCCCTCTCAAACTGAAAGTTTTGGACTTGCAGCGCTAGAAGCTATGTCCGTTGGCGTTCCGGTTGTATCGTCAAACACCGGGGGCATACCGGAGGTAAACAAGCATGGAAGGTCTGGATTTTTGGCAGATGTGGGCCAAACGGCCCAAATGGCGCAATTCGTACTCGAAATTTTAGCGCCTGAGAATTATGCTCAATTCAAACTTGGAGCCCAACAAATTGCCTCAGATTTCAGTCTTGAAAAAATCCTTCCTCAATACGAAAAATTATACCGTAAATTAGTACCAAACAAACCATGAAAATAGGTGTATTACTCTCGGGTGCAGGCGTTTATGATGGCGCGGAAATTCATGAAGCAGTACTGACGCTTCTCGAAATTGAGCGTTTGGGTTTTGAGCCGGTATGTATTGGTATTGACGCACCACAACATCATGTCATCGATCACGTCAGTGGCAAGGAACAAGCCCAAAAACGCAACATGCTTCAAGAGGCCGCTAGAATAGCACGTGGGCAAATTGTTGAAATTGGTTCTGTGGTGCCCGCAGATCTTGATGCCCTTGTAATACCTGGTGGTTTTGGCAGTGCAAAGAATTTCTCTTCTTGGGCTTTTGATGGCCCCAAAGGCACCTTAAGGCCCGATGTAAAATTGCTACTAGTAAACATGTACAACGTGGGTAAGCCAATTGTTGCACTTTGCGTAAGCCCGGTATTAATCGCCTTGGCTTTTGAAGGTATGCAAGTGGCTCCTCAACTCACGATCGGAAGTACTGTTTGCCCTTCTCCTTATCAAATTGCTGATTTTCAGCAAGGAATGCAAGCTAAAGGAGTAAGCACTATGGAATGTTCCATAGACGAGATTTGCATAGACCACACCAATAGAATCATTACGGCGCCTTGCTACATGCTCCAAGCAAGTTTACCTCAATTACAAGCCAATATTGCCAAAGCCTTAGCTGCACTACAACATTTTTTTTGAAGCCCGACCAATCACATATCGACCGCTGGCTGCTTGCAAGAAAACAACAACGTTCCAATCGCACGCATGCGTTGCTTCTCAAAGGATTATTAGAAGGTTCAGTGAGTACATTAAGCCAAGCAATTACTTTAATTGAAAGCAACACGAAAGAAGATATTCAAATAGCTCAGAAGTTACTTTCTTCACTTCCTGAGCCCAAGCAGACTGCCAAAAGAATTGGTATTACAGGGGTGCCAGGAGTAGGAAAAAGTACTTTTATCGAACAATTTGGCATGCAGTTGATCAAGGCTGGGCATAAGGTTGCGGTACTGGCCATCGATCCTTCCTCCTCCCGAACCGGTGGCAGCATACTTGGAGATAAAACAAGAATGGAGCAGCTCTCTATGCAACCCAATGCTTTTATCAGACCAACTGCTGCTGGGCACACACTTGGCGGGGTAGCTCAGTATACGCGGCAAGCCATTGCGCTTTGTGAGGCAGCTGGTTTTGACATCATCTTAATAGAAACGGTGGGGGTGGGTCAATCTGAAACTTTAGTGCATGGCATGGTTGATTTCTTTGTGCTCTTGATGCTTGCGGGTGCTGGTGATGAATTACAAGGCATCAAGCGGGGCATCATGGAGCTTGCCGATCTCATAGTCATTAATAAAGCAGATGGTGAAAATACAGCGCCTGCCAAAGCAGCACGCAGTGAATATGCCGCAGCTATACATGTTTTTGCCCAGCGTCCGGATCAGTGGCAGCCAAGGGTGGTTTGTGCCTCAGGTATGAATGGAACTGGATTAGATGAAATTTGGAACATCACTGAATCATATTTCAACCAATTGCAACAGGTTGGTATTCTAGGAGAAAAACGACAAATGCAAGAATTACAATTGTTTGATAAATTGCTCTTTGAAATGTTGCAGGCGCAATTTTTTGCCAAGGCTGAATATAGCGAACTCTATAAATCTATTCGTGTTGCCATTGCTGAGGGCAAAATTAAGGCCTACGAAGGGCAAGCAGCGCTCCAAGAGCGAATGAAAGACAATCCTTAGAATTTTAAAATCTTTAAACTCGTCTCGTATACCGAATTCTGGTATATAGTTACCCAATAAAGTCCTGAGCAAAACGCTGTGAGGTCTATGGGTGTTTGATTTGTTGGTGAAATTTGCCCTTTGGCAATCACCTTTCCTTGAATATCACTTACTTCGTAACGGCATTTTTCAGCAATAGTTTTGTTATCGCTCATCAAGTTAAACAAGCCATTACTTGGATTGGGTTGAACACTGAAATGAATTTCAGGCCCATCTATAATGTGAGGAGCATCCTTGAAAACAGCAATGAAAGTTTGTGAATTTTGGGTTACATTGATGAATAGACTGTCGCTGAGGCTATCTATGATATTTGAATTTGGTATCCAATGTGAAAATTCAAAACCCGGATTGGCCATGGGTTGAAGGGTAATCGGTACGCCATCAAAATAGGTTCCAGTCCATGGATAAGTGCTCGGTTGTATGGTATTTAAGTGAATTTCACCGGCGTTTTGAGGCTCAACAGCCAGCGTTACATCTACTTTTTTCTCTAGGTTAAATTCGGTCCGAAGGTGGTTAAAAACATAGTTGGATCTGCACAATAACTCTTGTTGAAATTCGAGGTGTTTGGCTTCAAATACGGCCATCTGACCTGAAATATTGTTTGGGTCTCCCCAACGGGCAAATTCAAGAGGCATTTCGGGAAGCATGGAGTTATAAAATTCCATTTCGGTGGCGATCAGATTTTCAGGCCTAAAACTCGTGTTCATTTGATCGGCAAAACGATTGATAAAGTAATTGCGGTAGGTTTCGTTGAGTATGCTTTTTTTCCAGATAATGATATAAGGAATGGAGTTGATGTTCTTCATGTAGGCAATGTGATTCTCTTGACAATGAGACCAACCATTGGGCTGTAAGGAAAGTTCCAAATCAATGAGGGCAAAGCGCCAACGCTTGTCTGTTGCATCGGAGCGATAAATCTTGATATTGTTTTGTGGCCAATCTACGTTGCCAATCCAAGATTCTCCGATAATATAGTCAGTATAGTGCTTGAGATCAAAATATTGATCAGCATCTTGCCAAAAGGAGGGAGAGCTTGGATTCAGTGTAAGAAATTGCTCATAAGAATTCCAAAAATGATCGACATCTCCTTCAACTGCTCTGAGTACAAGATTATACCAATAACTCAAAGACAAGATTTCTATGGAATCTTTTGTAGCATCATCGTGCTGCTGAAAATATTCTCGATTGAATTTTTCGCGTAATTCATACAAACCGTTGTACCAACCGTTGATATATACACTTACAGGTCTGTAACTGGAGTAATAATTGTCTGTACCTTGACTCATCATTTTTACTTGAAAAGCATCTTTGTAAGGCAAGTTTAAATATTGGTTAGAGCCGTTGCGTAAATAAAAATCACTGTACAGATGTCGATTTGGTCTGTCGGGTAAAATTGTACTCGTAAGGGCTTGATCTCCATAGGCGCCATCTGCCCAACTCAAGCGAAAAGAATGCTGAGGTTGAGACCTACTACCGCCCGCACCTCCATCCATGCGAATTGCTGCCATACCTTCATGAATAATGTTGTGTGCAGCCCCTGTATCAATTAAAATCCCGTAAGCTGGCCTGACCCAATCGGTCCACCAGTTTTCAAAAATCCCAGTAGTGCCGTATAAATTAGTAGGTGCTGTATTCACCATTAATATAGGCGTGGTATGTGAAACATTGAAACTATAACTTGCCACGGCCTGTTCACTAGGAAGAGTTGTTGGTGAATTGATAGGATAGACTTTGGCGCGCAGCACTTGATTGTAGGTGATATTTATTGGTCCCGAGTACACAATAGAATTGATGGTAGGGTCATAACCATTTGTCGTAAAGACAAGTTTGCCTTCGTTACTCGGAACAGTTGAGGTGATTTCAACATTAATTGGCCCATTGAGTAAGGTACTTTTGATAGAAATTTGCGGTCGCGGCAGGGTATCATTATAAATTTGGGCCACATTATTCGAACTTTGTAGCGTTGGAGACATCCAAGAAATGAGAGACGCACCATTTGGAAATCTTCCTACAGATATATCGGCTCTTGGGCTCTTGATTTGAAGTTGATCGTGGAGTTGATTATTTGAATCAAAAAGATAAACTGTTTCCCCTTGGGCATTTAATTTAAAATTGGTATGTAATTCTTGACCATTTAGAGGAAGAAATTCAGGCGCTAAATCTGTTAAATCGGTATGGTTCAAGGAGATGTCGATATAGGCATAAAACTCACCGATGGTACTAGCCACTTCAAAAGCCAATGAACTAATTGGTCCGGCACTGAGCCCTGCAGCTTGCAGTTCGGAGGCCAATACCAAGAACTGATGCCTCGCCCCCCAATACCAATTTCCATAAGGTGCAGGATAGGTGGTATTTCCATTTAAAATATTGCCCGCCCCAATGATTAAGCCATTGAGTTTGAGGTTTGGTCTTTGGTTTTTGGTTTGCCCGAGGTTGTTACTGCATGCTGCCTGAGAACCATCCTCATAGGTAAACAGACTTGATTGAAATGAGGTGGTTTGTTGATAAAAGATTGAATTTTCAGTGTAGGTATTTGTGTAGGCGCAAACATTGATGATGATATTTGATTGCCCATCCCAATTAAAAGATTGGGTAAATGTATGGGTATTCCAACCAACGACAGGCGTAAAATTGACTTGGTACTTTGTGGGTATAAATGGGGGGCTCCCAAAGCGGTTTTTTCCGCTGCAATTGATTTTTAAAAACTCATTTGGCCCCAACTCCACCTCCGGAAAAACCCAAGCGTTTATGCCGTTCAATTGATCAGATAGTTTCCAGTCTAAAAGATTGATTGTACTCGAGTTGCCATTATATAATTCTATCCAATTGGAAGGTTCGTTGTTTTCATCAAAATTGAGGTTGCCATTTTTATTACAGCCTTCGTTGATAAATATTTGACCAAAAGAAAAATTTAAATACAGACAACAAATTAAAAGCAAGTAGATTCTCATAGGTCGAAATTAGCTAAAAAAAAGACCCGACAATGCCGGGTCTTGAAGAATAAAATAATTGGATAATTTAGTGCAGTAATTGTATAGTTCTACGAATGATTCGATCGTTGCTGTGCAGCTCTAAAATATAACTACCATTGGCTAAATGATCGGTAGCTATTTGATATTTACCTTCATCAAGTGAAAGAAGTTCTATGCTCACTTTTTGTCCAAGTTGGTTGAACATATAAACATGATCTAATGTTGTACTGGCTATGAAGAAGGTTCCATTTGTAGGATTTGGGAAAATCTGAGCAGAATTTAAATCTTCGGTTTGAAGCCCTACAATTGAAGCCACAGTTATACTCGTTGTATACGAACAGCCCAAAGAATCTAAAATTGTGACCTCATAGATTCCACCATCTAAATTGTTAATGTCTTGAGTAGAAGCACTGTTACTCCAATTGTAGGTATATGGTCCTGTTGCACCACTAACAGTTAAATCTATAGCCCCATCACCACCAAATACTGCAGGAGTGACTGCTGCGCTTACAGACCAAGCATCCGGTTCATTGATATTTGCAGCGGCAGACACAGAACAACCATAGGCATCTGTAACAATTACAGAATAGTTTCCTTGTGCTAATCCAGTTAATACAGTGTTATTTGATGTTGAGCCTGCCCAGTCATAGCTATAGGGCGTACCTCCACCGGTCACTGAAACGGTAATACTTCCTGTATTTGTACCGTAACATAATGGATTGGATGCTTCGGCACTTGCAGATAAATTACTCAGTGAAAGAACTGTTACAACTGTATCGGAACATCCAAGTCCGTCGGTAACTATACAGGTATAAGTACCTGGGCCTACCGATGTAACGAAGTTACTTGTATTGTTAGTCCCTGTCCATTGATAAGAATAGGGAACTGTACCGTTGCTAGCATTGATTTCTATATTACCCGTTTGACCACTGTTACATAGTACAGGAGTACCATTGCTAACAGCAAGCAGGTTGGACAATTCCGTAAGCGTATTTGAAATGATAACCACACAGCCTGTAGCATCAGTAACGGTACATTCGTAATTTCCAGCAGGTACATTACTTAAAATAGGGTTAGTACCTTGATTATTTGACCAGTTATAGCTATAGGGTTCAACTCCCTGACTTGCAACCAATGATATTTCACCTGTTGACTCTCCTCCACATGTTATATTTTGAGATGTAGATGATACGGTCAAATTGGATAAGCTTGGAATAATTACATTAATTGTGGTCGGACAGCCATTGATATCGGTAAGTACACATGGGTATTGGCCAGCTCCAACTCCAGTAATAGTATTTGTAGCAGCACCATTGGGCCATAAAAAGTTGACCGTTCCAGTTCCTCCTGTTGTTGCAATACTTGCACCACCATCATTTGCCCCACAAGAAGCAGCAGTTGTACTGACAATTTCATTGTAAGCAACACAAGATTTAAAAATTGGGTTTATTACGAACGAATAGCCCGATGCGGCATAGGTTCCACCATTACTTCCTTGCCATCTGTAAAATACAGTATTGGGAGTAAAATAGTCAGTCGATGTTGCAAGTCGGATATTCCCTGTTGTTACATTTGCTTGATATACACCAAAGAAATATGTTCCTGGAGTCATGTTAAGGGTTCCAGTTGCTATTGGTAATTTGATTACTGCACCGTTCAGGTTATCTGCTGCTGTGGTTGTGTAAGTTATCGTTGACGCAAGTGGTGTTGTATTTGGAACCATCACACCTGTACCGTTGGCTGTAGTGCCATAAATATTTACACTAGCCACATAGCCAATCGGCGTCCCTGGGTTCAAAATAAACATTACCGAATCCAAAAAGTCATTTTGTGTTAGGCTGTAGTTATTGCCAAATTCAATATTTGTTGCTCCTGGAGCACTTGTTGAACTAACGCCTAGTGAACCTGTTACACCAACTGTTTTTGACATTTCACCCGTTGTTCGAGAGAATGATGTTGTTCTGCTGTTGTTTTGCGGTACTTGATCCCCAATATTATTAAAGACATATTCAATTGAATAGTTACCTAGTGCAGTTACATTGTAATTGGCAACAGTAAAAGTATCTATTTGCCCGGCAATCAAATCTTGTGCAGCACTTGTGGCTGTGTAAATTACAACATTTGATGGGTCTGTTACGTTAACAGTCATTGTTACGCCATTTACCGTTCCTGTTCCATTATTTACAGCGCGTGCCCAAAATTGCAAATCATTTCCTGCTAAAGACTGACGCGTATGTATTTTAGTATCTTCGACTCCTGGATTTTTGTTATTTAGAAAAGCAATTTCATTTGACGGATCCGTTCCAAATTTTGGACGAATCATAAAACATGGATTTACTCCATATGCTTCAACAGGATTCCAAGCACCTGTAGCACCGGCTCTAACAAGATTTGTCCCGGTTGTAAATAAATTCAAATCAGCTCCCACAGGAAATGAGACTGTCCCCGTTTTTTTAATGGCAATTAGGTAATTACCCGCGCTTACGGCAATGGGCGTCGGGAAGTTGTGATATTTCCATCCGGCACCATTGGCTGTGATATTTGCAGAAGTGTAAAGGGGTGTCGAGGCTATCACTCCGTTGGTTACTTGAAAAACTTGCACATTATATATTTGAGTAGTCGAAGCTGACTGCAAATAATAAGCCGCACCGGTCATGTTGTCCGGCCCATATACGGTATGTACAACTCCCTGAGTATATTCTTGAGTTGATGACCAATTATAAGCTACTTGATAAACGTTATTGTCTCTAGCCGTATAATTATAATCTAAGATGAGGTTCTGCGTTGTTTGGTCATTAGATGTTACCCCATCTAATTGTGTTTGTGTTTTAATGTATTTGATCAAGTACGAAGTAGATATCGCTAAGGTCGGTGCCCATGTACCAGAGGTGATTACTTGTTCTCCACCGATTCCTAATGAAATTGGGGTACTTGAAAAAGTTTGGACTGGCGTTGTAGTGTTTGGTAGCTGATAAATTTCCGTGGTAAGTACTACATTGGTAATAGTCGTGCCAGAGAAGTTTTTAATAGTCGCACCTAGCGGAATTCCATAACTAGCTTGTGAAATCGAAATCCGTGTGTTTCTATTGGTAACATTTGTGATTCCCACATCGTTATTCATTGGTAGCGCTGTAAAAGTAAAACTCCATGTAAAGCCAGTGGCTTCCCAGACATTATCCCATTCAAAGTAGTAAGTAGTACCGGCCATCAAAATAACATTTTCAATTTTTGAGGCATACGCTGAAGTACCAGTTGATATACAGCCTGGAAAGTCATCATTATTTGCAACTGGTGTAAGCGCTCCACAAGCTCCAGACCAAATCCATAATCTGGTATCTGATCCACCGCCGCAAGAATTAATATTAAGAATTCCATTAGATGACGGTGTGAAAGCATACCATCCAGCTGCTGTAGCCGTTGTTTGTGATGGGGTACCAACAAGGGTACTTGCCGTAAAGGTACCAGGAGTTACCGGTAAGGCTGTGGCACAGGTCAGTCCTTGTGCGTTCAGTTGCCAACAATATGCAAATATTGCGGCTATACAGAGTAGGTTTATTTTTTTCATAATAGCTTGTTTATAAGTGAATTATATCAAAAATAAACAATTGTTGTCAGAAAAAAAATTAAAATCTATTTAGTATTATTTTATTGCGCAATAGTTTTATTTCGCCCTTTGTTTCGAGTTGTTTGAGCAGTCTAGAAATCACTACCCGTGACGAATGTAAATCATCTGCTACTTGTTGGTGAGTGAGATGAATTTCCAGGCTGCCAAGAATTTTTGCTTGATCAGATAAGTACTTGAGCAAACGCTGATCAAGATTCATAAATGCGATGGCATCTATGGATTCCATGAGCTCGAGCATCCGCGTATGGTAACTATCCAGAATAAACTGACGCCAAGTCTTGAATTGATCTAGCCAACGCTCCATGTATTCGGTAGGAAACATCAATAAGAGCGATGGCTCCATGGAAGTTGCCTTGATTTGCGAATCTATTTTTCGGGTGCAGCATTGTAAAGACATCGCACACGTATCTCCACCTTCAATATAATAAAGTAGCAATTCATCACCATCTTTATTCTCTCTAGATATTTTAATTGAGCCTTCAATGACAATAGGAATCATCTGTAGGTGATCGCCAACATTCACAACCACCTCATCGGTGGATGTCTCACGGATTTTGGCAACCTGAGCCATTTCTTCGAGCAGGGCATCCTCCAGGACAAACCCCAGTTGCTCTCGAAGCATCTCTAATTTATTTTCGAACTTTAGCATTGGGATCGTAAGTTATAAAAAAATTCGCCCAAATGATTTTTGACAGGGCAAATAGATATGGCGACAGTACGATTGTAAAAAAGACCACCAATCCTATTTGGCTCCAGGCAGACAGCCACGAAAACCACAAATTGCAGGAGGTCCATATGGTTACAAAAAGAGCTACCCCAAGGGCATAAGAAACATACATGGCTCCGTAGTAAAATCCTGGCTCACGTTCGTATTGCAAATGACAAACTGGGCATTCTTCTTTGACATCGCCAAGATTTTTAAAATCATAGGGATGTGATACTAAAAATTGTCCTTCTTGGCATTGTGGACATTTCATTTTTGAAATGCTGTATAATTTCGATCCTTTTCCTATTATCATACAACAAAGTTAGGTAGTTCAGCCCAACGAAGCGTAACCAAAGTTACGTTTGTCAGCAAAACTGACAAAACGACATTTGAATGCAGCGTAATCCACTCAAATTGTCATAAAAGTGGACTTTTTTTGGCGTGGCACAATCATTGACTATTCCTAGTATCAAAATTTAAATTAAAATGGGAAAAATAATCGGAATCGACCTCGGAACAACCAATTCTTGTGTTTCGGTCATGGAAGGCAATGAACCAGTTGTGATTGCCAATGCAGAAGGAAAGCGCACTACGCCATCAGTAGTAGCTTTTGTAGATGGTGGTGAGCGCAAAGTAGGAGATCCAGCCAAGCGTCAGGCCATCACCAACCCTACAAAGACGATTTCTTCTATCAAAAGATTTATGGGCTCTAGCTACGAAGAGTCTTCAAAAGAAGTTTCGCGCATGCCTTATGAAGTAGTAAAAGGAGATAACAATACGCCACGTGTCAAAATAGACGACAGATTATTCTCTCCTCAAGAAATTTCAGCAATGATTCTTCAAAAAATGAAGAAAACTGCCGAAGATTACTTGGGTCAGGAAGTAACAGAAGCGGTAGTTACCGTACCAGCATATTTTAATGATGCACAACGCCAAGCTACCAAAGAAGCAGGCGAAATCGCAGGTTTAACAATCAAGCGTATTATTAACGAGCCTACAGCTGCAGCGCTTGCCTATGGCCTAGATAAAAAAGGCGTTGATCAAAAAATCGTTGTTTTTGACTTTGGTGGCGGTACACACGATGTATCTGTTCTCGAACTTGGAGATGGCGTATTTGAAGTACTTTCTACTGATGGTGATACTCACTTAGGCGGAGACGATGTGGATGAGGCAATCATTTCTTGGTTGGCTGAAGAATTTAAGACTGAAGAAGGCTTAGATCTTCGCCAGGATCCAATGGCTTTACAGCGTTTGAAAGAAGCGGCAGAGAAAGCAAAAATTGAATTGTCTTCAACGACCAGTACAGAAATCAACTTGCCTTATATCATGCCTGTAAACGGCATTCCAAAGCACTTGGTGCGCACCTTACAACGTGCAAAATTTGAGCAATTGATTTCAAGTATTGTAGAACGTACCATAGCACCATGCCGATCTGCACTTCAAAACGCTGGTTTGCAACCCTCTGATATCGATGAGGTGATTTTGGTTGGTGGATCTACACGCATTCCTGTGATTCAAGAAGCAGTAGAGCGTTTCTTTGGTAAGGCGCCTTCTAAAGGTGTCAATCCTGATGAGGTTGTTGCCGTTGGGGCAGCAATCCAAGGAGGGGTGCTAACCGGTGAGGTCAAGGATGTGCTCCTTTTGGATGTCATTCCTTTGTCATTGGGTATTGAAACCATGGGTGGGGTATTCACAAAGTTAATTGATGCCAACACCACGATTCCGACTAAAAAATCGGAAATTTTCTCGACTGCCGCTGACAACCAACCTTCGGTAGAGATCCATGTTCTACAAGGTGAAAGATCCATGGCCAATGACAACAAAACCCTAGGTCGTTTCCAATTGACAGACATTCCACCAGCACAACGCGGTGTCCCACAAATCGAAGTGACTTTTGACATCGATGCCAATGGAATTATGAATATCTCAGCCAAAGACAAAGGAACTGGCAAGCAACAATCGATCAAAATTGAGGCTTCCAGCGGTTTGTCAGACGAAGAAATTCAGCGCATGAAAGCTGAGGCGGAAGCCAATGCTGATGCGGACAATAAGCGTCGCGAGGAGGCTGAGTTGGTCAATAAAGCTGATTCATTGATTTTCCAAACCGAACGTCAGTTAAAAGAATACGGCGATAAAATTCCTGCCGATAAAAAGCAACCTATTGAAGATGCACTCGCAGAATTGAAGAAGGAATTTGAAGCCAAAAACATGGCGAATTTGCAAGCTGCTATGGACAAACTCAACGAAGTTTTTAGTGCGGCCTCCCAAGATATGTACAATGCTTCGAATGATGCAAATGCAACAGCAGAGGCAGGAGCAGAACAGGGTGCTGGATCGCCTCAAGACGAAGTTACGGACGTTGATTTTGAAGAAGTCCAAGAGAAATAATAGCAATACATTTCAAACTATTAAAAAACACCTGTCAATTGATGGGTGTTTTTTTTATTTTTGTTCGTGCTTTACTCAAAATCATTTATCAATCGTGGGGCCACCGAATGGGTGGTTTTTGTGCATGGTGCCGGTGGCAGCTCGAGTATTTGGCACAAGCAACTCAAATCGTTTTGTGAGCGGCACAATGTATTGGTTTTAGATTTGCGCGGGCATGGCAAAAGTCAAAATTTCTTAGGAGAAAATCGAAAATACTCATTTGAATTGATTGCCTCGGATGTCATTGATTTAATTGAATCAAAAGGCATCGAAAACGCTCATTTTATCGGTGTATCATTGGGATCAATCGTTATTAAATCCCTGCGGGCAAAACGTCCAGATTTGGTAAAGAGTATGGTGTTTGCAGGAGCTGTGACTAAGTTGAATATTCGTTCTCGATTTATTTTAAGACTGGGTCGTGTGCTTTATAAGATTCTTCCTCAAATGACCCTCTATAAATTAATGGCTAATATCATGATGCCAAGGGCAAACCACAAAGAATCTCGAAATTTATTTATTCAAGAGGCTAAAAAGGTGGTTGATAAGGAATTTCAACGTTGGTTCAAATTAACAGGTCGGCTTACCGCTTATTTGACCAATATAAATTCACTCCCCGAGACTATCCCGACATTATATGTAATGGGTGAGCAAGATCATATGTTTTTGAATCCAGTACGCATTCTTATCAAAAACGACCAGGCATCACAGCTCAACGTGGTACCGGCCTGTGGTCATGTGGTCAATTACGAACAACCTGAGACATTTAATTTTGTAGCACTCGAGTTTATCTCAAAATATTCAAACAGATAGGCAGCTATTAACAATAGCTAGATTTTTGTTTATAAACAATCTCCAAAAACTTATGGCTATCGGCCAAATTTGAATTAAATTTGTACTCAATTTGCAGCGAAGGTTTCGCTCAAAGAAACTTGTAAATTGAAGCACCTATGCCTAAAGATCAATCGATCAAATCCGTTTTAATTATTGGTAGTGGCCCTATTGTTATTGGTCAAGCCTGTGAATTTGACTACTCTGGATCACAAGCAGCTCGTTCACTCAGAGAGGAAGGAATAGAAGTAACACTTATCAATTCCAATCCTGCTACGATCATGACAGACAAAGTTGTTGCTGACAATGTCTATTTGCAGCCGCTAGAACCAGAGAGTATTGTGAATATACTTAAAGCGCATCAAATCGATGCAGTGCTGCCAACCATGGGTGGGCAAACGGCGCTCAATCTTTGTATCCAGTGTGATGAAATGGGCATTTGGGAACAACACGGTGTGCGCATCATTGGCGTGGATATCAATGCCATTGAAATTACTGAAAATCGCGAGGCCTTTCGAGACCTAATGAATGAAATAGGAGTGCCAATGGCGCCCCAAAAAACAGCCAAATCCTTCCTAGAGGGCAAGGAAATTGCCCAAGAATTTGGTTTTCCGCTTTGTATCCGACCTTCCTATACCCTCGGCGGTTCAGGTGCGAGTATCTTGCACGAACCAAAAGAATTTGACAACTTACTAGAGCGCGGCCTACAGCTTTCCCCAATTCACGAAGTAATGATTGATAAGGCTTTGCTCGGATGGAAGGAATACGAATTGGAGCTTTTGAGAGATTCCAACGACAATGTTGTCATCATTTGTTCTATAGAGAACTTTGACCCGATGGGGATCCATACTGGAGATTCTATCACCGTGGCCCCCGCAATGACTCTTTCAGATACTACATTTCAAAAAATGCGCGATATGGCGATCAATATGATGCGCTCTATCGGAAATTTTGCAGGTGGTTGTAATGTGCAATTTGCAGTTTCTCCCGACGACAAAGAAGACATTATCGCCATTGAAATCAATCCACGTGTATCGAGATCCTCAGCGCTTGCCTCTAAGGCAACTGGTTATCCGATCGCTAAAATTGCTTCTAAACTGGCTATTGGTTATCATCTCAACGAGTTAGATAACCAAATCACCAAAACTACTTCAGCACTATTTGAGCCTACACTTGATTATGTCATAGTCAAGATACCTCGTTGGAACTTCAATAAATTTCCTGGAACCAACCGCCAATTAGGATTACAAATGAAATCAGTGGGCGAGGTGATGGGCATAGGAAGAAGTTTCCAAGAGGCCCTGCAAAAAGCTTGTCAGTCATTGGAAATCAATCGAAATGGCTTGGGTGCAGATGGAAAAGAACTCACCAACCAAAACGAAATCCTTCATTCACTTGAATTTGCGAGTTGGAACCGTTTATTCCACATTTACGATGCCATCAAATTGGGAATTCCATTCAAAACGATTGTCGAAAAAACCAAAATCGATATCTGGTTCCTCAAACAAATTGAGGAATTGATCAAATTGGAGCGCAAAATCGAGAAATTCCATCTCGAATCTCTTCCGGAAGAATTATTGTTCGAGGCCAAACAAAAGGGATATGCAGACAGGCAAATTGCACATCTTTTGCGCTGTATGGAATCTGAAGTTTCACAAAAGCGTAAAAACTTAGGTATCAAGCGGGTATACAAACTAGTGGATACTTGTGCTGCTGAATTTGAAGCACAAACACCATACTACTACTCAACCTTTGAATACGAAAATGAAAGTATTGTAAGTGACCGTCCAAAAGTAGTGGTATTGGGTTCGGGCCCAAATCGAATTGGTCAGGGTATAGAATTTGATTATTCATGTGTACATGGCGTCTTGGCTGCAAAGGAATGTGGCTACGAAACTATCATGATCAATTGCAATCCTGAAACGGTCTCCACCGACTTCGATACTGCCGACAAGCTTTACTTTGAACCAGTTTTTTGGGAACACATTTACGATATCATAGAACACGAAAAACCTGTGGGTGTGATTGTGCAGCTTGGAGGTCAGACGGCACTCAAGTTGGCAGAAAAATTACAGCGCTACGGAATTCCAATTCTTGGTACTTCCTATGAAGCCCTAGATTTGGCGGAAGATCGTGGGCGATTTTCTCAACTTTTAGAGAAAAATAATGTACCATTTCCTAAATATGGGGTGGTAGAAAGCGCAGAACAAGCCATTGAGCTCTCCGAAGAACTTGGTTTCCCACTATTGGTGCGCCCTTCATATGTGTTGGGAGGTCAAAAAATGAAAATCGTCATCAATAAAGAAGAACTTGAACACCACGTTGTCGATATCCTCAATGAGATGGGCAACAATCAAATTTTGCTTGATCATTTTCTCGGCGGGGCAATTGAAGCTGAAGCAGACGCCATTTGCGATGGTGAAAATGTCTACATCATTGGGATCATGCAACACATTGAGCCAGCCGGCATTCATTCGGGCGATTCTTTTGCCGTCTTACCTCCCTACAACCTCGGAGATTTTGTAATGACTCAAATCGAAGACATTACGCGTAAAATTGCCGTAGAATTGAGAACTGTTGGACTACTCAACATTCAATTTGCCATCAAAGATGATAAAGTATATGTCATAGAAGCCAATCCACGTGCCTCTCGAACTGTACCGTTCATTGCCAAGGCTTATGATGAGCCTTATGTGAATTATGCCACCAAGGTAATGCTCGGGCACAATAAAGTAACGGACTTTAATTTCCAACCGCGCAAAGAGGGTTATGCTATAAAAATTCCAGTTTTCTCTTATGAGAAATTCCCAGATGTAAAAAAAGAGTTGGGTCCTGAAATGAAATCAACTGGTGAGGCCATTCGTTTCATTAAAGATTTAAAAGATCCTTTTTTTACAAAAATCTATGCTGAGAGAAATATGCATCTTTCGCGCTAAGATTCAGGTTGCTGACTTAATTTAGGTGCTGGCTTTTCGTATATTTGTTCAATGCAGCGTCTAGATGATATTACCGCTCCAATTCAACAAGAATTGATTGATTTTGAAATCCATTTTCAAAATGCCATGCATGCCGATGTTGCATTACTCGATAAAGTAACTAGTTACATAGTCAAGAGAAAGGGCAAGCAAATGAGGCCCATGTTTGTCTTCTTGACAGCTAAAATGCTTGGCCAAATTAATTCCATAACTTTCGATGCAACTACCCTAGTTGAATTGCTGCACACCGCAACGCTTGTTCATGACGATGTTGTAGATGACGCTGCTGAACGACGGGGTTTTTTTTCAGTCAATGCGCTTTGGAAAAACAAGATTGCAGTTTTGGTTGGTGACTACATGCTTTCTCGCATTTTGCTGCTCTCCATTGAAAAACGCAACTTAGATTTGCTTCAAATTGTCGCGCGGGCTGTACAAGAAATGTCAGAAGGAGAGTTACTTCAGATAGAAAAAGCACGTCATCTCGATATTACCGAAGAGATATATTATGAAGTGATTCGAAAAAAGACAGCCTCCTTGATTGCCACCTGTTGTGAGGCTGGCGCATTGAGTGTTGGCGCACTAGATGAGTGCCCAACTATGCGCAAATTTGGTGAGCTAATTGGCTTGGCTTTTCAAATCAAAGATGATATTTTTGACTATGGAACAGGTGCGCATATTGGAAAGCCTACAGGTATTGATATCCGCGAACAAAAACTGACTTTGCCGCTCATTTATGCACTTCAAAACGCGAGCCCCACTATACAGAAAGAATTGCGCTACATCATCAAAAATGAATATGATGTGAGTGCTAAAGTTCAACGTGCAATTGAGTTAGTGTGGTCTTCAGGAGGGGTTCAATATGCACAGCAGCGCATGGAAGCCCTTGCCGAAGAAGCGCTGGGTATTTTGGAAAAATACCCCGCTTGTCAAGCAAAAGATTCGTTAAAAGGTTTGGTTACCTATACCATGAACCGAGAAAAATAAATCGATGAAAACAGCAGTATCAATAATTTTAATTCTTGGTCTCATTGGGGCGTCTTGCTCCACTGAGCCCAAAGCAAAAGTAAAAAAAGAAATTTCACGCCAAGATTTAGTTGAAATCAAAGACGGACACTACACCGAATGGTATCCTGAAAAAAAACAGATCAAGTATGAGGGCGAGTTGAATTCAAAAGGAAATCGCGAGGGCAAATGGAATTTCTATAGTCAAAGTGGTAATCTTTTGTCTTTTAGTTTTTACACAGACGGAAAAAAAAATGGCCATTGTATGGTTAAATACCCAAATGGTAAAATTCATTATTATGGTCAATATCGCAATGATCAAATGGTAGGCGAATGGGTAACTTACGATCAAAAAGGTCATAAAACTATAAAGCAATTCGATGAAGGATTAAAAGATGAGTAAAATCCCTCCACATATCGTTGATCAAATACTTCAGACAGCTCGAATAGAGGAGGTAATTGGAGAATTTGTGCAGCTCAAACGTGCAGGATCCAATCTCAAAGGCCTTAGCCCTTTTACCGATGAAAAGACCCCTTCATTTGTGGTGTCGCCAGCCAAACAAATTTTCAAGTGTTTCTCTACAGGAAAAGGAGGAAACGTGGCGAGTTTTCTGATGGAAAAAGAGCATTTTTCTTACCCAGAGGCGCTCAGGTGGTTAGCCACTCGCTACAATATTGAGGTACCTAAGGAAAGAGAGGCTACCGCCGAAGAACTTGCCGAACTCAATGAGCGAGAGAGTTATTTGATCATCAATGAGTTTGCAAAAAACACTTTTACAGAAATGCTCCTAGAGTCTGCAGAGGGCAAAGCCATTGGCCTGTCCTATTTTCAAGAACGGGGCTTTTCTCAAGCAACTATAGAAAAATTCCAATTAGGTTATTGTCTCAATACTGGCGCTGCTTTTTCAGATCTTGCTTTAGAAAAAGGATACAACAAGGCTTATTTAGAGAACGTTGGGCTCACCAAAACCAAGGAAGATCGGTATTTTGATTTTTTCAAGGGCCGTGTAATCTTTCCTATTCATAGCGTATCGGGAAGGGTACTTGGTTTTGGAGGACGTACACTACTCAATGATAAAAAAGTTGCTAAGTATTTTAATTCTCCAGAGAGTATCATTTACAACAAAAGTGAAATTCTCTATGGGCTTTATTTTGCGAAGGGCGATATCGTCAAATATGATGAATGTTTGTTGTGTGAAGGTTACACGGATGTGATCAGCATGCATCAGGCGGGTATCCAAAATGTGGTATCCTCCTCGGGCACCTCACTCACCAAGGAACAGGTAAAATTGGTAAGTCGCTACACCAAAAACCTCACTATACTCTACGACGGTGATGCTGCAGGTATCAAAGCGAGTTTCCGAGGCATTGATCTCATTTTAGAAGAAGGTCTCAATGTGAAGGTAGTTTTGTTTCCTGACGGCGAAGATCCAGATTCTTTCTCAAAATCTCGGTCTTTGGCCGAATTAACCAGTTATATTGCCGCACACAAACAGGATTTTATTTCATTCAAAGCGGGAGTCTTACTTGCCGAAGGAGCTAATGATCCAATTTTGCGCGCCGGACTCATTAAAGATATCGTTCAATCCGTTTCTTTGATCCCTGATCAAATTACACGTTCGGTTTATATCCAGCTCTTGTCGCAACAATTCGATATTGATCAGCAAATTGTGCAGGCTGAATTGATTCAATTGCGCAAATCAAATCTTACTAAGACCCTACCATCGACGGGTGCTGCGCCCATCAATATTCCAAAAGTTGAAAGAATTCAACCCCATCTGGCGAGTTCAGCTCAACATGCAACAGAAATATATGAAGCGGAACTCATTAGGGTTTTGATCAAATACGGTACTAGAAATATTATTTTTCAAGAAGCGGGTCAGTCCCAACAAGAATTGAGTGTCATTGAACTGATCGTAGAAGAATTGGATAAAGATCAACTTGAGTTATCCAATCCGCTTTATCGAGAAATTTATCAGATTTTTTCAAACGGTCTTAAAGAAGAAAACACGCTATACGAGGCCACCTATTTTCTAAGACATACCAACCAAGAAATCGTTGCATTCGTTGCAGATATCGAGGCTAATGATCAAGAACTAAGTCATAATTGGATTACCAAATATAAAATTCAAACTAAATCAGAAGCCGACGATCTTTACCAGACGATTGTGCAAATTATATACAGATTTAAATTGGCCTTTGTCGAAGAGCAAATCTCAAAAATTCGTACTGAAATCGAGCAGCAAAAGCTTGGTGAAGAAGATCTTTTACTCGCCCTTTCGGAATTGGTTAGTTTGGAAAAAGTAAAAATGCTGTTGTCCGAGCAAATCGGCATTACCCTCATACGTTAATATGCTGTCAACTACTTTGTTTTATATAGGTCCCTACAAAATTTGCTTTTGGAATCTTATATTTCTAATCTTAATTTTTCTAATTGCAGTCATTCTAAGACGTTTGGTGCATAGAGCATTGAAAGTATATGTGCGCAGTGTGAATTTACAATTAGAGGCAAAACAACTCGCAAGATTGCGCCTAGTGAGTCAAAGCGTTTACTTATTGGCTATTTATGTAGCTGTTCTGAGCCTGCGATATAACAATGGCCTTGTTACTTTTAAAGATTTTTTACAATTTAAATTACTAGAACTCGACTCGCTTCAGATTGACTTTGCCGATATTCTCATTGTCATCTCAGTGTTTTTTGGAGCTAAAATTGCGACGAATCTTACGCGGCTTTATTTTGCAAGAAGATTTAAAGGAAAATCCGATTTTGATGCCGGTACGGAATTCGTATATAACCAGCTGGCAAAATACGTCATTTACGTCACTTCTGTATTATTGTGCTTTAGGTTATTGGGCATTGATTTAATGATTTTGCTTACAAGTTCTGTCGGACTTTTAGTTGGATTGGGCCTAGGATTGCAAGATGTATTCAAGGACATGATAGCCGGAATTGTATTGCTCTTCGAAGGCAACTTGCGTGTTGGCGATATTGTGGAACTTGCCGATAAATCAAATAACAAGGGAACTGGCGTAATGGTTGCCAAGATTGTAAAAATCAATGTCAGGACAACGCAAATTCAAACCCGAGAAGGCAATGTATTGATCATTCCTAATACCCATCTTACCCAACAACTTATTGAGAATTGGAGTCATGGTTCTGAGCTAACGCGCTTTTCCATTGTGCTTACGGTGGCCTATGGTTCTGACTTAATACTCATAGAGCGATTGCTCAAACAAGCGGCCTTGGCACACCCAAAGGTGAAGAAGAGCGAACCAGTAGTGATGCGCTTGTCTGATTTTGGTGATTCTGGACTTTTATTGGAACTTATTTTTTGGGCAGATCAGAGCTGGGATATCAATAATTACAAGTCTGAAATTCGACTTGAAATAGATCGCCTGTTCAGGACATACAATGTGGAAATTCCATTCCCACAGAGGGTGCTGCATCAAGCTCCTTCGCGCAACTCGTAAAGATAGCGCCCAATACTGTTTTCAATACCCAAATAAAGGGCATCAGCGACCAATGCATGCCCAATAGATACTTCATCAAGCTGTACAAGTTCTTTCTTTAAAAAAGCCAAATTGTGTAGGTTAAGATCATGCCCAGCGTTGATCCCAAGGCCCAGTTTTTGTGCGTGACTTGCAGCTTTGATGTAAGGTGCGATGGCCATTTGGGCATTCTCGGCATAATGCGCAGCATAAGGTCCGGTATAAAGTTCGATGCGGTCTGCACCGATTTGTTTGGCGCTATCCAATCCCGACAGGTCTGTTTCCATAAATAGCGAAACCCGGACGCCGATTTTTTTAATTCTTTCAATAATTGGCTCAAGAAATTGCGCTTGTTTATAAAGGTCCCATCCTGCATTTGAGGTCAATACTCCCGGAGGGTCTGGTACAAGTGTAGCTTGGGCGGGTTTGAGCGCCTCAATGAGTTGAAGGTATCGTTCGTCTGGGTAGCCTTCGATATTGAATTCAGTGGTTACAACTTTTGACAAATCATAACAATCTTGAGTGGTAATATGGCGTTGGTCTGGGCGGGGATGAACTGTGATGCCTTGCGCACCATACCGTTCGGCATCAATAGCAAATTTTACCACATCAGGTGTTTGGCCACCACGAGCATTGCGTAGGGTTGCAATTTTATTGATATTAACGCTTAGTCTGGTCATGGCACAATAATTGATTGACAAAAGTACAAAACATTCAAGGAAATTAGTATTTTGCATCCACTATGCGCGCAGACTCCATACTCTCCGAACACATCCCGCCGCTCTTGCATTCAGATACCGGCGAGAAAGCTCTTTACTGGATGGATGAATTCCAAGTGAACCATTTACCTGTTCTCAAACATGGCAACTTTGTGGGGCTTGTATCAGAATCTGAATTACTCGATCAGTCTAGCCTTGAGCCAAGCCTCGATACCCTTTTTCAACACTTGCCAAGACCTTTTGCATTCAACGATGCTCATCTTTTTGATGTCTTGAGGCACTTTGCACGATTTAATTTAACGGTGCTGCCTGTTTTAAATCGGCAAGAACAGTTTTTAGGCGTCATCAGCTCCCAAGAATTGATACAATTATTGGCCCAAAATGTGGGTCATGAAGCGACTGGTGCTATTTTGGTTCTTGAAATGAATACCAATGACTATACCTTGGCCCAAATTGCTCAAATTGTAGAAAGTAACCAAGCTAAAATCCTCAATGTATTTATTTTGGAAATACCGGACAGCAACAAAATTCAAGTGAATTTGCGTATCAATCAGCAAAACCTAAATGCAATTATCCGTACCTTTGAACGCTATGATTATCAAGTACGCGCAAGTTTCAATACGGCCCAAGAGCCCAATGAACTGCAGGAGCGCTACAATGAGCTCATGCATTATTTGAGCATGTAATGAAACAAATTGCCATCTTTGCTAAAAAAATTGTCAAATCAGACTTCCTAGTGCTGCAAGAGCTGTTGCAGCGCGTCGAACAATACGGATACAAAGCGATTTTAGAAAAAGAACTCGCTTTGCAATTGCACAATAAGTTCCAATGGCCATTGACATCACCCACCTTCGAAAGTTATTTGGACCTTCAGGAGGGTTTTGATCTTTTGATCAGTGTAGGAGGGGATGGTACCTTTTTAAAAGCAGTATCCTTCATTCGAGACTCCAAGGTTCCTATCTTGGGAATCAACATTGGTCGCTTAGGCTTTCTGTCGAATTTATCGAAGAATCAAATTGATCAAACATTGGAACGCTTTGCGAGCGGTGCCTATGAATTTCAAAAAAGATCATTGCTAAGGGTTCATACCGAAAATGGCATTTTTGGAGATCAAAATTTTGCTCTGAATGAATTAACGCTCCAAAAAAAAGACACCTCCACTATGATTAAGGTGCACACATTCTTAGACGATAAATTTCTCAACACTTATTGGGCCGATGGCCTTATTGTTGGCACTCCTACGGGCTCAACTGCTTATAGTTTAAGTTGTGGAGGCCCAATTATTACACCTGGTTGCCAAGTACATATACTTACACCTATTGCACCACACAATCTCAATGTACGTCCTGTTGTTGTTCCAGATCACCTACCAATTACCTTAGAAGTAGAGGGCCGTGACCGCTCTTATTTACTTACCTTGGATGGCCATTCCAGACAAATCAAGCAAGGAGAAAAAGTAACTATTACAAAGGCCGAATTTATGATCAATGTTGTTAAATTTGAAGACAATAACTTTTTAGATACCATCCGAAACAAAATGTTGTGGGGTTCGGATACCCGCAACGAAATTTAAACATGAAAAAAATATTTATCACACTCCTCTTGGGCTTTGCAATTGAAGGGCAAGCACAAAACCTACAATTCAATACGCGTATAGATTCAGTGAGCTACCTTGCTGGTCAGAATATTGCACAGAGTATATTAAAAGATTTCCCGGAAGCCAATGTAGAATTACTTCTAGCCGGCTTGGCAGATGCCATGCAACAACGCCAAAGTCAGTTGACTGATTCTGCCAATCAGTGTGTGATGTCATATTTTCAAGAAAAAATGCAAGCCACTCAACAAGCCGAGCAAGCAATGAATGAAGAGCTGATGGCAATTCAAGATGAAGCCGGTAGAGTCAATAGAGAAAAAGGGGAAGCCTTTTTAATTGAAAATGCCAAGAGAAAAGAAATACAAGTTACGGCTAGTGGATTGCAATATGAAGTGCTTAAAAAAGGTCGAGGAGATAAGCCAAAAGAAAGTTCAACCGTTAGGGTGCATTACACCGGAACCAACATTGATGGCCAAGTATTTGATAGTTCTGTTGAGCGCAACGAACCTATCTCTTTTCCTTTAAATATGGTAATTCCAGGCTGGACTGAAGGGGTGCAACTGATGAGTATAGGCTCAAAATATCGTTTTTATATTCCGCAGCAATTGGCCTATGGACCTGCATCGCCAACCGAGCTCATCTTGCCATATTCTGTATTAATCTTCGAAGTTGAACTACTTGATATTGAAAAATAAACTATGAAAAATTCTATTATTACTGCCTTTTTAACACTCGTTTTAACTTCAAGCTTTGCACAAAATGCATCGTCGCTGGGCAATGGATTGTTTGCCAAATTTACCACTTCCAAAGGCGTGATTATTTGTCAACTCGAATACCAAAAAGTTCCTATGACCGTTGGAAATTTTGTTGGTCTAATTGAAGGAAATTTCAAAGTTGATAATGTGGTTGTTGACAAGCCATTCTACGACGGTTTGAAATTCCATAGAGTGATTGCAGATTTTATGATTCAAGGAGGTGATCCTTTGGGAAATGGCTCTGGAGATCCTGGCTACAAATTCTATGATGAAATTGACCCAACTTTAAAACACACAGGTCCAGGTATTTTATCAATGGCCAATTCAGGACCAAATACAAACGGGTCTCAATTTTTCATAACGCACAAAGAGACACCCTGGTTAGACGGCAAGCATACAGTTTTTGGTCATGTAGTGTTGGGTCAAGAGGTTGTAAATGCCATTGCCCAAAATGATGAAATGCAAAAAGTAGAAATTATTCGCCTAGGCGCAGAAGCAAAAAAATGGAATGCGCAAATTGCTTTTGATCAAGTATATCAGTCACTTAAAAACAAAGAAGCTGCTGACCAGGCCCAAATTGCCCGAATTGCAGGGCTATCTCAAGAAGAATACAAAGCTTTGATGCTAGAGGAGGTGAAATTACTTTATCCCAATGCAATTCAGAGCCCAACAGGATTGTTATACGTCATTTTAAATGAAGGTACAGGGGCCCAAGTTGAAGAAGGAAAGAAAGTGAGCTTGCACTATACTGGTACTTTGCGCAGGGGAGGTAAAAAGTTCGATTCTTCCAAAGACCGCAATATGCCACTCGAATTTGAATACAAAGTGCAACGCATGATCCCAGGATTCGAGGAGGGCATTACCTACATTAAAGAAGGAGGGAAGATATTATTGATCATTCCTTACTACAATGCTTATGGGCCACAAGGCAGACCAGGTGCAATTCCACCATACTCAGATTTGGTTTTTGAAATAGAACTACTCAGTGTGGGCGCTGCCGCTCATGATCATCCCCATGGAGACCATGATGGTCACGAGCATTAATTTAGCAATACTTTAGATGTTTGTTCTAGTCCCGAACCGGTCCGGAACTTAATCCAATAAATACCTTGAGGAATCCCTGATACATTCAGGGATTTTTCATTTGTTGTGGTGGCTAAACATTGCCCCAAGTGGTTGTAGAGAAATAGGGTGAATTCTTGAATGTCTGTTTCAATTTCAAGGTGGTTTTCTGCAGACTGTGTTTGTACATGAAATAGATTCATTTGCTGAATTTCTTCATTGATGCCGCCATCGATTTCAGCATAAGAAAATTTCAATTGATGAATCATCCAACCATCCATATTTTGATTGTTGCTATCGCTGACAAAGTGAAATCTGTAATACATCGTGTCGGTTGGCATATCCTTTAAAGGTAAAATCCAAACCCATTGAATGGCCGAATGTCGGTTGTTGAATTCACCTGAAAAGCCTTGGCTTCCATCAAATAAGGTGTCGAATGGCCCATAGAAGTTTTCTTTATGAACGGCAATATTTGAATTGTAATCATCTTCTATGGACAACCAATTTTGCCCATAATCATATGAGATTTCAATCTTACCTCCATCTTCATAGGCAGGCGTATGCATGCTGTGCTCAAAGGATAAAATGAAATTAAAAAAAGAGTGAGTATATACGGGCCAATGAATTTCAAAAGCATTGGAGGAATTGCTCGGATAGGGTACCAATGTATCTGTGATGAGCACTATCTCATTACTTTGTAGGGTGTTTTTTGTTGCTATGCCTTTTTGCCAAAGATCGTTGTTACTGAGCGTAAGGTAGCTACAACTTGAACTAAAATCGCAAGAATCCGCATCAATGATACCTATGAAAGGGTCAATTTGCCCCATCAAAAAGCTACCTTGCATCATCAAAAGTAGTAGTGAAGCTTGTTTAATTAGAGAAAACATATTGGATGATATTTGAACCCATTTGAAGTGCTTGTCTTCTTTTTTCGGGCGGGTCGTTATGTACTTGGGGGTCTTCCCAGCCATCAGATAAATCGGTTTGGTAGGTGTACAAACAGACAAGCCTGCCTTCGATCACAATTCCGAAGGCTTGTGGTGGTTTGGCATCGTGCTCGTGAATTTTTGGCAAACCATTTGGAAAGTGAAATCTTTGATTAAATATGGGATGTGTTGACGGGAGCTCTGTGAGGGTAGCTTCTGGAAATACTTTTTTTAATTCGGCCCGAACAAAGCCATCCATGCCATAGTTGTCGTCAATATGTAAGAACCCTCCAGCCAACAAATAAGTGCGTAAATTGAGTAATTCTGCTTTTGAAAAAACCACATTGCCATGCCCTGTCATGTGAATAAATGGGTAGTCGAAAAGATCAGGACTACCAACAGCCACATAGGGTACTTCTTTGGCAATATGCATTCCTAGTTCACTATTACAGAACTTAATCAAATTTGGAAGTGCAGTCGGATTGGCATAGTAATCGCCGCCTCCATTATACTTGAGTACAGCTAATTGGTAACTTTGTCCAAAAGCACAATGTTGAATCAAAGTCAAAATAAAAAAAAGGATCAGCTTTTTCACATTCGTCGTTTAAAGTAATAGATTTGATCGGAGCCAAAAGGATGTGATTTGTCTGGAATTCTATTCAGAACTGGGGCCTTCACACCTTCCTTAAAAGTTACATCACCTACCAAAACATAGGCTTCATCCCAAACATTGTCTACAATAAAATATTGGAGTGTCCTGCTTCCACCTTCAACCATCACCGAATGGATGCCTCGTTTGTGTAGTTCTTCTAGAATGTTTTTGGTATTGGTTTCTGCTATTTTTATCCATTCGACACTATCATTTTTATCGTTTTTCAATCGATTAAAAATGAGGGTAGGGGCGTCTTTAGAAAACAAACTGATGTCGTTTTGAACCTGAAGTTGGCTGTCAATAAGTATTCGAATTGGGTTTTTACCACTGACATCACGAACCGTCAAAGAAGGATTGTCATTGATTGCCGTATGCTTTCCAACTAAGATACTCATTTCTTGGCTGCGCCAATGGTGCACAAGCGCTTTGGATTCTTCAGAGCTTATCCAATGAATGCCTTTTTGGTCTTTGGTACGCAAGCGATCCAAAAAACCGTCTTTGGTTTGTGCCCACTTTAAAATGACATAGGGCCGTTGTTTTTGATGGTAACAAAAAAAACGTTTGTTGAGCTGTTGTGCCTCGTTCTCCAATAATCCAATTTCTACAGCAATTCCCGCTTTTTTCAATCGTTCTATACCCTTGCCTGCTACTTTTGGATTTGGATCTAGACAAGCCACCACAACTTTAGATACTTTTTTATCAATCAATAAATTGCTACACGGTGGAGTTTTTCCAAAATGAGCACAGGGTTCGAGACTTACATAAACGGTAGCTCCGATCAACTCATTTTGATCTTTGACGGATTGTATGGCTACGACCTCGGCATGCGGCCCGCCAAATAAAGCGTGGTAGCCTTCGCCAATGATGGTGTCATTTTTAACAATTACACACCCTACCATAGGGTTTGGTGCAACCTCACTTTGCCCAAGGGAGGCAAGATCTAGGCAGCGTTGCATGTATTGCTGAGAATTCATTAACTCAAAGGTATCGATTTTAAAGCGGATGAACCCAACGAAAAGTCAAATTGATGCGCGCATCAATTTGATGACGCAACTTGGGTAATTGGTGTTTGTAATGATGCTGCAGTGCGCCGTGCATGTGCAAAAGACTACCATTTTCTAGCGTGATTTTAATTTTATCTCCCGAAGCCATATGTTTGAGTTCGAAGGGCCTTGCTGCACCTAAGCTCAAGGAGGCAATGCTTGGATTCTTTCCTAAGGATTTTTCATTGTCTGCGTGCCAACCATTAGAATCTAGCTGGTCACGGTAAAAATTAACCAAAACTGCGTTGTAAGGGCTTTGTGTATAGGTACTTACCCTTTGTAGTAACTCGAGTAGAAAAGGTGGAAATTCTTGAACTTCCAAGGCCTGCCCACTATAACCATATGAAACTCCATCAAGAGCGAAGTAGGCCTCAAGCCTAGGGACATTTATTTTTTTTCCAAACATGATAATTTGATGCTGCCTCCAAAACGACCAATTTTGAATTTGATCAAATAAAGATTTTGCTTCGCTTTCATCCATGAAATTTGGATAGTAGTGTACTAAACCATCTTGATGAACGATTTCAATATGTTGATCATTGTGTACCATTGGTTTTTTCAAACAATTGATACTTGGTCATTGTTCTTAAGAGTTTTTTCTTAATTTCAAACCCGAACTAAACCTATTATTGCAAATTACTTGAAAACAACTATATGCTTCTTACTATTTTACTTCTGATTTTTACCGTGGTCGTTGCACCTCTTATTTGCTTGAACTTTGGATACACACCTACTGATATGCAATACGATATCCTGAGTCAGATGGCCTGGCCCGTTGGAATCGTCATTGCCTATTGCTTTATCGTGGGCGAACTTTCTCGAAATAATTCACAAGTAGACAAACTTTGGAGTATTGTTCCAATTTATTATGTGTGGCACATGACTTTGTTGGCTCCAGAAATTTCTCACCGCATGCTGCTCATGGCAGCGCTTGTTACCCTTTGGGGTGCAAGGCTTACTTTTAATTTTGCACGTCGAGGAGCCTATACCCTTAAATTTTGGGCTGGGGAAGAAGATTACCGCTGGGAAGCTTTGCGCCAACGCCCGGGT
>JAURGK010000016.1 GCA_030833845.1 Crocinitomicaceae bacterium | reverse complement strand
AGGTGCTTGAAACTCTTCACAACGCTGCTTAAGCGAATCCATCCCTTGTACATCAAAACAGAGATGAATGAAGCCCCAATCTCCCCAAAATCTATTTTCAAAAATTGGCCGTGCTACATTTGGCGTAGCAAGTTCAAGCAATTCAATTTCTGTAATGCCAAGCAATTGTGCAAAATACCCCTCTCTTACTTTTGAATGAGAGAGTAAAACACGACGAAATGCTTGCGCTCCTCTAGGCATGCTTTTAAAGTCTTCAAAAACCTGTTGCACATCATAAACTTGATTTTCATAACCCAGAAGATCTCTATAAAAACTAAGACTCTTTTCCATGTTTGAAACACCGATGAAGGCACCAGCCACCCCACCACATTTAGATGGATGTTTAGACTTGGCAAACCATGATCTACCCTCCACAATCTGAAAATAATTGCCATTGGGATCCTCAACATAGCAGGTCCAACGGCCTGCTGGGTCTTGGTGCGCCTCACTAACATTGGCTCCCATTGCTTTTAGATGTTGTTGAGTATGTCGCGGATCTTCAGATTTTATTTTGCAGATATACACACCTAAATCTCCTAATTGAATATCAAAACTAGCCTTTTGGGTCGGTCTCGATGTAAACTGCCAAATTTCAAATCCGCCGCCACCTGCCATATTCAGTGCCAAGGTTGCCGTGCGGTTGTGCACAACACCACCGGTGTAGCGCGTCATGAGTGGGGCTGGTGCAGCCTCTTCAAAAATTCGGACATCTAATCCAAATGCTTTTCGGTACCAAGACCATATTTCTTGAACATTAGGTACACCAATACCCATTTGTTGAATTCCGTTGAGATGAAATTGATTGTTCATAAGTTAGCGGATTGCTCTTTCGTTAAATAAAATGTATCCAAAACCGAGTTGGAATTGGAAGGGTTGTTCGTATTTCGGTAAATAATTAACACTGGCTCTTATCGGCCCAACTGGAGTATGGTAAATTACATGCCCAGCAGCAAGTAAGGTACGGCCATAGAGTGGTCTGGCATAACTAAATCCACCATCCGGATCCTGAACCAATTGAATGATAGGTAAAAACGAATAAGTATCTAATCTAAAATCAATATTTTTAATTGGATTGAAAATAAGTTGCGATCCTAAACAAACATATTGGGTTGAGCGGTAGGCGGCAATAAAATAGGTATTTAAATCTGGCATCACGTTTAAGCCTGGCAAAGCAAGCATGCTTGCCGTGTAGTTTGCAAATAGCGATTGACTGTTGAGCACTGACTTAAAATGAATGCCCCATTTGACGAGTTGCTTTTTTTGAAAAGGAAAACTTAAAAACTCGAGCTGAATACTGAGCCATTGATGTTTATTTCGGACTGAATCTTTAGAAATTGAAGTAGACCCAGGTAGGGTAGTTTCATTCCCTCGGACAAAGCTCATTTTGACTTCTATTAGCGACCCAGAACTCGCGAATTGTTTGCGATTGAGTGTATTTCTAGTAAATGAAAGTCTTGCACTCTCTCCGTGAAATGCAGTATAATCGGCAGTATCTTTATTTGTAAATGAGGCGGTTTGGTAATAAAAATCATCGAGCCAAAAAACCCTGGTGTTTAAGGCCAATAGGCTATTTGGCCCTGTTGGGCACTTTAATTGAAGACCCAAGTATCTTTCTTCTTGAATCAAAAAAGAAGGCTTGACATCTTCATAGAAACTTGCAAAACTTTTGAAATAATCCCAGCGATTTAAAACCAAATATGCGCTAAATGACAAAGGAATTCTACCGGGCGATACCAATTCATAATTGATTTTACCCGCACCATAAAACTTTCCAAAATAAGAAGAAGCCTCTATTTTTTGCCCGATGTAACCTACCCTGCGATAAGCCAAACTCAGAAAGCCATTATTGACAGCTCGCGAAGAAATAAAGCCACCAAAATCAACCTTAAAGGCATTGGCTTTATCTACCTTTAATTGATAAGTTAGCTGATTGGCATTGTTTTTCTCAAAACTCTGCGTCAGTGCGCCGTAATAAGGAGCCGCGGTGGATTTAAAAAATCGATCCTCAAATTGAAGACTATCTAACATCGTCTTTGAGTGCCTCGGTAAAATGGCATTGCGCAAAAAAGGCAAATCTTGTTTTCTAATGGTGCTACTTTTCACCTCAGATATCGTTAAAGGGATGAGCTTACTGCGAAAGGCAGCGCGCCTATTTGCTAATTCTGTGGTATCTGCCCGCACAGAAATTTGCTTTTTGATTGAATCCAACAAAAGTAGTGTAGCTTGGTAGCCACCTTCAATGGCTATTTGTACATCTTCAAATTCAAAGGTGCCAATGGTTCGGTCCGGCTCAATGATAATACCTTCCTTACACGGTGTAGCATAGTTGGTTGGTGTGGTCATCATGCTTGCTAACAAGCCAAAAAAATCATGTTCTGAAACGGGCGGTAAATTTTTAGAAACATTACTGCCAATTATAAAATCTGGAGCAAAAGACTCGTAGAGTACGTCAATGGGGAAATTATTGTAGAGCCCGCCGTCAAAATACAGCACGCCGTTAATGCGAACCGGATTTAGATAAAGTGGAAAAGTCATAGATGCACGCACGGCTAAGTTCAATTTTCCAGATGCAAAAGTTACACTTTCCTTTGTTTCAACTGCCGAGGCTACGCAGCGAAAGGGCACAAATAATTGGTTAAAATCTTCTTGGCAGCTCGCACCTGTTCGGCCAAAAATTTTAAGCATTTCGAAATCAAAATAAGAGGGGTCTATCAAGGCAAGAGGTAATGATTTTTGCAAAACACTGTCTTGCGCAATACTGAAATCGAACATCGAGGCATTGTCTGCATCTTGATAAAAAAAGAAATTGTGTTGTTCATTTCTTTGGCCTTTTACCATTAATTGAAAAGCATCAGAAAGCACATAGGCTTCAATTTCAGCAGGTGAATAACCACAAGCGTACATCGACCCAACCAATGCACCAGCAGAAGTGCCAACAATGTAATCAATCGGGATTTTGTTTTCTTCAAGCGCCTTGAGCACTCCAACATGTGCCACACCAGAAGCACCTCCTCCACTCAGAACTACCCCAATACGTTGACGCTCTTGCCCAAAGCATTGAAATGTTAAAAAAAGAAAGCATAAAAGGTAATTGGTCTTTGACAAATTTGTTCTTTTGTACAAAGTTAACGAATCCCTATCGAATGCATCCCGAAACCTCATCAAAAAGCCCCTTATTACAAATCACTTTAAAATGTTTTTTTGGCTTTGAAACCATATTGGCAGAAGAATTAAACGAACTCGGCTATGCAGATGTCAAACTTTTAAATCGTGCTGTTCAAATCAATGGAACTTGGCAAGATGTTTATAAACTTAATCTTTACAGTAGGTGTGCGATTGCAGTATTGGTAGAAATAGATCATTTTTTCATTCAATCCGAAGAAGACCTGTACAAACGTGCACTTAGAATAAAGTGGCATGAAATTTTTGATGTGAACAAAACATTTGCAGTCAAAGGAGCAGTTTATTCTCATATTTTCAAAAATACGCACTACCCTTATTTACTGGTCAAAGATGCCATCGTTGATACATTTAACAAACATTTCAATGACAGACCAAACATAGACGTGAAAAAACCAAATGTGCTGTTCGATTTGTATATAAAAGAAAAGGAAGTTACTATTTCTGTGAACACAAGCGGTTTGCCATTATTTCAAAGAGGATACCGTAGCGCTGTTGGCCCCGCTCCACTCAATGAAGTCGTTGCTGCCTGTTTAATTAGGATGTCTGGTTGGGATAAAAAACAAACCCTGATAGATCCGTTTTGCGGTTCAGGGACACTACTCATTGAAGCGGCACTTTTGGCGTCTGGCATTCCAAGTAATATCGAAAGACAGCACTATGCTTTTAAAAATCTAAAAAATTACGATGCATCTAGCTGGGAATCTCTTTTTGAAAATGCCCCAAGAGTAGTAAGGCAATTACCTTGCCAAATTTTAGGTGGCGACATCTCCGACGAAATGGTGCTTAAAGCCAGGCGAAACCTACGAAATTTTTCATTTGGTCGATTTGTAAACATTTCTTCGACTTCTTTTGACCAACTCAAGGTGGAACCTCCGGTTTTCATCATCACAAATCCACCCTATGACCACAGACTATCAGCCGATGTAGAAGAACTTTACGGTCAAATTGGTTCGTGGCTTAAACATAAAATGGCTCCAAGCACTGCTTGTATCATTAGCAGTAGCGAAGAAGGTTTCAATGCTATCGGACTCAAGGCTTCGCTCAAACGACAAGTATTCAATGGCGACCTTGACTGTGAATACAGGAAATACGAACTATTTGAAGGAAAAAAGGCGCTCCATTGAGCGCCTTTTCACTGATTATAACTTTTTGTTGAAGGGTTTATCGTTGATCGATAGCAACATATTGGCGGTTCACAGCTCCGGTATAAATCTGTCTTGGGCGACCAATAGGTTCTTTATTTTCTGTCATTTCTTTCCATTGTGCTATCCAACCAGGTAAACGACCAATGGCAAACATGACTGTAAACATTTCTGTTGGGATACCTAGTGCTTTATAGATAATTCCTGAATAAAAGTCTACGTTAGGATATAAATTACGTGCTTTGAAGTATTCGTCTTCAAGAGCCACTTGTTCTAATTTCTTAGCAATATCAAGCAAAGGATCGTTGACACCAAGTTTTTCTAAGACATCATCACAAGCTTTCTTGATTATTTTAGCACGAGGATCAAAGTTTTTATAAACACGGTGACCAAAACCCATCAACCTGAAAGGATCTTCTTTGTCTTTGGCTTTAGCTACCCATTTGTCTACGTTTCCACCATCGGCATGGATACGTTCTAACATTTCAATAACTTCTTGGTTTGCACCCCCATGCAACGGACCCCAAAGGGCAGATATGCCAGCCGATACCGAAGAATATAAATTGGCTTGTGACGAACCTACTATTCTTACCGTTGAAGTAGAACAATTTTGTTCATGGTCCGCATGTAAAATCAGTAATTTATTGAGTGCATCTACAACCACCGGATCAATGTGAAAATCTTCTGTCGGCATTGAGAACATCATGTACAAGAAATTCTTGCAGTAATCGTTTTCGTTGCGAGGATACATAAAAGGATGACGAATCATGTTTTTGTATGACCAGGCAGCAAGCGTAGGTAATTTGGCAAGTAAGCGGTGAATAGTAAGGTCCTTGGCCTCAGCACTTCGGTTGGGATCCAGAGATTCTGGATAAAAGGTAGCCAATGAAGCAACCATAGATGAAAGTACGCCCATCGGATGAGCTTTCGACGGATAAGCCTCAAAGAATTGCTTCATGTCTTCATGAACTAAGGTATGCTTACTGATACTCATCTGAAATGCATCTAGCTCAGACTTATTTGGCAGGTTACCGTAGATGAGTAAATAAGCAACCTCAAGAAATGTTGCCTTTTCAGCTAGCTGCTCTATTGAATAACCTCTGTAGTGTAAGATACCCTCTTCTCCATCTAGAAACGTAATGGCACTTTTTGTGGCACCTGTGTTTTTATAGCCGGTGTCCAAGGTAACATAACCGGTAAGATCGCGCAATTTGGAGATGTCTATTGCTTTTTCATTTTCAGTTCCGACTACAACGGGAAGTTCGTATATTTTACCGTCGAGTTCGATTCTAGCTGTTTCACTCATGTGATTGAAATATGTCGTTTGATAAATGTGTGTCTAAATTACAAAAGAATGACTAAATGTTATGCATCTAAATTTAAAACAATTTATATAACATAAAGTTTAAAGTTCTTCTAGAATGTAATTATGAATCATGTTGAAAAGGTGATTACGGGTATTTCCCCCATAAATGCCATGATTTTTATTTGGATAGATAAATAAATCGAATTGCTTATTGGCCTTGACCAAAGCACTGATCATCTCCATGGAGTTTTGGTAATGAACATTATCGTCAGCGGCACCATGAATTAAAAAGAATTTACCTTGTAGTCCTTGTACAAAGTTAATTGGTGAATTATCGTCATATCCTTTAGGATTTTCAGCAGGTGTTTGCATAAACCTTTCTGTGTAGATATTGTCGTAATAGCGCCAGTTGGTAACAGGCGCCACTGCAATACCCATTTTAAATAATCCTTCACCCTTGGTCATGGCTAATGAGGACATAAAACCACCATAACTCCAGCCCATAATACCCAACCTGGCTTTATCAACATCTGGACGCTCGGCAAAAACCCGAGTCGCTTCAAGGATATCTTGAATTTCAAGTTTTCCAAGTTGGAGATAAGTTGATTTTTTAAAAGCTTCGCCACGAAATTGAGTGCCACGCGGGTCAATACTCAACACCATGTAACCGTCTTGTGCAAGGAGATTATGGAAAAAGTAGTCATTGCCATCCCAAGAATCTAGCACCTCATTGTGCCCAGGGCCTCCGTATACATGCACGAAAACAGGATATTTTTTACTTGGATCGTAATTTTGAGGTAAGATAAGTGAGGCGTTGAGGTCTGTTTGTGAAGTTTTAATATTAAAAAACTGTTTTTGGCTCAGTTTTTCTAGCTGCATTTTAGCGCGGAGTTTATCATTATCTTCTAAGACCTCTACTACCTCTCCATTGGCTTTACATAATTTAATAAGAGGAGGTGTATTGGCATTTGAATAAGTGTGCAAGAAATATTTCATGCCGTTTAAAAATTCGGCATTGTTATATCCGAGTGTTGGGGTCAAGTTTTTCTTTTGTGTACCATCGAGTTGAATGCTGTATACAGATTTGTAAATGGCCCCAGGTTCTGCACTTGAATAAAAAATGGTTTGGCTTGACTCGTCTATGCCGAGGAATTCAATAACATCCCATGCTCCACTGGTAATTGCAATAGAGGAACCATCAAAACCAAGTTTATAAATATGGTTTGCACCACTTAATTCACTGGTCCTCAAAATCGATTTGCCGTCTTGTAGGATCAATAGATTGTTGTCAACCTCTATGTAGGTCGAGGACTTTTCCGTAAAAAACTTTTTGGTTTGAATTTGTTTTTGGTTGGCATCAACCAACCAATAATTGAGCTCGTTTTGATGACGATTCATGGTCTGAACCACCAAATGGTTTGCCTTAGCAGACCAATTCAAGCGAGGAATATACTCGTAATGATCAAGAGAAATTTGAATCGATTTATTTTTTCTTGGCTCTACGAGGTGTAAGCTTACTTTAGAATTCACCTCGCCAGCTTTTGGATACTTATATTTATATTGCTCTGGATACAGCTGGCCATACATGGCCATTTGAAATTCCGGGACCTCGCGCTCATCAAATTTTAAATAGGCAATATATTTGCTATCCGGAGACCAACAATAGGCCTTGGTTATTGCAAACTCCTCTTCGTAAACCCAGTCTGTGGTTCCGTTAATTATTTTATTTCGTTTTCCATCGGTTGTGAGTTTAGTTACTTTTCCTGTTGTGAGGTCTTTAACAAAAAGATCATTGCCGTGAATAAAGGAAACCTGTTTGCCGTCGGGAGAATACTCTGCTAGTGTTTGTGGTGCGTGATCCGCATCAAGAGCTTCCAATTGATTGGTTTGCAAATCAAATAGGAAATAAAATGCCTCAAAGCTTCTGCGATAAATCGATTGAGGAGCAGTAATCAAAAGGATTTTTTGTTCAGATGCATTGAATTGAAACCCCGTAACATTGATAGCTTTGTCATTGTATATCAATTTTGCTTTATCTATGAGCATTTCGATGGGAGCTTGAGGATTGGTAAGATCACCTTTAACGAGGTGACCTTCCTCCGACCATTCTACATAATGCTGGCCATCATTGAGCAACACATAGGCTCCAGCCCCTTTGGCTGAAAATTCATAGTTGCGCCATATGCGCTCCACTGTCAATTGTTGAGCGCCTGTGATTGAAGCAAAAAATATAGCGATGAGAAGGAAAGAAAATCGGATCATTGTAATGTAATTGATGCCTTAAAATTACATATTTTCACCCATAACAATTGGTTAATTATTAATTCAAAAAGAATTAATCAGGGATTCTACTGATTTGTTTTGAAACCAAACAAAATACTTTAAATTTGTATCAGTAATTGGTGATCACCTAGAGGTACATCATATTTACCGAAACCACACAATTGCAAGATTTTTTTTTAAAAATTTGATTGTCAACAATATAATATCATTATGAAACAATCTTTACTTCTCATCGCTATATTTCTAACATCTGTCACATTTGCCCAAAGCACTTGTAGTGAACTATTCATTTCTGAATATGTGGAAGGTTGGTCAAACAACAAAGCACTTGAAATATACAACCCTACCGATAATCCAATTGATTTATCGGGTTATTTTGTGAGCCGCTATTCCAATGGCGCCACTACGGCTACCGTTGCCAATTCTGTTCAACTTTCAGGCGTGGTTCCACCAAAAGGTGTATATGTTGGTGTAATTGAAAAATTAGACTCCATGGGTACTGGCCAAGAAGCACCAGTTTGGGATTCTCTTCAAGTGCGTGCTGACGGATTTTATTGTGCTGACTATAATGTATCGAATGCCTGGTATTGGAATGGTAATGACGCCATATTACTTGGTAAAGGAACACTGCCTTCAAGCGCAACTTCTGTAATTAATGCCAACAATGTAACTGGATTTGCAATTGTTGATGTATTTGGTAAGATCGGCGAAAATCCTGCCAACGAAACAGGCACTTCTTCTGGCAATGACGGTGCATGGTCTACTCAGTTTCCTTACAGTACTGGTTTGGGAGTCCTCGTTACCAAAGACCATAGCATGATCCGTAAATCTAATGTCTTGAAAGGACAAACGACCAACCCTTCATTTTTTGACCCTCTTTTAGAATGGGACAGTATTCCACCAGTGGTTGTGCGCCTCAATGCCAATGGCGATACACTTTTTGGTCAAAGTGGAAATCCAATACTCGATGGCAACTGGTCTTCATTGGGTGTGCATGAGTGCGATTGCAATTCGATAGGTTTATTGCCTGCCATTAAAATGGCACCAAGTATCTATCCGAACCCGAGCAATGGCATCGTTTATGTAAAAACACAAAACGACGTGCGTAAAATTCAAGTAATTTCTGCCTTAGGTCAACCTATCAAGGAAATGAACGTAGCTACAGCACAGGCCATCGCTGAACTAGATTTAAACAACCTGAATGGTGTCTATTTCTTGCGAATCACCTCATTGAATGGTGAGCAGACATTACATAAAATCATCGTTCGCTAAATGTTTCGTGACGTTTATTATGTGCTTGTCTTTATTAGTCTGACATGCACTGTATTGAGCCAAAATAGCGGCAAAATTACAGGAGTCGCACTCATGACTCCTGGAGAGATTCCGGTAGCAGGGGCTAAGATTACTCTATTGTCTGCAGGGCAGGTTTACAAATTTACGGCCACCAATGATGAGGGTCAATACACATTTGAAAATGTCGTCTATGGAAAATATCAATTGATGTTTACCTTGCCACTCACCGACACAGTAAAGCACAACATTGATTTACAACAAGCACTCTACACTCAAAATATCCAAATAAGACCCACCCAAGAGGTGAGGGAAATCCGTGTTATTGGCAATCTTGTGCGCGGTCAGAATGTGCCCGTTGCCGTTACCAAAATTGATACTAAAAAAATCACCGAAGAACTAGCCTCTCGAGACCTACCTATGCTTTTGAACGGTACTGCCGGTGTATATGCCACCAATCAAGGAGGTGGTGACGGCGATGCGCGTATCAATGTACGAGGCTTTGATCAACGTAATGTTGGGGTGATGATTGATGGCGTTCCGGTAAACGACATGGAAAATGGTGCGGTATATTGGTCTAATTGGTTTGGATTGGATGCCATTACCTCACAAATGCAAGTTCAGCGTGGTTTGGGTGCCACAAAAATTGCCATGCCCTCAATTGGCGGAACAATTAATATCATCACTCAAGGGGTGGGTACAAAAAAAGGCGGCAGCTTTAAACAAGAATATGCCACAGGTAACTTTTTAAGAAGTTCGCTTTCCTACAACACCGGTATGACTAAATCTGGTTGGGGCCTTACCTTCTCTGCCTCTTATAAGCAGGGTCAAGGATGGGTTGATGGCACACCTACCCAAGGCTTTTTTGGATACACAAAAATTTCCAAACGCCTTGACAAGCATTTACTCACGCTTTCTGCATTTGCAGCGCCTCAACAACACGGGCAACGCTCCTATAACCAAGGCATTCAATACTGGGATGCCAGCCGTTCTCAATCACTAGGCATATCTTTTGATTCAACACTTATCCTCAACGACATGGGAATTCGCTATAATCAACATTGGGGTTATGTGACCAACGCTGATGGGCAAAAAGAAATCCTCAATGAACGACGTAATTTTTACAACAAACCTCAAATCACACTCAAAGATTTTTGGGCTGTCAATGACAAGCTAGACATTTCTAATTTGGCCTACGTTTCTATTGGGCGAGGCGGAGGTACAAGCATTTTTAATTCGTCTGCAATTCTTCGCGACAGTAATTCCAACATCGATTGGGACCAAATGATTCAAGAAAATCAAGTGAATTCTCTTTTTGGTACCCCAAATATCGATCCACTGTATTCTACAACTGAAATTAAGGCAAGCCAAATTTTGTTAGCAAGCATGAATAATCACTTTTGGGTGGGCTACTTGGGTCAGTTCAATTTGCAATACAACAAGGCCACGTCTATTTCAGGTGGTATTGATTTTCGCTATTACCAAGGAAGGCATTACCAAGTGATTACCAACTTATTAGGCGGTGATTATTTTGTGAGTGCAGCAAATTTCAATGACCCTGACCCCATGAAACGTGTCGGAGATAAGATAGCTAAAAACACCTTCAATGCTGACCGAGACGGAGTGGTAACATATGCTGGTTTATTTGGCCAGGTAGAACATAGCGGTGAACGCGTGAATTGGTTTATCAATATGTCAAGCATACTCAATGGATACAAAGGAATAGATTACTTTCAAAGAAGAGTTTTGGATTTGGGAGACACGATCTTGCGCATAGGAGCACTTGATACCATTCAATACAACGGTCAAACTTATAATTCCAATGCTGCAGGTCTGACTTACTACCAAACACCATGGAAGTATATTCCAGGAATAACCATCAAAGGCGGACTCAGTTACAAGCTCAACAAATTTCAAGATATCTACTTCAATTTGGGCTATTTGAACCGAACGCCTCAATTCTCAAATGTAATTGACAACAATACCAATAGCTTTTTTGGCGAAATTGTAAATGAAATCATTTATGCCGCAGAGGGTGGATATCACTATACCAATAAAAATTTCGGTATCAATTACAACGCCTATTTCACCAATTGGAAAAATAAACCCTTCCCCTACGGTGTTGCAGTACCAGACCCTAACGACCCTACTGAATACATTCGTGTCAATATCAATGGTATGGATGCCATTCACCTAGGAAATGAATTAGATATCGCCTGGGAAATCAGCCCAAAATTATCATTTGAGTTCATGCTATCGGTAGGTAATTGGATTTGGAATTCAAGCAAAACGGTTTTCATCCCTCAATATGATTCGCTCGAATTTTCATTTGATGCCAAAGGGGTACATGTAGGTGATGCAGCCCAGACGGCAATGTCGGCCTCTTTGCGTTACGAACCATTCAAGCGCAGCTATTTAAAAATTCAAGGGCAAGCTTTTGATCGCTATTTTGCCAATTTCGACCCTTTCTCTTTACAAGGGGCCAATGGCGGCCGCGACTCTTGGATGATACCGTCGTACTCACTTTTAAATCTATTTGGAGGTTATCGATACAAGCAGTTTAGCGCTGGTTTTGCAATTACCAACTTATTAAATAATTCTTTTATATCGGATGCCATCAATAACGCCAATGGCATCTACGATCAGTTCGATGCGCGTTCAGCCACAGTGATGTTTGGTCAGGGATTGCGCTTTAGTATTAATTTAGGCATACAATTTTAATCATGAGAAAACTTTTATCTTTTCTAAGTATCTTGACTTTTAGTCAGATGCTGATGGCTCAAACCATCGAACAAGTCCGCAATTTAGGCATTGGACAAACAGTTACCGTTACAGGTGTCGTTACCAATGGAGCGGAACTAGGCCCTATTCGTTATATGCAAGACGGTACAGCAGGAATCGCATGCTACGGCACGAATTTAGCGAGCGTTCAAAAAGGAGATTCCATCACAGCAACAGGTGTTTTATTTGAATTCAGTGGGCTTTTGGAATTATCACCAACAAATTCTTTTATAAATCACGGACCAGCAGTTGTTCAACCTACCCCACTTCAGATCCCGATTGCAAGCGCTGGTGAAAGTTTAGAGGGGCAATTGGTGCGCCTAGATAATGTTACCTTTGTTCAATCTGGGAATTTTGCAACCGGAAACAGTACTGTTCAGGTCAATGACGGTTCCAATACTTTGGATGTGCGCATCAACGGCAGCACCAATATTGATGGTTCTGCTATACCTTCAGGCCCAGTAACTGTGATAGGTCTAATGGGGCAATACAACGCCAACTATCAATTGATTCCAAGAAGCGTGCTCGATATTTTTCCATATGTGGCCCCTTCCGTAGAAATCAATGTGAAAATCAACGGTGTGGACGTACTTTCTGGTGATACCTACGTCGTAGGAACTGCAGCTTCAACTGATATTACCATTGAAAACTATGGGGTGCAAAATTTAACTGTGAGTGGCGCAAGTTTCTCTGGCCCATCTGCTGCTGAATATGCCTGTAGTGCAAATGTTACTGTTGGGCCAACAAGCAGCCAAGTAGTATCCTTACAATTTACACCTACAGGTATTGGCTCTAGATTGGCAACACTTTCTATTGCCAACAATGACAACGATGAAAACCCATACATCATTCATTTATACGGCATAGGGACCAATAATCTGGCAACAGAACCAATAAATCCGGAATCAAATTTCGTAACTTGGCCTGTTGTTACCCCTTATAAATTAGTGGGTGAATTCACACCATCGGGTGCAGAACAATACTTGGTTTTATGGAAAGAGGGCGATGGCACATCGCCAATTCAAGGCTATCCACTTGATGGAAACACCTACAAAAGAGGTGATGTGATTGGCAATGCCAAAGTGGCTTATGTTGGGCCGGGCACTTCTTTTTCGCCACGCCATGTATTGGCCAATACTGGATACGTATTTGCTATTTTCGCATTCAACGGGCCAGATGGATACCAAAATTATGACCAGACCATACCTGGAAGTGCTTATATTATCACCCTTGGCAGTCAAGTAGGAAATTACTACGATGGTATCAACTCAGGATCTGCAAGTTTTCTTGGAGACTTGAGTGCACTGATCAATCCACATACTTCGATTTCCTACTACAACTACCTCACCACAATGATGCACCAATACGAAGTGCGCGACACCACCAATGGGCAGTCTTATGTAGAATGTGTGTATTCAGGAGAGCGCAAAGTTTTCAATGATCCTTTTGCCTGGAGTGCCTTAGGCTATTCACGTGAACACACCTACTCTCATTCTTGGATGGCGACTTTTCCATGCGATAACCCTGAAAAACCAGAATATAACGATCAACACAACCTTTGGCCAACCAACCTGCAGCAAGCCAACACGCCTCGTTCTAACTTACCATTGATGGATATTGACGGCAATGTTGTTTTCAACTATTTGGGTGGCAGCGTTGGTTACAGCGGAAATCAGTTGGTTTATGAACCACGCCCTGAACAAAAAGGCAACGCAGCCAGATCCATTTTCTATATGGCAACATGCTACAATGGGCAATCTGGTTTAACCTGGGAGTTACCTGCCAATCAAAGCCAAGAGTCTTTGAAGACATGGCATTTCAATGATGCTCCTGACAATTATGAAATTGCACGCCATGAATACGTGTATACGCTTCAAGGAAACCGCAATCCGTTTATTGATTCAGCCTATTTTGCCTGCCACATCAATTTTGCGAACATGACTTACCTCAATTGCGATATGGGTCTGGAGGATAAACTCAGTAATAATTTCTCAGTATTTCCGGTACCTGCCTCACAAACCTTGTATGCACAAGTAAATGGTCTAGAAATTACAGCCTATCAAATCATCGACCTCCAAGGCCGACAAATTGGGGCAGCTCAAGATTTGAACCTACCTGTACTCACTCTACCAATTAATGACATCAAGCCCGGTGTATACTATTTAAAGGTCAATACCGCCTACGGGCAAGTACAACGAGAGTTCGTTATTGAATAATGAAGCTTAATATTGTGTATTTTTTTATTGGAGCAAGCCTAATGGCTTGCTCTACTTATTTAGAGCCTACCCTGAGCGTTCAGTCAATAGTTGTAAGCCAAGATACTGCAGCTTCAGCGCTAGCTAGCGTACTGGCCCCTTATCAAGATTCTTTGCACCGTGAGTTTGATCAAGTCATCGCCGAGACACCACAAGATTTGATAGTTCAAAGGCCAAGTTCTAACCTAATGAATTGGTGTGCTGATGCCGTATATGAATCACAAATACATTCTACCGAGCGCACTGAACCAGTCATTTGCCTACTAAACAAAGGTGGGATCCGTGCATCTTTTGGAGCAGGAAGCCTCAGTTTATCTGACTTTTACAAACTTATGCCTTTTGATAACCGCCTGGTATGGGTAAAGTTTCCCGTTTGGAAAATACCAGAGATAGAGGCCTATTTATTGAAAAGTGGCGGCGAGCCCATGTCTAACTGCACATTTACAAGTACTCATCTACAGATCAAGGGTTTAACTCCAGAAATGGAATATATTTGGGTACTCACTTCTGATTTTTTGGCAACCGGTGGTGATCAAATGACCTTTTTTATCAATACCGAACAAATTCCAACCAACATACTTCTACGCGACATTTTTATTGAACAAGCGAAGCATCAAGGCGAATTGATTTTAGACCAAAAACCAAGATACCTCAAATGAGTACAACGCGCAGACATTTTTTCAAAAGATTAAGCTGGGCATCTGTGGGGCTATTTTTACCAAAATGGCTCAGTGCCACCAGTACTTCAAAAAAGAATGTTCAGCGCTTGGTCATACTTCATACCAACGATACACATTCACACATCGATCCGCATCCAGAAAATCATAATCTATACCCAAATCAAGGGGGTATTTTAGCAAGAGCAGCGCTCATTGAATCCTATCGCCAAAAAAATGAACATGTGCTCTTACTAGACGCCGGAGATTTTTTTCAAGGTACCCCATATTTCAATCGCTACCATGGTGTTTTGGAAATGAAACTCATGAGCGCACTTGGGTATGATGTGGTTACCTTAGGCAACCATGATTTTGATATTGGCATTGACGGCTTACTCAATGCCAAAAAATATGCAAATTTCAAATTCACCAATGCCAATTATGATTTCACAAATACTGCCCTTGCAGGACAAATTGAGCCCTATCACATCATTCAAAAAGGGATTTTTAAAATAGGGATTTTCGGTTTAGGTGTTGAGTTGAATGGCCTTGTTCCTGCCGCCAATTACCAGGGTATACAAATCAAGGACCCTATTAAAAGTGCTCAAACTACCGTGGAAGCACTACAACAGGAAAAATGTGATTACATCATTTGTTTGTCTCATTTAGGATACAAATACCCAGATGACACCACCCCTAGCGATATCAAACTTGCTCAGCAAGTTTCCGGCATAGACCTTATTATTGGTGGCCATACCCACACTTTTATGGATGCCCCAACCGCCATACAAAATCCATCGGGCTCTACGGTTTGGATTCATCAGGTAGGATGGGCTGGTGTGCGCCTGGGTGTCATAGAAATAGAAGGTCATAGAATTAATTTTTGTCAAAAGAAGATTGTCTCAAAAGTCAATAGCTAAATAGATTCTATTCAATTTACTATCTTTGCACTCTATTAATTTTGATATGTCAGTAGCACCAGTTCGCGTTCGTTTTGCGCCCTCACCTACCGGCCCATTGCATATGGGTGGTGTGAGAACAGCTCTTTACAATTATTTGTTTGCCAAAAAACATAACGGTACCTTTCTAATCCGTATTGAAGATACAGATCAAACTCGATTTGTTCCAGGTGCACAACAGTATATCATGGATGCCTTGCAATGGTGTGGCATCATGCCCACTGAAGGCCCGGGCTTAGGAGGAGATTTTGGACCTTACGTGCAATCTGAGCGCAAGGAAATGTACAAACCTTATGCAGAAAAACTCATTGCTGAAGATAAAGCCTACTACGCATTTGATACAGCCGAAGATTTAGACCGCATGCGCGAACAAGCCAAAACCATGGGCATGCCCAATTGGCAATACAACAGCGTAACGCGCAATAGCATGCGTAACTCCTTGACTCTACCGCAATCCGAAGTAGCTCAATTACTTGAATCAGGTGCGCCATATGTTATTCGCATGAAAATGCCACGAAATCAGGATATACGATTCCAAGACATGATTCGTGGTTGGGTGGTTGTCAATACCAATAACCTCGATGACAAGGTACTTTTTAAAAGCGACGGCATGCCAACCTATCACTTGGCAAATATTGTTGATGATCATACCATGCAAATAAGCCATGTGATACGCGGCGAAGAATGGTTGCCATCTGCCCCTTTGCACATCATGCTTTACGAAGCCTTCGGATGGCCTTGTCCAGAATTTGCACACCTTCCCCTCTTATTGAGGCCCGATGGCAATGGCAAACTATCCAAACGAGATGGTGACCGCCTTGGTTTCCCTGTTTTCCCAACCAATTGGACCACCGCTGAAGGCGAACTTTATTCAGGTTATCGAGAAAACGGATACTTGCCTGGTGCATTTATCAATATGTTGGCTTTTTTAGGTTGGAATCCTGGAACTGAACAAGAAATATTTTCACTTGAACAGCTTGTTGATGCCTTTTCACTAGACCGTGTAAGCAAGGCCGGAGCTAAATTTGACCCCAATAAAACCAAATGGTTTCAACAAACTTACTTGCGGGCACAGTCCAACGAAGAAATCGCCAACCAACTACGTCAAATTGAACATATTGCACTCTCTGACCAAGAGCTACAAACTGTTTGTCAACTAATGAAAGAACGCGCCACCTTCGCAAAAGACATACTTGTAGAAGGAGCTTACCTTTTTGATCGTCCTTCAAACTATGATTCAGAAACCATTCGAAAAAAGTGGAAAGCAGAAACAAGCAGTTATTTGATTGAATGGAAATCAGTACTTGCCTCTTTATCTGACTTTTCGGCCCAAACAGTAGAGCATGCTTTTAAAGCATACTTAGAAGCTAAAGGCCTAGGAATCGGAGCTGTACTATTGCCTTATCGCTTGGTATTGACCGGAGTAGGTGCCGGACCTGGAATGTTTGATATTTCTACCTTTTTAGGTAAAGATGAGGTCTTGGCGCGCATAGAGGTAGGGCTGAATAAAGTGGAGCAAATTATCAATGAAGCATAAAATATTTGTAGAAGGCATCAAGTGCTATGCCTTTCATGGCTGCTTGGATGAAGAAGCGCGCATTGGCGGTAATTATATAGTTGATGTTGAATTGCATACTGACTTTAGTCAAGCTGCCCTTCATGACACGCTTGCCGATACGATAGATTATGTTCAAGTCAATGAAATTGTTGTTGCCGAGATGGCCATACGATCCAAACTCATTGAACAAGTGGGGCAACGCATTGTCAACAGACTCCAAGAGGAATTGAACGGAATTTTAGCCTTAAAGGTTAAAATCACTAAAATTTGCCCACCCATCAACGGCGATGTAGATTCCGTGGCTATTTCAATCGAAATCTAAATTTGATCTGTTAAGAAGCTCAAAAACTGCTTCATTGCCCTAGCTCGATGGCTGTAATTATTTTTTTGCTCAAGTGGCATTTGGGCAAAAGTTAGGTTGGTATCTTCGGCCATAAAAACAGGATCATAGCCAAAGCCCTGATCACCTCTTTTGACTTCACTGATTTTCCCCCTTACAATTCCTGTAAATTGAACTTGCTTTTGCGCTTGGCAATAAGTAATTACAGTTTTAAATTGGGCATCTCTAGCCAAACCAGGACCCAATTCTAACAATAACTTATCCATATTCGCCTCATCAGAGCGCTGCTCTGAGGCATATCGGGCAGAATGCACGCCCGGGGCACCGCCTAAGGCATCCACTTCCAAACCAGTATCATCTGCAAAACAAGGTAGGCCGAATTCTTTGAAAACCCATTGTGCCTTGAATGCTGAGTTACCTTCGATAGTGGGTTCGTCTTCGGGAATTTCTTGGTGGTAATTTAAATCAGCTAGTGTGAGTAAAGTAATTCCTTGGGGTAAAATTGAACGAATTTCACTTGCTTTTTTTTCATTATGGCTGGCAAATATGATTCTCATTGACTAAAAATAGGAAATATAGCCCAAGTGTAGTTTACCAGCATTGAATTTTAGACCCTGACTAAAAGTAGTGCCGAGGGCATAGTTGAGCTTGAACTGACCATTTGCTGTACCAAGAACAAGGCCTAAGCCTACAGCATACAACTTTTGATTTTGTTGAAGATTCACCAAATTTTCAGACCATGCCACATCTGTAAAAATCAAGGCATAGGAGTTGATGTCTAGTAAATAGCGGTATTCTAAACCAGTATAGGCGACAGTGGATGCAAAAAATGCTTCTTCATCAAAACCGCGCATTCGATCCAGACCTCCATAACGGTACAATTCATTTTGAAACAATACTGGTGCCTGAATATGATTTAACTGTTGAGACCAACAAATCACGTGTCTTTTAAGAAGTGGAATGAAATAGCGTTGCGTAAGATTAAACCGCCAGGTAAGTATGGTATTATCGCTGCGTCTATTTCCAACCAGATAATTTACTTCTAAGGTCATGCCCTTTCTAGGATTCTGAATATAATCCAATACCTCTCTTTTTACTCCAATGCCGTAGGTCAAGGTTCGAAATGATTTGAGGGAGCTCAAATTACTTTGTGCTAAAGTATTTGATTGCCAATAATCGAGTGCTGCACTCAATTGCCAATGATGATTAAACAGGTAGTTGATTCCTAAATTAGATTTTACTTCTAGAAAAGTGGTATCGCGTTTATAGAGTGCAAAAGAGCAATTCACCCCATATGCACTTCCTGCTATATAAGGCCAAAATAATTTGCCCTGTAGCTGCTGGGTCTGTGGAGCAATACTACGCCATTGCACCTGTAGTTTTTCATTTTTTTGCCAATAGTTTTGAAGCAATACATTTAATTCGCCGACCAACGAGGCTTGTTGTGTAGCAGGGTTGGGCTGAAGGCCTAAAATCCCTGTCGCCGAACTTACCTTTAAGCGCTCTAAATAAAGAAACACATCTGCCTTCCCATCAGATAAAGACCATTCGGGTGCCCGGATCAATTTGAAGGGAAAATCAGATTGAACTCTTAATTGAATGGCATCCAGTGTTCTCTTTGAGAAAGCCTCATTGGGATAAATCGCTAGCATTTTTTGTAGTACCACAGGTTGAATTATACCATCCGGTTTGACCTTGACTTGTCCCCACCTCACACTTGGCCCGGTCCTGACGTCCATTTGTGCCATGGGTATTTCTCCAGAAAGATATTTCAAATGTACTGAGGCAAAGGGGAAGCCACTATTGACATAAGTATCCAAAGTGTCATGCATTATTGCTTGAATTTCATCCGCATTGAATGGACCTATTGAGCTGCCATTAGATTGTAAATAAATACCCTCAAAATGAGGACCAAGCTCAATGCGATGAAAAATGACGCTATCTTTCTTCTCTGAGACAGTAAGATCAAACAAAAAATAACCCGACTTGACTGCCTCTTGCTGCCATATGATGAATTGTTTGTGCCAATTATCTTCGGTGTAGAAAGTTGCTGAATTTAGGCTATTTAATTTGAAACTTTGTAGAACTTCAGCTTGGTTTGGATCAAGCGCATAGCGCATTTGGGCATACAAAGACTGCCCCATCAACCATAGAATTAGTATGCATTTAACTATGCGAATCATCCGTAAATATACCTTTCAAAACGTGCCAACTTGGCAAAAATTGTAACTTTGTGAAAGAAATGCCGTTAAAGAGCATAACAACAACAAAACAAACACCATGAAAACAAAATCAACATTTATTTTAGCAGCATTTGCAACTCTTCTCGTTTTAGCTTCTTGTGGAGCAGGTCGTAAAGCGGGTTGTGATGCCTACGGTAAACTAGAACAAAATAATACTGAATTAGCGGCTCGCTAAATCCCATTTACCAACTAAAGCGCTGAACATGTTGTGCCATTTGCACTTGCATTTTCAGCGCTTCTTTTTTTGCCGCATCGGCAAAATCAGTTCCCGAACTTGCATACAAAATTGCCCTTGAAGAATTAACGAGCAATCCGCAACTGGCATTCGCTCCAAACTTCACCACTGTATCTAAATCTCCACCTTGAGCGCCAACACCGGGCACCAAAAAGAAATAGTCGGGAGCCATTTTGCGGACTCGTGCTATGTCATCGGCTCGAGTGGCCCCTACCACAAACATCAATTGCTCTGGTGTGGCCCATTGCGTCGATTTGAAAACTACCTCCTCAAATAAGGCCCTACCTTTATTTTCTAGAAATTGAAAATCCTTAGCTCCAACATTTGAAGTCAGGGCCAATAGGACAACCCATTTATTTTTGAAGTCAAGGAAAGGTAAAACTGAATCTGAACCCATGTAAGGGGCAACAGTGAGGGCATCGGCCTGCATATGTTCAAAAAAAGTTTTGGCATAATAGCCAGCTGTATTACCGATATCACCTCGCTTGGCGTCAGCGATTATAAGACAATCTTTAGGAATATAGGCGATTGTTTTTCTAAGTGCTTCCCAACCTGCTGCACCGTGACATTCAAAAAAAGCGGTGTTTGGTTTAAAAGCAACTGCATAAGGATGCGTTGCGTCAATGATTGCCTTACAAAATTCAAATAATGGATCCTCGCATTGCAATAAATGCGCGGGCATTTTACTTAAGTCTGGATCTAAACCAACACATAAGAAACTCTCCTTTTTTCTTATTTGAGTAATCAATTCTGCCTTTGTCATGCTGTTTCTCCTTTGAGTTTTTCGGCATTTTCTGCCATTTTGAGGGCATCGAGCATTTCTTGCATATCGCCGTTCATAAACACACTCAGGTTATACATCGTTTTGTTAATTCGGTGATCGGTAATTCGACCCTGAGGATAATTATAGGTGCGTATCTTTGCTGAGCGGTCTCCGGTAGATACCAGCGTTTTGCGTTGCGCTGCACGTTCGTTATGGATGCGGTCGAGTTCTTGTTGGTAAAGCCTTGAACGCATCACAGAAATAGCTTTTTCCAAGTTTTTATGCTGAGAACGTCCATCCTGACACTCTACTACCAATCCGGTAGGAATGTGAGTAAGCCGAATGGCAGATTCAGTTTTATTGATATGCTGCCCCCCAGCACCTGAGGCACGAAAAGTATCTTTTCGCACATCATTCATATCTAGCTCAAAGTCTACCTCCTCTGCCTCGGGGAGCACTGCTACTGTGATTGCAGAGGTGTGTACCCTTCCTTGTGATTCAGTTTCGGGTACGCGCTGCACACGGTGCACTCCGGATTCAAATTTTAAAGCGCCGTATATGCCCGCACCAGTGATTTCCATGGAAATTTCTTTGTATCCCTTGACAGTTCCTTCTGAGGAATTCAATACTTCCACATTCCAACCCATTGATTTAAAGTACATGGTATACATGCGATATACGTCTTCGACGAAGATACAGGCCTCATCACCACCTGTACCCGCACGAAGCTCTACGATGGCATTTTTATCATCTTCAGGGTCTTTGGGGATGAGTTGGAGTTTAATTTCTTCTTCGAGTAGTGGCCTAGCTTGTTCGAGCTCATCTATCTCGGTCTTTGCCATTTCTCGCATTTCAGCATCTTGTTCATCGGCAAGCAAGGCTTTGGCACTTTGTAAATTACCCAAGAGTAATTTATACTTCAAATAGGTCTGGTCTAAGGTTTCTAGATCTCGGTATTCTTTATTCAATTTTACAAAACGAGTCATATCCGAAATGATATCTGGATCGGTGATCATTTTGCCAACCTCGACAAATCTAAAATGTATGGCTTCTAGCTTACTAAGTAAATCTGACATGCCGCAAAGATAGGCATAAAAAAACCACCCGAAGGTGGTTTTCATTTAGTTAATTGATCCTGTGACGCGTTTCATAAAGTTATTGAGTGCATCGCGTTTGGGAACTCCATTTTGGATTTCTTTATGCACCTCCAAGGCACCAGAAAAATTAGACAATAATTCTCCTATTACGTCGAGCTCTTCATCTTTGATGCCAGGTGCATCAATCAAATTTTCGAGAGTTTCCATCGTTTCATTGATGTAGTCTTCATCGTTTTGTTCAATGAACTCTACGATATGTTTAATGACTGGTAATCGCATCGAGAACTTCTTGAATGGTTTCTATTTTATTTCCCTGCGCTTCTGCACGTAATTGACCTAATTCAAATGAGGCAAAAGTGGGTAAATTACTTACGTTAGCAAACTTTCTCGAATTAACAAAGTGCTCGGCATCGACATAAACGAATGCAATGTCCGGATGGCTCTCCGCTAACCTCTTAAATTTGGGCTTAGTGATTTTACAATTGCCACACCAACCAGCTCCATATTGAACCATTACTTTGGCGTTGTCCGATAGAATTTGATCTAGATTATCTGAAGTGAGGTCACTGAACATAGCTCTTTAGTGTTTGCTCAAATAATCTGCAACACCTGTGCGTGTAGCATTCATTGCATCTTTTCCTTCTTCCCAATTTGCAGGACAAACTTCGCCATGTTTTTGAACATGTGTAAAGGCATCTATCAAACGGATGTATTCTTGTACATTGCGTCCGACAGGGAAATGATTGACGGACTCGTGGAAAACCATACCATTTTCATCTAAAAGATAAGTTGCACGATAAGGCACATTGTCTCCGGCCATGTTGTCTTCATCAAACATGTCGTAATCAAGAATTCCTAATTCTTGCGCCAACAATCTTGTTGAGTCTGCGATGAGTGGAAAACGAACGCCCTCAATACCGCCATTGTCTTTAGAAGTATTTAACCATGCGAAATGTACCTCGGCAGTGTCGCAAGAAGCACCAATTACAATGGTATTGCGTTTTTCGAATTCAGCAGCAGCCTCTTGAAAAGCATGAATTTCTGTAGGGCAAACAAAAGTGAAGTCTTTGGGGTACCAAAACAATACCACTTTTTTGTTATTGTCTGTTGCTTGTTTGAGCACATTGATTTGAAATGCATCGCCCATTTCGTCGATGGCTTTCACACTAATGTCTGGGAATTTTTTTCCAACTAAAGTTGACATATCTTTTTGATTTTAAAGTTTACTAATTACATAACAAAGATACAATGCTTTGGTTGGAGGCTTGCTATAATTTATTTCGATTTAATTTATATTTGCATAGATATTTTCTATATGATTTCACTCCAACAAATTTCTTATGTCATCGCACTCAGTGAAGAGCGCTATTTCCAACGAGCAAGCGAACGTTGTTTTGTAACACAGCCTACGCTATCAATGCAGATTAAAAAAGCCGAGGAAACCCTTGGTCATGCCATTTTTGATCGGGACAGCAATCCACTGCAGCTCACCCCATTTGGTCAACAACTCATACCCATTCTTCGTGAAATCTTGGCAGAAACCGATAAAATAAAGCTGCTTTCTGAACAATTTAACGGCAATGTGAAGCAAGAGATTAGAATTGGTATCATCCCTACCGTAGCCGCCTACATGCTCCCGGACTTGTTCAAAGATTGGATTGAAACATTTGAAAATATTAAGTTTAAAATCACAGAACTCAAAACTCCTGATGCGATTGAAGCTCTTGAAAAAAAAGAGCTCGACATGGCTATTATCGCAGGGCCTTATCAAGACCCAAGACTCCGCTGCACGACACTTTACCAAGAAGAAATTCAAGTTTATTGCCCGCAAATTAAAGCCAAACAAATTTATTTTGAGCAAATCCAACAATTACACCCATGGTTACTCAACAAGGGCAATTGCCTAAGGACACAAATGCTACATTTCTGTAAGTTAACCGAAAGCAAAGATGAAAAGGCACATTGGGATTACGAAGGCGGCAACCTGCCTTTACTGATTGAAATGGTAGAACAAAATGGAGGTTATACGCTCATACCCGCACATTTTAATTTGAATCCGACACAAAAGCAAGGAATAAAAAAAATTGCCGATATTCAAGCGTCACCTGGTCGAGAGGTAATTGCTTTGGTGCCGAATAGAAGCATGAAAATGGTGCATTTGGAAGCACTCATTTTAAAGATAAAACACCATTACGCACAAAAAAAGACCAACAAAAATTTGTTGGTCTTGGATTGGGATATTACTTAAAAAAGTGCAACTAGGCTTTTGCCAAGGCTACAAAATCATCGTAAGGCAATTCCTTTTTACTCAAGCTAACTGTTTGCTTAAAGTAGTTTGTTAATTTGGCCTCAGCCAAACGATCATAGATGCCATTAGCTTGTTCTTTGTTTTGCAACAAACGCATTGCCGTTTCATTCAACTCTGCATCGTCGGGAGCAGGCATACCATATTGGGCATAATTACCAACAATCAAAGATTTGGTAAAGTTGATCACTTCTTCATTGGTCAATTGAATATTATTGTCTTTGAAGATTTTGGTTTGTATCAACTGCCATTTCAAAGAATTCAAATAGGCTGCAAATTCATTGTTAAGATCTTCATCCGAAATTGGTTTGTCAGATGATGCCTTGATCCATCTTCTCAAAAACGCTTCTGGGAAGGTCATTTGAGTTTCAGCCAGCAATTTATCAAATACGTTTTTAGTAAATAAACGATCGGCATCCTCTTCAAACATGCGACTCAAATCCGCTTCAATGCGTTTGGTCATTTCGGCTTCAGACTTTACCTCATCGCCAAACAGTTTGGCAAATAACTCTTCATTCAATTCAGCCATTTCCATACGCTTTACATCAGTGATCGTAAATTGGAAAGAAGCCTCTAAGTTCGCATATGCTTCGGCAGAAATACCTAACATTGCTGCGGCATCTTCAGGGCTTTTAGAAACCTTCGCTACCTCTAATGCAAATGTGTCGTTTACTTTTTTTCCTAGCAAAAGTTTTTGGGCGGCTTTGTTGTCTAAGAACTCCATGGAAATCGTCGTGGAATGACTTATCCCGCCTTCTTTCACTTGCCCAGCTTCGAGCTCTTCAAACTTACCCATCACCATATCTTTTTGGGAAACAGTCTCAGAGGAAATCAATTTACCGTAACGGCGACGTAAATCTTCGGTTTGTTTTTCAATGAGTTGCTTGTCAATCTTTACCGTATTGTAGGTGATTTTCGTTTTATTTGAGATAGGCAGTTCAAATACCGGACTGTAACCTATTTCATAACTAAATGTAAAATCTGCAGGTGTATCAAAACTACCCTCTACCCCATTTTCAATCGGTAAGGGGTTGCCAAGAATGTCCAATTTTTCTTCGGTGATGTACTGATAGATCGCATCATTGGTAATTTTATTGAGCTCATCTAAAAGTACTGACTTTCCGTATTGTTTTTGAATGAGTGCAGCTGGCACATGACCAGGGCGAAAACCAGGGATTTTTGCAGTTTTTCTGTACTTATCTAGCGCCGACTTTACCTTACCTTGGTAATCTTCAGCAGCAACTTCAACTTTTAAAACGCCATTTTGGGCATCGATTTCTTGACGTGTAATTTTCATTTGATCGTTAAATTAAACCAACTATTAAAAAAAAAGGCCTCGTTGAACCAACGAGGCCTTAGTGCGGATGGAGGGACTCGAACCCGCACACCTCTCGGCACCAGATCCTAAGTCTGGCGTGTCTACCAATTTCACCACATCCGCAAATTTATGTTTTCAAAATGCCGTTTGCATAATGCCCTTTAGGGGGTGCAAAGATAATAAAGAATTTAGAATTTCAATAGTGGATTGAAAAAAAGCAATGCAATTTGCTTATTTTTTCTGAAGCTTACTTCGAATTTCTTTCATAAACGAAGAAGCATAAACAAAATTTTCAATTTCCTCGTTGCCCGAATCAATGATGGAATGACGATCACCAGACCAGCACTTTTTTCCTTCGTGAATGAAAACAATTTGATCACCAATTTCCATCACGCTGTTCATGTCGTGGGTAATGACTACGGTAGTGATTTCAAATTCACGTGTGATATCTTGAATAAGATTATCTATGACAATTGATGTTTTAGGATCAAGCCCCGAATTCGGTTCGTCACAGAATAAATAACGCGGGCGCATCGCAATTGCTCGAGCAATACCGACACGTTTTTGCATTCCACCACTGCACTGTGAAGGCATCAAAAGGTTGCTTCCCTCAAGATTGACGCGTTCTAGACAGTAATCGGTGCGCTTCTGGATTTCGGCCTTGGTCATTTGGGTGAACATTTGCAGTGGAAACATCACATTTTGCTCAACGGTCATAGAATCAAATAAAGCTGCACCTTGAAATAACATGCCAATTTCTTGTCGAATCAAACTGCGCTCATGTCGATCCATATTGGTGAAATTTCTATCGTCAAAATAAATTTGACCCCCGTCTGGCTCATACAAACCCACCATGCATTTGGCAAGAACAGATTTGCCCTGACCGGATTGCCCAATAATGAGGTTGACCTTACCTTTCTCGAATTGGTGATCAATATCAAACAATATCTGTTGACCATTAAAACTTTTGGAAAGTTGACGGACTTCTATCATGAGAGCAACATGATTTGAGTAAGTATAAAGTTTGCGATTAATATAGCAATACTGCTACTCACAACCGCTTGAGTAGACGCACGTCCTACATCTAGTGAACCACCCTTGACATAGTAGCCATAAAAAGAAGCGATGCTAACAATTAAGAAACCAAAAACGAGCGTTTTGGTCAAGGCATAGGTAATGTGAAAGGGATTAAAGAAAGAGCGAATACCCAGAATGTATATCTCAGTTGTGGTTAGGTCAGAGACCAACAAAGCCAGCCAACCACCCAACATGGAAAGCGACATTGAAAACACGACCAACACAGGAAAAAAAACAAGGGCCGCTACAACTTTGGGCAATACCAAGAAATTCAATGAATTTACACCCATAATTTCCAAGGCATCAATTTGCTCTGTGATGCGCATAGTACCGATTTCAGAGGCCACATTGGAGCCTACTTTGCCTGCTAAAATGAGAGAAATTATCGTTGGGGAAAATTCTAGTATGGTACTAGATTGGGTAATGAAACCTACGGTATAATCAGGCAATAAAGGACTTTCCATACTAGAGGCCGTTTGCAATGCGATCACGGCGCCCATGAAAGTAGACATCAGTGCAACAATAGGCAATGAGTTGATGCCTATGTGTTCGATTTCAAGTAAAGACTGATTCCAAAAAAACTTAAAACGATTTGGTCGGGAAAAGACCACACCAAGCATTAGGATATAACGACCAAATTGTTTGAGCAGATTCACTAGGCTAAGTTAAACATTATATTTGCATCTATGCAGCACAAACGAGACCAATTTATTGCCACACTCGGTAAATTTGCCCCGGTTCGATGTGTTGAGTATTTAGCTGATTGTATTATTGAAGCGCGCGTTCAGTTTAAAATTGTTCGGGGTAGAAAAACCAAACTTGGCGACTTTCGAGCCCAATCCAACAAAGAAAAACCTGTCATTACCGTCAATGGCAACCTCAATGAGTATAGTTTTTTAATCACCTCTTTACACGAGTTGGCTCATCTTGATACTTATCGATTGCATGGGAATTTAGTTGCACCACATGGCAAAGAATGGAAAACGGCCTTTGCCAAACGCCTTTTGCCCTTACTTGATGCCAAGCTCTTACCTGAAGACCTTCATCAAGCTGTTTACGAGAGTCTTCACAGGCTCAAAGCCACTAGTGGATCGGACCTTCGCTTAAGTCGTATACTCAAATCCTATGACACACAACAGGCCCTTCACCTTGAGCAACTGCCTTTTAAGGCATTATTTATGCTTCAAAACAAGGTGTTTATAAAGGGTGAACTGAGAAGAACTCGTTATCTTTGCACTGAAAAAAGCAGTAAGCGCATTTACCTTATACACGCACTTGCAGCCATAACACCTCTTACAAATGACCAACAATAGCACATACGGCCTCATCATGGCTGGCGGAGTAGGAAGCAGATTTTGGCCTTTATCGACAGCTGAAAATCCAAAACAATTTTTAGATGTATTAGGAATTGGAAAATCATTGCTTCGACTCACTTTTGAAAGACTCCAAAAGTTTATTCCCACTGAAAATATTTACATTCTGACCAATTCAAGCTACCAAAGTTTAGTTTTGGAGCAACTTTCAGAGCTCAGCCCTGAGCAAGTACTTTGCGAGCCTCAAAGAAAAAATACAGCGCCTTGCATTGCCTATGCCGCAGCCAAAATTGCTGCCATTGACCCAGAGGCCACCCTCTTGGTTTCACCCTCTGACCACCTGATTATCAATGAAACTCGGTTTGAACAAATCATAGAAATAGCTTGGCAAGCAGCACAAAAAAACCAACTTGTGACTCTTGGAATTGAACCTACCCGCCCCGATACAGGATACGGCTACATTGAATTCGAAAAATCAGAGCGCAGCACCAAGGGAAGTGTTTGTGAAGTTCAACAATTCAGAGAGAAACCAAATTTAGAAACGGCAGAAGCTTTTCTTTCTTCAGGGAATTTTTATTGGAACGCGGGAATTTTTGTTTGGAAAGCAGCTACGGTTTTAAATGCTTTAGCACAACACCAAAAAGATGTGTATGATATATTTTCTGCCAACCCAAATGTGTACGGCACTCCGGCAGAACAATCATTTTTAAAAGAAGCTTTCGATGCCTGCCCAGATATTTCAATTGATTTTGCTATCATGGAAAAAGCAAAAAATGTGAGCGTTGTGCTTGCAGACTTCGATTGGAGTGACTTAGGCACGTGGGGAAGCCTCACTTCACACTTGCCAAAAGATGAGCAGAAGAATTCAATCATCGGTAAAAACGTATATACGTTTGATTGTTCCAATTGCTTGATCAACGTTCCAACAGATAAAACAGTCATGCTCGATGGCCTTCAAGATTATATTGTTGTTGATACTTCTGATAAACTCATGGTGCTCAAACTCAGCAATGAACAAGAATTAAAGGCTTACCTCAAAAAAATGGGGCTCAGCGCATAGGCAATGGTCAAGATTAGAAACATAGCTCTTGGAGATTTCCCCCTCCTACTGGCTCCAATGGAGGATGTCAGCGATCCGCCATTTCGTGCACTTTGCAAAAAATATGGTGCCGATTTAATGTATACAGAATTTATATCCTCCGAAGGATTGATTAGAGATGCTGCGAAGAGCAAACAAAAACTTGATATCTTCGAATATGAACGGCCGATTGGCATTCAGATTTTTGGCTCCGAAACCCAAAGCATGGTACAATCGGCACAAATCATTGAAGCAGTTCAACCCGATTTAATCGATATCAATTATGGTTGCCCTGTAAAGAAAGTAACCTGCAAGGGGGCCGGTGCCGGCCTTTTGCAAGACATCCCCAAAATGGTGCGCCTTACCAAAGAGATCGTGAAAGCTACAAGCCTTCCCGTCACAGTAAAAACAAGGCTTGGATGGGATGATGACACCAAAAATGTAGTAGAGGCAGCTGAAAGACTGCAAGATATTGGGATTGAAGCCATTTCAATTCACGGAAGAACCCGCAAACAAATGTATAAGGGAGAAGCTGATTGGTCATTGATCGCGGAAGTGAAAAACAACCCACGCATGCACATTCCGGTATTTGGCAATGGAGATATTGATTCGCCTCAGAAAGCCTTGGCCTACAAAAACAAATATGGTGTGGACGGTGTCATGATTGGGCGAGCGTCTATTGGATATCCATGGATTTTTCGTGAAATCAAACATTATATACAGACTGGTGAGCACCTTGCCGGGCCCACATTGTGTGAACGTGTGGTAGCTTGTAGAGAACATTTAATGATGAGTATTCAATGGAAAGGTGCCAAATTGGGCATTTCAGAAATGAAAAGGCATTACACCAACTATTTCAAAGGATTGGCACACTTTAAAGAATATAGAACAAAACTAGTCACAAGCAATGAGCTCGACGAAATTCTCGACATCCTCAGCTATATTGAAACGCATCAAGAAACCTTTGTGTTTGTTGATTAAAGGCTAAACAATTTTATTGCGACGCAAAATAGATTTGACCGGTATCTGTAAGGTACCATAAATCTCATGACGTGTCAACTTCTCTAATTTAAAGAAGTAACGCGTTCCTTTGTATTTCCAAATCACTTGATTTTGCTTGCTTTTCAGCATTCTTGGGGATATATCACTAGAAAAATACTGGTAATAAGGACCTGATTTCGTGAAGTGCAAACGCGGAGAAAATAAAAATCGAAAACCATCGGTATCTTTTCGGAGCAATCCTTTTTGAAATAATTTTGCTATCAAAAGAGGCCCTTTTTCATTGAGCGAAGTCAGTACTGAAAAACCAAGAACGGTATCTAAACGCACGCGTTCAACTTCAGTTTCATTAAAATCCTCATCAAGGACTGTTTCAATGTAACGCTCTCGCTGCACTTGCTTACCACCTTCTTGATACACCAAGTCGCCACTCCATGCATTCATAAAACGCTCAAATGGAAAGCCAATCTTGCGACTCAATTTATTGAGTTGCACATAAACAGAATCTTTGGGGTGCCTTTTAAATTGTTCTACATCCAAGTGAATATCTATGAAGCGATCAGCTTTCAGATTGTTTTTATAACCAAGCCCATCTTTTTTTATCGAGAAATAAAGTGGTGTACGTTTTTTAATATACGATTTCAATTGAAGACCCGTTGAATCGCTATCATGGGCAAACATGGCAGTTTCAATATCAAATTGCCGTAACTTAGGCCAATTGGCAAACAGCACAAGGTGTTCTTTTTTGAACTGTTTTTGACGAAGAAAACGCTTCCAGACAGGACGCATAGCACCATACTCTGCAGACACTACTCGATTCAAGACTTTTAAAAAATTACTTCCTTGGTAAATAAGTGCATAATCCTTACCATAATGCAAATAAGAATTCTCCTGGGTCATATGATAATAAGTCGCACCACCAACGGTAGTATCTTCTAGTTCTGAGTACTTAGCCAGGCGTTGAATACCTAAATTAATTTTCGAAGAATCAGACAAACTGATCAGCGCACCCCAATTTCCATTTTCGTTAAGAAATAAATAGCAGTCTGTATCTAGGTTAATTCCATACTGCTTTCCCTGACCCAATAAAAATTCATAGGTGGTGAAATCCCGCATAGAAAGCTTGTTGTATTGTAAAAGCGAACTAGTTTCTTTGGCCAATTCCAAAATATTGACTTTGCCGAGAAAATCTGCGACAGGTAAGCGATCAATAATTCGCGCAGATTTTGGTTGCTCAATAAAGTAAGTCTTGACAAACAAAATCAAGCCAAGGCTGCCAGCAATGAGTACAAGCGTTAAAAATTTACGATACATCGCGCCTATGGGTTCATTGTATAAACCACGTATAAAGAATTGATCAAATCAAGAAGGTGTTCGCCGGGTGTTTCTTCACCCTCGAACTGATAGCTCAACTTGAATTGAGTATGGCTCTGATTGGTCGCTGTGGAGGTAAGTTCAAGCTGCCCAGATTTGCCTTTTAATGAAGTGACAATCTCTGCATTTCGGGGCGTAAGCACCTCGGTCGGAAAACGATCTAAGGTTTGAGTGATATCAACTTTACCAAACATAAATCCACTATTTTTTGCAGCCTTTCTCTGTTTTTTATTGAGTGATGCTTTGCCGTAGCCATTGCTATGAAAACGAGCTAAGTCTTCGTCATTACTCAAGATCAAGAGTTTGTCGGTTTGGATGATGTATAACGGCGCCGCATCCAAAATAGCATTGTCAATGCGCCAATAATTGTCAAAATGTTGTACCCTCGAAGTCAAGCGGCTCATGTGTTTGAGAACCAATTGGGCAATATCAGGCCGAGAGGTCGAAAACCCAAGCGTAAATATGGGCATATCGGTCATGGTTTCGGTTTCGGTTTCTTGATATTCGAAGGTTTCTTCGTCGTAGGTAAAAATGATTTTTTTAGTGTTGACCTTTTTTACCCCATTGAAGGTCCCAAACATACTGCCCTTATAGGTATCAAAAATGGCGTCTTTATTAATGAATTCATTGAGCAATTCAAGCGTCAAGACATTCATTGCTATTTGGGCGTTTTTTTCGTCGCTAAGCAATGGCAAAAGCACTTCATAGGCTTGTTCATAAGCTTTCTGCAAATTGATATTATATGTAAAATACGCTGGACTTGTCGACGGTATATAGTCTAGGACGCTTGCATCAAATTTGGCGTCATTGAGTTCCGAATATATACTGCCAAGTGCCGGACCATATTGGGCCTCTACTTCAAAATCGATGTGATTTTCACGTAAAAATAAATCGCCAAGAATCACATTTCCAGCATAGAGCTCTTGGAGGTCATGGTATAAGGAAGGCAAAACGGTTTGAAAGTACCATAATCCTTGCGCCCTGTCAATATTTCGAGCGTTGTCCAAATAAAAAGCTCCTTCAGCCCCATGTGCAATTTGTGCTGATAAACGCGCATCTGTATCGAACAAATTTTGGCCTTCAACAAATATTTCTTGCAAGACGCGATTGAGTTCAGCCGATTGCAACATCACTTGTACACTGTCGCGCAATTCGTAATAATTCTTAACGAGCGGGTCTTCAGTGGCTTCTGGAAATAGGTTGGCATTGGGGTTGTCTTCGTATGGCTCTTCTTCTAAAATCGTTCCTTCTTGAGCATCCGATGCTTGCTCAAAAAAATCAAATGGCATTTCATTTCCACGGGCATACCATATCGAATCGGTCACCTCATCAATATATTGCATGGTAGGCTCGATGCGAATCAATAAGGCTTGTTGGTCTTTAATGAGTAGGTTATTGAAGAAAGTACCATATACTTCCAAACCTGAGATATCCGTCTTAAAGGTTTGAAAATCATCAAATACTTCAAATAATTGACTTTTATTAGCCACACCAAAAGTAAAGCCAGTCAATTCAAAATGATTGGTCTTTCCGTAAAACAAATTTAGACGCTGATCAAAGTCAAGACCGGCATCTTTGAGTGTCTTATTGGATGTAGAGCCATCAAAAAGTTCTTGATGAACCTCTGCCATGAACTCATAAGTTACGAGGTCATCCATGGCTATTTTCTGCAATAAACTGATATTATTAATGCTAAAAACAGTTACTGCATCTTTGGGGATGAGCTGTTCTGATCGAATGGCTTTAAGTTGGGCCCAAATAATCGCTGAAAAAAACGAAAACGCAATAAGGCAACTAAGTCTAAATGTTGAATGTGTCACAAGCGAATGATAGATAGAGCGAAGTTAAACATAATTACGGAGTATCACTTAGGAGCGAGTGTAATAGTATTGTCTAGAAGATGTTGATTTTCTTTGAGGGCAAAGGTATTGGCACGTACCATTACGGCCATTTGATTTTTACTCAAGGTAGCCGTTTTATTTTGAAAACTCACTACCGGGCGGTCAAACCTTGCAATAGACGTATAAACACCTTCTTTAAGTAGCTCCACCTCTTGAATTTTATAACTCTTTATTTGCTGAGTAAGATATGAAGGAATATTCCGAGTGAGCGTATTGCCATCCCATGAAAGCCAATACTGATCAGCTGGAGAGGTGAGTTTGTCTTTACTTATTTGGGCTATACTCAGCCTTATTGCGTCCTGGAGTTGTTTGATACTTGTAAAATCACATGAGAATTTAAAAATAAAGTCTGTGTAATTCTCCTCAACTAGGACATTGGAAATTCCTGCTTGAGCATCTAACAATCGAACAAATTCATTGACTTTCGAACTAATTTGGGCAATACTTGGAACCGGTTTGCCATCTATACTATCTAAAGCAAGAATGGAATTGACCTTGATTTTACTTTCACTCAAGTTTATTTTGTAACGAAAAGTACCTGAGCCATCATTATGAATGGTAATATCATCAGATATCTCTATACACGAGTATAAAGAAAACAAGATGACAATACATAGAAACACTTTCATTACAGATGGAATACAATAGTAATGCCAAAATTAATCAAATAAGCCTTTTTGTTCACCAATTGAATGAATATAACGTTGTTGGACCGAGGCTTGATTTGCATCTGGACTAAGCAAAATTCTTTTATCAACAGGCCAGGCTTGCAAGCTTATACCGGATCTGTCTTCAAAAGCATCGAGCCCTACTTTGGCACTTAACCAATCTGCTTCTTCTGAAGGATGCAAAATCAAGGGCATTCGTTTTTTGGTATTATGTATAGTAGCCATGAGTTCATTGGCCTCGGTCGTGAGAATGGTGAAGGTTGATTCTTGAATACCTGTTTGAGGATTGAGCCATAAATCATACAAACCAGCCATTGAAAAAATAGCTTGATTCATGTCTTTGATAAAATGAGGGATTTTTACTTGTCCTAAAGATTGCCATTCAAAAAATCCGGTGGAGGGAACAAGGCATCTTTTAGAGTCTAGGAGGTGTTTAAAAGATGCTTTTTGATGACAAGACTCTTGTCTGGCATTTAGAGTTTTAGAGGCAAATTCTGTCCTATTCGAACCCCTGAACCATTGAGGCAATAATCCCCATTGCATTTGTTGTAGGGTTGCATCGTTGGTGATGATATGCCAATTTGGGAAATGAAATCCTGATGCAACATAATAACGCAACTCGATGGGCAAATGCGGAATTAATTTTTGATAACGCTCGGCCAATTGTTGGGTAGTGGAGGTCGAGGAATTACTGTAACACATGGTTCCAAATTTACAAAAAAAGAAAGCCACCCGAAGGTGGCTCTTATATAGACATTTCTCTTTATCCGCAAGAGCGGGAAAAAAGAAATGAAAAAGAGCCCGAAGGCTCTTGTATACCTTACATCATGCCTGGCATGCCACCGCCCATGCCTCCCATTGCGGCAGCTGCTGCACCAGCCTCTTCTGGCTCATCAGCAATGACACATTCGGTAGTCAGTAACATTGCAGCAATTGAAGATGCATTTTCAACAGCTATGCGCGTTACCTTGGTTGGGTCAATTACACCAGATTTGTACAACTCTTCATATTTTTCAGTGCGCGCATTGTAACCGTAATCGGCCTTTCCTTCGCGTACTTTTTGTACAATGATTGCACCCTCACCACCTGCATTGGCAATGATTTGGCGCAATGGTTCTTCGGCAGCACGTTTGACAATCTGAATGCCAGTCATTTCGTCTTCATTGGCACCTTTGAGCTTATCTAGGGATTCAATAGCACGAATGAGAGCAACTCCACCACCTGGAACAATACCTTCTTCTACAGCGGCTCTTGTGGCTGCAAGTGCATCGTCAACACGGTCTTTTTTCTCCTTCATTTCAACTTCAGTAGGCGCTCCAACATAGAGTACAGCAACCCCACCTGCTAATTTAGCGAGGCGCTCTTGAAGTTTCTCTTTGTCGTAGTCTGAAGTTGTTTGTTCAATTTGAGCGCGAATTTGGCCAACACGTGCTTGGATATCTGCTTTTTTGCCTTTCCCATTGACAATCGTTGTATTGTCTTTATCAATGTCAATTTTTTGGGCAGTACCGAGCATATCCATAGTAACGCTATCTAGGGTCATACCACGATCTTCGGAAACCACCACTCCACCAGTTAAAATTGCTATGTCTTCAAGCATGGCTTTTCTGCGATCACCGAAACCTGGTGCCTTGACAGCGGCCACCTTCAATGAACCGCGCAAACGATTTACCACGAGTGTTCCTAGGGCTTCACCATCCACATCCTCTGCGATGATAAGCAATGACTTACCAGCCTGAACAACTGGCTCTAGAATTGGCAACAATTCTTTCATACTTGAAATTTTCTTTTCAGAAATCAAGATGAGCGGATTTTCCATTTCGGTAATCATCTTTTCAGCATTGGTAACGAAGTACGGAGAAAGGTATCCGCGATCAAACTGCATTCCCTCAACTGTTTTAACTTCTGTTTCAGTGCCTTTGGCTTCTTCAACCGTAATGACTCCATCATTTCCAACCACCTTCATGGCCTCGGCAATCAACTTGCCAATGGTTTCATCGTTGTTAGCAGAAATAGTAGCAATTTGCTCAATTTTACTATTGTCATTGCCAACCACTTTAGAAATTTTTCTAAGATTGGTAACCACCTCAGTTACTGCCTTGTCAATGCCACGCTTGAGGTCCATTGGGTTGGCACCTGCAGCAACATTTTTAAGACCTGCTGTTACAATTGCTTGAGCCAAAACAGTAGCGGTGGTTGTTCCATCACCGGCGATATCGGCTGTTTTAGAAGCAACTTCCTTTACCATTTGAGCACCCATATTTTCAATAGGATCTTTGAGTTCTATTTCTTTGGCCACCGTTACGCCATCTTTGGTGACATGTGGTGCACCAAATTTTTTACCAATCACCACATTGCGCCCTTTAGGACCCAATGTTACTTTTACTGCATTTGCCAATGCATCAACACCTTTTTTTAATTTTTCACGTGCTTCAACATCAAAATAAATTTCTTTTGCCATTTTTTGTTTCTCTTAAGATTAAAAAATTCCGTAAATATCTGATTCTCTCATGATGAGATAGGTCTGTCCGTCGATTTTAATTTCTGTTCCGGCGTATTGACCATAAAGGATTGAATCGCCTACTTTTACGGACATCGGCTCATCTGTTTTTCCAGACCCAGCCGCTACAACAGTACCGCGCAAGGGTTTTTCTTTTGCTGTGTCAGGAATGATGATTCCACTCGCTGTTTTTTGCTCTGCTGGCGCAGGTTCTACCAGAACTCTGTCTGCCAAGGGTTTGAATTGAATAGACATAAAATTATTTTTATTTGTGATGAGACACTTCGAAAAACATGCCAAGTGTTGAAAAGCGTCAAAATTTCATAGATGGGCAAAAAAAATGTCAGTATGGGTGACATACTGACATTTCAAAATGGATATAATCAACCTACTGGGCAGGATTTTGAGCTGGATTCTGACCCTGAGGCGCTTGTTGCTGAGTTTGTGGAGCCACTTGCTTTGGTGGCTTTGGTTGACTGATAGAAATTCCAAGGCTAAAAACCATAATTGCGGCAGCCAAACCCCATGTAAGTTTATCGATGAGCTCGTTGGTTCTTTGCACACCGCCCAATTGGGATGCCCCGCCGAAATCAGCGCTCAAGCCTCCACCTTTTGGATTTTGAACATAAACTACTAGAATGAGTAACGCACTCGCTACAATGATTAAAAAAGAAAGTATACCGGTCATGACGTGATATTGAGGTTTTTCTTAAGTACTTTAATTTGGTTTGCAAAGAAACTCTTTTTTTCCGGATTAAGCAAAATTAATTGCTCATAAACACTGATTGCTTTGGATACAGCGCCTTGCATTACGTATATTTTCGCCAAGGTTTCGGAAACAGGAATATTTTCATTGCTCAAACTTTCTTTGGCTTTTTTAGCAGGAGAATAGAACTCTTGTTTGGGCTTTTCAACTTTTAGATAACTCTCAGGAGTTTGGTCATGGATGGCATCTTGAAATTTCAACCACTCCGTGAACGAAAGCTTTTCGTCAATTTGAGGCTCCTTCGCTTCAGGAACTTCCTCCACAAGCTCCTGGTGGGCCACTGTCGGAATTTCATTTTCAATCGCCTTGAGCTCCTCGGTGAAGGTAAGATCAACATATGCACTGCTGATCATATCTGCACGCATCAATTGATCGAGTTCATCGTGTTCGATTTTTTCTACCAAAACTTCTTGGGCATCAATTGAGGTTTGCTCTAAAGATCTATCTTGGGGGCTTGTCAAGGTAACCTTTGAATTCAATAAGTCATAAAGTACTTCTCGGTTCTGAATTCCAAAAGCACTTTGTTCTAAGGCTTTTGCAAAGCGTACATCTTCTTCATTTGCCAAGGTTTTAAGATACAGAATTGAAAACGTTGACGCATAGGGATATACCGAACGTAGGTCTTCGAGATCTGTTAGATATGCGCCGCTGCAACGGCTAGCATCCTGTATTTGAAAATGAAGTTGTTCTTTACTTAACACAGCACTAATTTACCAATTACTATATAATTTATTGATCAGATCCTGGACCATTTGTGCGGCTATTTCTGCGAATAGTTTTTGCTCGACATCTGCTAAATTTGCACTTGCAGAGAAATCTGCAAAACGAGTACTCACCACTTGCCATTCTTCCTCGGTAGGTGCTGTAATTTTTACTTTGAGCTGAAGGGTCATTGTAAGGCGATTATTGGTGGCATTGTCGGCACCCTGAATGGCAATAGGTTGAACCTGGTAATTACTTATTACACCACTGATATTCACTTCTCCCGCACCTTTCTTTGTATTCAACAAAAGTCGGGTATTGTTTTGGACGCCATCTTTGAGTTGTTCGGTAAGAAGGGGCGCAAAAGAAAGTGGGCAATTGGGTGCCGTATTTTCCAAATTTTCTATTGTAAATGTTTTCCACTCCACGGGCATTCCTCCCGAATCTCTGAATGAAATACTCTCGGGCCAGCAGGCACCAAGTAGGAACAAAAGCACAAACAATGGAATTATACGCATCATTCCCCTAATTGAAATTCTTTGATTTTGCGATAAAGTGTGCGCTCGGAAATACCGAGTTCCTGTGCGGCATATTTACGCTTTCCACGGTGCTTTTCAAGTGCTTTTTGAATTAATTCGCGCTCGCGATCTTCAAGACTTAAAGATTCTTCAAGCTCTTCGTGTTCTTCATATTCATCATGAACCAAATTGCCATTGGGAATAGATGGCATATCGGTGTGCGCTACCGTAGGAGGTAACATGCGTGCAGGAGCTTGTTCATAAACTTCTTGATACAATCTAGAAACCGCTGCACTTTGATCTGAATTAAGTTCTATACTCCCAGCACCACTTGCCAAGTCCAATACAAGTTTTTTAAGCTCGGTTAAGTCTTTTTTCATGTCAAATAGGAACTTATACATGAGTTCCCTTTCAGAGATTGAATCTTGGCCTTGCTCATTGATTTGAAGGCTATTTGACTTTTCGGCAATAGGTGTCAAATAAGCACTCAAGGTAAAAGGATCAATTTCACGAGCCGTTTCTATAACAGAAAGTTGTTCGACAAGATTTTTAAGTTGTCGGATATTTCCAGGCCAAGGATAAGACTGTAATAATTCTACTGCCGGGGCAGTTAATTTAACAGCGGGCATCCTGTATTTATCAGCAAAATCATTTGCGAACTTTCTAAACAATAAATGGATATCCTCCGATCGTTGCCTGAGCGCTGGCAGAGAGATAGGCACGGTACTCAAGCGGTAGTATAAGTCTTCACGAAATTTGCCCGAGGCTATGGCTTTGGTCATATTCTCGTTGGTAGCGGCTACTACTCTAACATTAGTTTTAAGTGGCTTTGAAGATCCCACCCTGATGTACTCGCCCGTTTCCAATACGCGCAAGAGTCTTACTTGGGTTTGCATAGGTAATTCAGCAACTTCATCTAAAAAGATAGTACCGCCATTGGCTACCTCAAAATATCCTTGACGACTCCCTTGTGCTCCTGTAAAAGAACCTTTTTCATGGCCGAATAATTCTGAATCGATGGTTCCTTCAGGAATGGCTCCGCAGTTTACTGCAATGTATTCACCATGCTTTCTTGCACTCAATTGATGAATGACTTGTGGAATAATCTCTTTACCCGTACCACTCTCACCTGTTACCAAGACAGAAATATCCGTAGGTGCAACCTGCATGGCTATTTCTAGTGCTCGATTGAGCAGTGGCGCAGATCCTATGATCCCAAATCGCTGTTTGATTTGTTGGACGTTCATTGAATGACGATTTAACTTTATACTATTTCACCAATCAAGGTAGCAGAGGTACAATCTGATATTTGCACATTGACATACTGTCCTTTTTGGGCTGAGCCCTTGGCAAAGACAACCATGACATTACTTGCAGTTCTTCCGCACAGATGTTCATCAGATCGCTTGGAAGGTCCTTCAATGAGTACTTTTTGGACCGAACCAACCAATCGTTGATTTGAAGCCAAAGAATGTGCAAGTTGTTTTTCAATAATTTCATTGAGGCGTCGCCCTTTAACTTCCTCCAAAACGTCGTCTTCGTAGCGTCGTTCGGCCAACGTTTTGGGGCGTTCAGAGTATTTGAACATATACGCAAAATCATATTGGACCAAATCCATCAGGCTCAAGGTATCTTGATGCTCTTCTTCGGTTTCACCGCAAAAGCCTGTAATGATATCTGTAGATATGGCACAATCCGGGATTATGCGTTTGATGGCCTCAATTCTTTCAAGGTACCACTCTCTGCTATAGCCACGATTCATGCGATACAGTACATCTGTATTACCGGACTGCACAGGTAGGTGAATGTACGGGCAGATATTTTCATATTTTGCCATGATTTCCAATACCTCGTCTGTCATGTCTTTGGGGTGAGAGGTACTGAAGCGCACGCGCAACAAAGGCGAAACAAGCGCGACCATTTCCATGAGTTGTGCAAAATTGGTAGTGGGCTGATCAGGGTTTTTGATTTCTCCTTTGGCACTGATATTCCAGCGGTAAGAATCCACATTTTGACCCAGTAAGGTAACTTCTCGATAGCCGCGTTCAAATAGGTCTCGGCACTCAGAAACAATCGTTTGTGGATCTCTGGAGCGTTCACGTCCGCGAGTGAATGGCACCACACAAAAAGAACACATGTTGTCACAACCACGCATGATGGTGACAAATGCAGAAATGCCTCCTTGATCTAATCTTACGGGAGAAATGTCTGCATAAGTTTCGTCTCGGGAAAGCAGCACATTGACTGCTTTTTGGCCCGTACCCACTTCTACAATTAAATTCGGAAGATCTCTGTAGGCATCGGGGCCGGCAACCAAATCGACTAATTTTTCTTCTTCAAGCAGATTTTTTTTAAGACGCTCAGCCATACAACCAAGTATACCAACCACTAAGTCCGGATTGCGTTCTTTTTTAATTTTAAACTCAGTTAATCGGTTTCTAACCCGCTGCTCTGCATTGTCACGAATAGAACAGGTATTGAGCAGAATTACATCGGCATCATCTATATTTCGTGTGGTCTGATAACCTTCATCTGACAATATAGAGGCCACCACCTCACTGTCTGAAAAATTCATCTGACAACCGTAACTTTCCAAATAAAGTTTTTTGGCTTCAGGATTGTTTATTTGCGTCATTTCAAGGGCAGTTCCTTGAATAGATTCGTCTATAATTTTGTTTTGAGAGTCCATTTGAATTCTTGAACTGCAAAAATAGGGCAAATTCATACTACTGACAAATTGTCAGCTAGCTTAATTGAAACAAATTCTAAAAAATAACCATAGGTTAAGTAATACAACTGAAAATTTTGAATCAAACAAGTTGAATTTTGAAGTGTTTTAACTTTACATTTGTCCCCAAATTTTCCTTATGGCAAAAAATCTTGTTATCGTTGAGTCACCGGCTAAAGCCAAAACCATTGAAGGTTATCTCGGATCTGAATTCGTTGTAAAATCAAGCTTTGGACATGTCCGAGATCTTGCTAAAAAAGGCTTGGCCATCGATTTAGAAGCTGATTTCAAACCACAATATGAAGTGAGCCCCGACAAAAAACAAGTGGTATCAGAACTAAAGAAACTTGCCAAATCTGCCCAAACCGTATGGCTTGCCACCGATGAAGACCGCGAAGGAGAGGCCATTTCTTGGCACCTTTACGAAACCCTCGAATTGGAAAAAAAGGACACCAAGCGCATTACGTTTAATGAGATCACAAAGACTGCCGTAACCAAGGCGATTGCCAATCCACGCCAAATTAATAGAGAACTAGTAGATGCCCAACAGGCCAGAAGGGTACTTGACCGCATAGTTGGCTTTGAACTATCTCCAGTGCTGTGGAAAAAAGTGAGGCCAAGCTTGTCAGCAGGAAGGGTTCAATCAGTAGCGGTTCGATTGATTGTGGAGCGCGAACGAGAAATAGAGAAATTTCAAAGCGAAGGATTTTATCGCGTTCAAGGACAATTTAAGGCCCAAAGTGGTATCCTGAATGCAGAGCTCAATACTCAATTAACAAACTTATCGCAAGCACAGGCACTGTTAGAAGAAGCTCAAAAAGCAACATTCTCAGTACAGGAGGTACAACAAAAACCTGCTAGCAAAAAACCAGCAGCTCCATTTACTACTTCGACGCTGCAACAAGAGGCAAGTTTGAAACTTGGCTTTTCGGTAAGTAAAACCATGAGCGTAGCCCAACGACTATACGAAGCTGGTCACATTACCTACATGAGAACAGATTCTGTCAATCTCTCTCAAACCGCTCTTGATGCAGCTCAAAATGCAATATCAAGCATGTATGGTTCAGCATATGCACAACCAACAAAATACAATACAAAAAGTGCTGGAGCACAAGAAGCACATGAAGCCATTCGGCCTACTGATTTTACACGTCCAACAATCACCGCTGAACGCGATGAACAACGCCTCTATGAATTGATTTGGAAACGTGGCATTGCAAGTCAAATGGCTCCTGCCCAATTAGAAAGAACTACCGTAAAAATTTCCGGACTTCAAGGGCCCTACTACTTCCAAGCAAAAGGAGAGGTGATCATATTCGATGGTTTTTTGAAGGTTTATTTAGAATCGAATCTCGAAGATGAATCTGAAGATGCAGCGACCGAAGGTCTACTTCCAAAAGTGACTCATGGGGAAACTTTGGAACTCAAAGAAAGCACGGCCACTGAACGGTTTAGCCGACCACCATCTCGTTATGTAGAAGCTTCACTTGTAAAAAAATTGGAAGAATTAGGTATTGGTAGGCCATCTACCTATGCCCCAACTATTTCAACCATTCAAAAACGCAACTACGTCGAGAAAAAAGAAAGAGAAGGTGCCTTGCGGAAATATACGCAATTAGTGCTCGATCAAACCGGTATAAAAACCATAGAGAAATCAGAAACTACCGGAAAAGAAAAGAATAAATTGTCACCTACTGACATTGGAATGGTAGTTACGGATTTTTTGGTCGACCATTTCGAGCAAATTCTCGATTATCAATTCACGGCAAAAGTAGAGGCTTCTTTTGATGAAATTGCAAATGGTCAGCTAGACTGGACGGCCATGCTACATTCATTTTACGGTCCGTTTCACCATCGAGTAGAAGAAACCCTGACTCATTCTGAACGAGCAACCGGAGAACGTGAATTAGGAACCGATCCTAAAAGTGGCCGTAGGGTAATTGCACGCATCGGAAGGTTTGGACCAATGATTCAAATTGGAGATGAGAAATCAGATGGCTTAAAACCACAATTTGCATCACTGCAGGCCAATCAATCGCTTCACCAAATCACTCTTGAGGAGGCCCTGAAGCTATTTGAACTACCAAAAATTTTGGGTGAGTATCTCAATGAAACAGTAAAAGTGAATATTGGTCGCTTTGGTCCATATGTTCAGGTTGGTAAAAGATTTTGCTCCATACCGAAAGATGAAGATCCGATGTCAATAAGCTTAGAACGTGCCATTGAATTAGATATTCTCAAGCAAGAAGAAGCTGCCAAAGCCGTCATTAAAAGCTTTGATGAAAATAAAGAAGTACAATTATTAAATGGTCGCTACGGCGCCTATCTAAAGATTGGCAAAGACAACTTTAAACTTCCTAAAGATTGCCAGCCAGAATTGCTTTCCCTCGAGGAATGCTTGCAGATTGCTGCCAATCAACCAACCAAAACTGCGAAAAAACGTACAATTCGAAAAAAATAACTATTATTGATTGAAAAATTGAAATGAACGGCAGTATAAATAAAGTTATTCTAATTGGTAATCTTGGCAAAGACCCCGATGTCAGACGCCTAGAAAATGGTGCGGTCGTTGCCTCATTTCCATTAGCCACCTCTGAAATATATACCGACAAACAGAGTGGTGAAAAAAAAGAAACAACAGATTGGCACGATATCGTTTTGTGGCGCGGCCTTGCAGAAGTAGCTGAAAAGTACCTTCGTAAAGGGACTAAAATTTATGTTGAAGGGAAATTGAAGAAAAGGTCCTGGACAGATAAAGAGGGACATCAACGTTATGCTACAGAAGTGGTTGGCGAAGATCTAACGATTCTCTCACGGCCAGAAAATCAAGACCGACAAAGCAATTACGGCAATGAAGGCAAACCCAACCCACCCTCACCACTCACGGGCATTTCTTCGGACTCTTCAGACGACCTTCCATTTTAATTCATGATTAACGCAACAGAACCTCCGAGTCTCGATGCATCCTTATTTGGATTTACTCTCCAAATAAGTGATGCAAGTTTACTTTACCTTTTCATCATTGTATTGTTGTTACTTTTTTCTGCATTTGCCTCGGGATCAGAAAGCGCATTTTTTTCTTTGAAACCCAAAGACAACGCCGCACTTAAAAAGGATACGAGTCAACGCGCTAAAAACATATTGAAACTTTTAGCAAAACCTCAAGAATTATTAGCTACTATTCTGATTTTTAACAACTTCATAAATGTTGGGATTGTTATTTTAAGTTCTTTTGTGCTCAATGATATTTTTCCACCAAATGAAGCCTTTGCTCCAATTAGATTTATCATTGAAGTAATGGGCATAACGCTAATTTTATTGCTGTTCGGGGAGGTCATACCAAAAATATTTGCAAATCGCAACCCATTAGCTGTCAGTAAATTTGCTGCAAATCCACTCCGATTAATCAGTAAAATTCCTCCGATTTCATGGCTAAAATTGATTCTTGTAAGGGGAACAAATTCTATTCAGCAATTGGGGAGAAAAAGCACTGCAATTGATCAAAATGAACTAGAGCAAGCCGTTGCGCTCACTGCATCAGAAGCGGGCTCTGAAGAAGAACAGCGCATTTTGGAGGGAATTGTCAAATTTGGTAAAACAGAAGCTTCCCAAATCATGACACCCCGCGTAGAGGTCGAAGATATTGAGGCGGGCTTAGATTTTACAGAAGTGCTAGCACAAATTATTGAAATAGGGTATTCTCGCATACCGGTGTTTGAAAATAACCCAGATAATATCATAGGAATTTTATACATCAAAGACTTATTGCATCATTTGGAACACGACGCGGCTTTCAATTGGAAACAAGTTTTGCGTAAACCCTATTTTGTTCCGCAGAATAAAAAAATAAACGACCTACTGCAAGAATTCCGAAGCATGAAAATGCACCTAGCCGTAGTTGTGGATGAATATGGTGGAGCAAGCGGCATCGTTACCCTTGAAGATATCCTAGAAGAAATTGTCGGAGACATAACCGATGAATTTGACGATACAGAAATTCAGTATGCCAAACAATCTGAAAACACCTATATTTTTGAGGGCCGAACCTCACTCAATGATTTTCTAAAAATCATTGGTGAAAAATACCAACAAGATATTGAGCTTGCACGTGGTGAGGCTGAGACCTTAGGCGGTCTCATCATAGAAACATCGGGCCGCATTTTAAAAAACAATGAGTATGTCCTTATCGGAGCACTCAAACTCATTGTTGTATCATCGGATAAAAAAAGAGTTAAATCTGTAAAAATCGTAATCAATGATTAAGGCACTCTTCATTTTTACCAGCATCGCCTTGCTTTGGTCTTGCTCTGAAGGTAATGCAGTTCCTAAACCAAGTACTTACCTCCGGACTGAATTTCCAGAACATACTTATCACATGTATCGCAGTCCGCAAGATTTTTCTTTTGAGTTGCCTGATTTATTCACACCTAAAAATTTTGAACAAGCCAAGAACAACTACAGCGTTCAAGAAATTGACCTTGGTCCTTTGAATGGCACCTTGTTTCTTTATTACATTCGTATACCAGCCGCCGACTCGCTTCCACAAATCATCAACTTTGCAAATGACAAGGTAGACGAACATAAAATTATGGCTGATAAAATCGATTTTGAACAAATTATCCGGCCGCAAAAAAGAGTATTTGGCACTTTCTTCGAATTAAAGGGAAATGTAGCAACTAATTATCAGTTTTACCTCACAGACTCCCTAACACATTTCATGCGCGGTGAGGTTCTTTTGAACTGTAGGCCCAATTACGATTCTCTTCGCCCAGCATTGCAGTACCTCAAAAAAGATTTAAAAGTGCTAGTAAATAGCTTTAAATGGAACTAAAGAATCGTAATCGAGTGGTACTTGCCTTTGGGTCAAATCTTGGAGACAAAGAGAAGAATATTGAACTTGCCATAGAACTTATCAATATAAATTGCGGTTCAGTAACACAAATTTCTCCTTATTACAAGAGTAAGGCCATGGGTTTTGACTCTGAAAATGATTTTATAAATGGGTGCTTGTTGCTTCAAACCGACCTCCCGCCTTTGGTGCTATTAGGTAAACTCCAGCAAATTGAAAAAGAACTAGGTAGGATTAAAAACAAGGATCACTACCAAGATAGGACTATAGATCTTGACATCATCTTTTATGAGTCTCTTTGTATCAACTTACCAGAACTTCAAATTCCTCACCCACGCTATCAAGAGAGACCATTTGTACTTGAACCACTCAAAACATTACACCTAGACTCTTTCAACTTTTAAGGAATAAACACTTACTTTCTTGAAACTTTAAGATGTTAAATTAATTGCTTAGTTTTGCAAGGAATAATAAATTGTATACCATGAAATTGAATCGCTTCAATAAATTATTAACCATAGGAACAGCCGCTTTTTTAGCTGCCTCATGTGATCTAGTTAAGGACATCACCTATACTGTTAATCCCAATCCATTGGAAATGCATGGTGATTCAGTGAAAGTAAGCATTACAGTAAATGTACCCGAAAAAGGTATTCAGAAAAAAGCCAAAGCCGAGATAACGCCTATGTTGGGTACAACTCCAGTAGGTACTTGGTATGTGAATGGATCTAAAGTTACCGGAAACGGAACTTCAATAGATTTCAAGACCGGAGGCACAGCTACATTTGAGCAAACCTTAGCTTATCAATCTTCTATGGAGGCTGCAGATTTGACCATCACAGGCAAACTCTACAAGCAAACCAAAGAAAAAGGAGCACTTCCTGAAACAAAAATTGCAGATGCAACCGTCATTACCCCATACCTTGTGGATAAAACATTTAAAGTTTTAACCGAACAAGATGCCTTGGTACGCCAATTTGAGAAAACGACAACAGCTACCATCAATTTTGAAAAAGGCAAATCGGAGGTACGTTCCAATGAAACCAAAGACGCTGACGTTACCGCACTTATTGCATGGATCGAAGCCGCTCAAAGTAATCCAAAAATAAAAATCAATGGCATTCAAATCAATGGCTATGCGTCGCCTGATGGAGAAGTAGCCAAAAACGATGATCTATCATCTGATCGTACCGTTGCTGCACGCAAAGCCATTACAGATTTGATGAAAAAAGCCAAGCTGACTGCCTATGCCGATACTAGCGCCTACAAATTGGCAAAGTTTGGAGAAGACTTTGATGGATTCAAAAGCCAACTAGCTGCAACCAATTCAATTCCTGAGGCAGATAAAAACCTCTTTATCCGCATCTTAGAAATGACCAAAGATCCTGAGCAACGTGAAAAAGACATGATCAATCTCGGAAAAGCATACACGGAACTAGAGCGTGATGTATTTCCAATGATTCGTCGTGCTGTGATTGTTGTGAGCTACACTGAATTTGGTCTTACGGATGAAGAGCTAAGAGCAGCATCTGTCAAAAATCCTAATTCTTTAAACGTTGAAGAATTGTTGTTCACCGCTGCTAAATTAACCACCGATGCCAATGAAAAGGCTCGTATCTACCAAATTGCAGCTAAAAACTTTGCCACAGACCACCGCACACATACCAATCTAGGTGCTACTTTGTTTGAACTAGGAAACACCAAAGATGCCGCAGCTTCTTTCAAAAAAGCAAACGAAATTAAAGCTATTCCAGTTACGAACAATAATTTAGCTGCGAGCCTTATTTTGGAGGGTAATCGCCAAGGCGCTAAAAAATTACTTTCTTCAGCCAAGACAAGTGCTTACAACTACAACCAAGGCATCATTGATATCATGGAAGGGAACTATAGCGCTGCAGAAAAAAATATCAACCAAGACAGCTACAACAAAGTGTTAGCACTTATATTAAGCAACAAACTCGATGCTGCCAAAAAGGCAAGTGCAACCCTTACTGAAACAGCAGAATTGGCCTATTTGAAGGCGATCATTGAAGCGCGCATGGGTTCGAATGCAGATGCGGTTGTAGCCAAGCTTAAAACAGCTATTGCCAAAAACCCTGCTCTCAAACAAAAAGCAAGTATGGACCGTGAATTCATCAAAATCATGAACGAAACTTCGTTTATCGACTTAGTGAAATAAACATTCAATAATTATTTAAAAAAATCCTGGCTTACCAGGATTTTTTTTTGCTTTACTTAAGGCACTAAACCCAACCTTTATCGTTAATTTTGAGACTCAAACACAATTAAAATGGATAGCAACGAATTTCGTAAATACGCAACTAAACACATGGGCATCAGCAGCATGTTTGTAGATCATTACATTGAATCATCACTGACCCCATATATCATTGAAGAAAGGCCCCTGAACATGACCCAAATGGATGTGTTTTCTCGCCTCATGATGGATAGAATTATTTTTTTAGGCACAGGAATCAATGATCAAGTTGCCAATATCATCAATGCACAATTACTGTTTTTGGAATCTGTTGATGCCAAAAAAGACATTCAAATTTACCTCAATTCGCCAGGTGGGTCTGTGTATGCTGGCTTGGGAATTTATGACACCATGCAATACATTCGCCCAGATGTTGCTACGATATGTACGGGCATGGCAGCTTCGATGGGTGCCGTATTACTTTGTGCAGGTGCCGACGGCAAACGCAGCGCACTTAAGCATTCACGTGTAATGATTCATCAACCGCTAGGGGGCGCACAAGGGCAAGCTTCAGATATTGAAATTACAGCAAGAGAAATTCAAAAGCTTAAAAAGGAGCTTTATGATATCATTGCCACTCATAGCAAACAAGATTACGAAAAAGTATGGGCCGATTCTGACCGCGACTATTGGATGACCTCCGAAGAAGCCAAATCCTATGGAATGGTCGATGAAGTCTTACTGCGAAATCCAAAATAAAAAATGGCAAAAAAAGAAACTACTTGTTCATTTTGTGGCTCTCCACGCTCTGGAGTAAATATGCTAATTGCCGGAATCAATGGTCATATTTGTGATTCTTGTGCAAGCCAAGCAAGCAAGATTGTGCAAGAAGAACTTTCTTCTACGAGCACCACATCACCAAGCGGTATCAGTGGGCTGAATTTACTGAAACCACAAGAAATCAAAGCACACCTTGATCAGTATGTGATTGGGCAACAAGACGCCAAGAAGGTACTATCAGTAGCAGTTTATAACCACTTTAAACGCCTGAAACAAGATACTACTAATGAAGTTGAGATTGAAAAATCTAATGTCATACTTGTTGGGCGAACAGGTACAGGGAAAACCTTATTGGCCAAATCTATTGCCAAGTTGCTAAATGTACCTTTTTGCATTGCCGATGCTACTGTTTTGACAGAAGCAGGCTATGTGGGTGAAGACGTCGAGAGTATTCTCTCGCGATTGCTACAAGCTGCAGATTACAATGTGGAAAATGCCCAAATGGGAATTGTCTTCATTGACGAGGTAGATAAAATTGCTCGTAAAAATGACAACCCCAGCATTACAAGAGACGTATCAGGCGAGGGAGTGCAGCAAGCCTTACTCAAATTGCTAGAAGGAGCAACGGTGAATGTTCCACCCCAAGGAGGACGCAAACACCCCGAGCAAAAAATGATTTCCATCGACACAAAAAACATACTTTTCATTTGTGGCGGGGCATTTGATGGGATAGAAAAATTGATTGCCAATCGCGTCAATCGCCAGACAATTGGTTTTTCAACCGAAGATGAACAGACCATTGAGCAAGATGCCCTATTAAAATATATTTCCCCTTCGGATATCAAATCCTTTGGGCTCATTCCAGAGCTCATCGGTCGTTTTCCAGTGCTCACCTACCTTGAACCTCTCAAAGAAGCTGATCTTAAACGTATTTTAACAGAGCCTAAAAACGCATTGATTAAGCAATACACCAAATTATTTGAAATGGATAGTGTAAAGCTTGAAATTGATCAAGATGTCTTAGATTTTATCGTCAACAAAGCGATGGAATTTGGATTGGGTGCTCGCGGATTAAGATCAATTTGTGAAGCAATACTGACCGATGCAATGTATGAATTACCAAGTGGCAAAGTCAAAATGCTGCATATTGATCTCAGTTATGCAACACAACAATTCGGAAAATCAAAAATTGCCACACTTAAAGTGGCCTAAGCATTTTTATATTCTGACTTATTTGTAATTTTGCAAATTGTAAAAATGACACTATGAAAACCCTACAGTTCAGAGAAGCCTTAAGAGAAGCCATGTCCGAAGAAATGCGTCGTGACGAAAACGTGTTTTTACTCGGAGAAGAAGTAGCAGAATACAATGGTGCCTATAAAGTATCTCAAGGTATGCTTGATGAGTTTGGGCCAAAGCGCATTATTGATACACCCATTGCCGAATTGGGTTTTTCAGGTATTGCAGTTGGGGCGGCAATGAATGGTTTGCGCCCAATTGTAGAGTTCATGACTTGGAATTTTGCCATTTTAGCAGCTGACCAAATCATCAACTCGGCTGCAAAAATGCTCCAAATGTCAGGTGGGCAATATGGTTGTCCTATTGTTTTTCGCGGTGGCAATGGGCAAGCTGGCCAATTGGCAGCAACCCACTCTCAAAGTTTTGAAGCTTTTTACGCCCATGTTCCCGGATTGAAAGTCATTACGCCTTCCAACCCAGCTGATGCAAAAGGCCTATTAAAAGCTGCCATCCGCGACAATGACCCTGTGGTATTCTTAGAGTCAGAAAAAATGTACGGAGACAAAGGCGAAGTTCCAGAAGGAGAATACATCATTCCAATTGGTGTTGCCGATGTCAAAAGAAAAGGAACAGACATTACCTTAGTAACCTTCGGTAAGATCATTAAGGTTGCCCAAGAGGCAGCAGAAGTTTTGGCTAAGGAAAATATCAGCGTTGAGATCATCGATTTACGCACCATCCGTCCTATTGATTACGGGTGCATTGTCGAATCGATCAAAAAAACCAACCGTTGTGTTGTTGTTGAAGAATCGTGGCCATTGGCAAGTATCTCCTCTGAGATTGCGTATCATTTGCAGCGTTTTGCATTTGATTACCTTGATGCTCCGGTGCAGCGCGTTACACAAACCGATACACCATTTGCATTCTCCCCGACACTCATTGACGAAGCACTACCAAATGTGGAGCGCATTGTTAAAGCAGTTAAAGCTACGCTTTACAGATCATAAGTTTGGTGCAAGACCAAGCAAATGCATAGAAAAGGAATTCACAGAGGGTTCCTTTTTTTTATGTTAAATACTTACATTTACTCTATGAAACAGCTCTTCACCCTCCTTATTTTTACTTGTAGCACTTTGTTTGCTCAAACACCTTATCATTTTCTTATTGCTAGCAAAGGAGAGGTTCAAATCACAGAACCTTTGTGCGAAGAAATGATCAAAGAAACCTCCGCTACATTTGAGCAGTTTCTTTCTGATGCCCAAAAGGAAATCAAAAAAGAAAAAATCGAACTCACGATGGGGCAAAAAGCGCATTTGGAAACCGCCAAGCTATTCGCTCAAAATGTACGGACCTTGGCGCCATCATTTATATTAAAAAATATACTTGGGATGCAGTATGGGATGATCCAAGATAGCGAACCGTTTTTTAGTTTGGAGTCTGCCCAAATAAATGAGCTTGGACCTGTTTCTATTACCATAGAATTAAGTAATGTATTAATTAGCCCAACTGAAACTTCCATGGATGTAACTGTGAGTAATCCTACTAGTTCAAGTTCTCCAATAAGTGCCCATTTTAATATTGCGACAGGCGTGCTTCTTGACCTCGTTGAGGGGCAGCCGCAAATGGTTTATTATGCATTTTGGTCTGGTTTTGCCGGGAAAACCAATTTGGAGGAATGGACAACTTCAACCATTGCTTTGTTGAATCCAAATATTTTAAGTAGAAGGGAATTTATTGCCAAACTAGAGGCGCCTATTCGAGAGTCTAGATTCATGCAGCCAAACTACCTTTCAGAGGCAAGGCAACAGGCTCAAAGAATTCTTAAAGGCCTACCCTATGCCATACCTTTTGACAAAAGCCTTGGGATTTTAATTAGCGAGGACGAATCAAAAATCATCCTTAGAACCTACGAGGAAGAATTCTTCTATATTGATGACGAAAGTCAAGAATTAATGACACAAGCAAAATATAGCGCTGGTACCGATTGGCTCTTTTCCAAATCCGATGGCTCCTGGCGCCTATACAAAGACGGCAACACCTACTTCAATCAAACCAATGAAGATAGCTTACAAACACTTGTCCAATTTTATCGCATGGGCTTTGTGCTAGAGCAAAACCTAATGACCTACGATGAAAAGGAATGGACCAGTCTTGCAGATGATTATCAAGGATATATTGAATTCAAGCATGTGATTTCTTCGGAAGAAAACCGTGATTTAATTCATAAATATATTCATCCTCAACTAGATGCCTTATTTAACCAAGAAAATTTTATGTATTCCAATTACTATCAGCGCACAAACGAGGCTTATCATTATTGGATGGATGAAAACGAGCAATACGTCTCCACGGATATGCTAATAGCGAACCCTGAAAAAACTGCTTTTATCTATCCGGTACTCATGAACCACAAACAACAAGATGAAAGTGATTACTATTCCACAAACGAGGATTTCAAGTTTTTTGTTTTGCTTAAAAACAACAACGGCGAATTCACACTCTATGACTGGCATTACTACAGAAATTTACCATATAAATCTGGATACGAGCTTAACGCGTGCATTGACCGGCATTTATCTCATATTACTACCTATAATCAAGGCCAAGAAGTGATTACAGATACTGCTTTTTGGAACAATTTTGTATTCAAAACTTCGAGAAGGGGCTATGATTATTTAAATCCTGTAGTGTCCATCAACGAATCTGTTAAGGTTACAAAAAACCAATTTGATGCCCAAGTAATTGATTGTATTGCCCTAGTCAAGCAATACGATATTTCTAATCTCCACAAAAATCAATTACTACAGTTGATGCGCTGCATCAATACCATTGAAAAATGGCACCTACAATCCGACATATACAATGCACTCATTGGTTTAAGTCGAGATTTGTATATAGAAGACAGAATCAAAAAAGTAAATGAACAATCCAATGGGTATTATCCAAAATTGGATATAGAATTCAACACCAATTTGAATCCTCACTCCTACTATATTTTAGAGTAATCTGTTATAATCTGGTTCATTTTTTACTTATTCAAATGCTCCGTCGAGAAGATCCTCTCAGTTAGCAAATTCTATTTGCTCAAAGAAAACTTCGAAGAAATACTGAATATTTTTCAAACGCTATTGGTTTATAAAAATATATAGTTATCTTTGCACCCCTCAAAGTGCGTTTGGGGGTTATTATTTATTATAAAAAAACAAGAGTATTTTATGCCAACTATTCAACAATTAGTTCGCAAAGGAAGAACTGCGGTAGTGAAGAAAAGTAAGTCTGCTGCGCTTGATTCATGTCCACAACGCAAAGGTGTTTGCGTTCGTGTGTACACGACTACTCCAAAAAAGCCGAATTCGGCAATGCGAAAAGTAGCGCGTGTACGTTTGACAAATGGAAAAGAAGTCAACGCT
>JAURGK010000006.1 GCA_030833845.1 Crocinitomicaceae bacterium | reverse complement strand
TCTAAAATTCGCAGCGTGCCTACAGCATCAGACTCAGCGGTATATTCTGGCACTTCAAAACTCACTTTGACATGGCTTTGGGCAGCCAAATTGTATATTTCTATGGGTTTTACTTGTTGGATAATGCGAATCAATGAGGATGAATCAGTCATGTCACCGTAGTGCAATTCCAAGCGTCTTTTTACTTGGGCATCTTTAATAAATTCATCTAAGTAGAGGTGCTCTATTCGACTGGTGTTGAAATAAGAAGCCCGGCGTATGATGCCGTGCACCTCATAACCTTTCTCTAAAAGAAATTCAGCCAAATAAGAGCCATCTTGGCCATTAATGCCAGTTATCAGCGCAACTTTATTCATATCACTTGATTGCAAATTCATATTAAAGTCCAATTATTTGGATTGTTTGTTGGCAATTTCATTTCTTAAACCACTGCTAGAAAAGCGGTGATTTCTTTTATTGAAATACAGCGCAATTCCTTTTTCTTCACAATAGGTGCGTCCTGTAAAATCTTTTTCGCGGTATTCTTCACCAACAATCCGAACATCGATCTTAAAGGCCCTAAGAATATCTTCTAAATCTTGTTCGGTGGCGTAAGGCACAATTTCATCGACAAACTTGCAGCCCTTGAGTTGAATGTAGCGCTCCACAACTGTTTGTGCGGGCTTGTTTTTCTCGGGGCGGTCTAAGGTGGGGTCGGTTTGCAAACCGCAAATTAGATAATCGCATTGGCGTTTGGCCTCTTCGAGCATTTTAATGTGCCCAGCATGTAACAAATCAAAGGCACTAAAGGTGATTCCTATTTTCATATTAGTTTTGGTGAAACTGCATGGCTTCGCCCGGGCTACTCACAGCAGCATTTTTGCGAATTGGTTTGTAAAGCCCCGTGCCTATTGGCCTAGAGCGTTTTGACGAAGCTCTTCGGTACGTTGACCGAAAAAGCCACGCCGAGTTGCTTTATTTCTATAATGACGCGCAAGGTATTGAGCACCTGCACAGCCGTGCCGATAATACCTTTAAATGGGCCGCGCGTCACTTCTATTGGGGTGCCCGCCTCCAAATTGATGGGCTCAAGTTCTTGGGCGCCTACTTCTTGAAGCAAGATGCGCAAGTTTTGAATTTCATGGTGTTGTACTACCGCGGCTTTTCCATTATGGCGCAACACACCCGCCACGCTCGGCACCATATATAGCTTTTGCAAATCGGGCTCAGCGCAACGCACAAAAACCACCGAATTAATGAGTGGTTTTTCAAGCTTTTTTTTGCGATCAGACCACTGCCTAACGGTGGTGTAAAGAGGCAAATAAACCTCTATTCCCATCAGGCGCAACCTTTCTGCCACTTTCTTCTCTGCGAGGGTTTTAGTATAGACTACAAACCACTTCTCAATAGGGTCAGTTAGGCGAATTTTAACCTCGGTTGGTATGTTTTGAGTGACGGACTGCATATAGCTATACGGTAGCAAATATAAATGTTTTCGCTTACTTTACCCTATTTAAATATTTATTTTTAAATGCAGGCAACATTATTTCTTTTTTTACGTATAAAGGCGTATATAAAAGTTAACTTTGTAATAAAATTGACTCATGAAATTCGTCTACCTTACCCTAATTTTTCTTGCAACAAACCAAGTGCTGCAGGCGCAGGATTACAATCAGTCATCGATTGGCTTGTCGGTTGGAGGCCACGACGGCCTTCGCAATACGAACCACACTACGCGCATTTATCAGTTCTCACACTTTGAGGCCAACTACCGCTACATGTTCAACAACCGCTTTGGACTAAAATTTGACACCGGATTAGACAATTTCAAATTCAAAGATGGCCACCCTGCCTCCAAGGCTCTGCGCTTTAGTGTGCAACCAGTACTGAACCTCACCGACGTTTTGCATTTCAATGATTTCTCTTCAAAATTCGGCTTGCAATTGCACTTCGGTGGAGGCTATGCAGCGCTTTGGAACCCTACCCTTCTTACTGGGCCTGCTGAATTGTTCAACTCCACCAATGGATCTGTTGATGAAATGATCCAAGGCATCATTGGCCTAACGCCCCAATTCAAGGTCTCAGAAAAATTGAGTATCAATGCCGATGTGAGTTTCATGGGCAATATTCGTCAAAACAATGGCTTTGACTTTGAAGCCTCGCCAGTGAAAGGTGGCGGCTTTAGTGGATCTTATGCTACTGCCACCCTAGGATTCAATTATTATTTAGGCAAGGCCCAAACCCATGCCGATTGGACCTACACTCCAAGGCTAGAAGCCAAAGACTTGGCTAAAATTGCAGAGCTGCAAAAGCAAGTAGACGCGCTCAAGGCCCAAATGCAAAATATTGATACTGTTGTTGAGCGCTATGAAACTCGTGTAGAGGTAATTAAAGGCGACACAATTTTTATTGATGACAACAAAACACTTGCAGATGCTGGCATCTACGACGTGCTGTTTGTCAAAGGGTCTTTTTATTTGAATGCCTCCTACCATCAAACCCTGAACAACTTAGTGAGCTACATGAAAGCAAACCCCTCACTAAAAATTGGTGTGGTTGGCCACGCCGATACCGATGGCCAAAACGATATCAACAACAAACTATCTGAAGCCCGCGCCGAGGAAGTAACCAACTACCTTACGGCCAATGGCATAGCCAAAGAGCGCTTGATAGTGAGTTTCAAAGGGAAAGGACAAACCAAATACCCAGGCAAAACCCTTGAGGTAGATGCTGCCAACCGCAGGGTTAGCTTTATGATCATTCGTTAATTTTCTCTTTCGATCGCCTTTTATATGAAGCCTATCCAGATGGTCGATCTTTCGGCCCAATACCAAAAAATCAAACCTGCTATTGACGAAGCCATAGCCGAGGTAATCCATACAACAGCATTTATCAATGGCCCCGCAGTGGGCCATTTTGCACAAGAATTGGCCAGCTATTTGGGTGCTGAGCACGTCATTCCGTGTGCCAACGGCACCGATGCACTGCAGATTGCACTCATGGCGCTAGGTCTTCAGCCTGGCGATGAAGTCATTACACCGAGCTTTACCTACATTGCCACTACTGAAGTGATTGCACTTTTGGGCCTCACGCCTGTATTTGTGGAGGTAGACCCTCAAACCTTTTGTATAGACCCAAGCGCCATAGAGGCAGCCATTTCATCACGTACCAAAGCCATTGTGCCGGTGCATTTGTATGGCCAGGCGGCCAACATGAATGCTATTATGGAACTTGCCGAAAAGCACCAACTTTTTGTCATCGAAGACAACGCGCAAGCAATTGGTTCAGACTATCATTTGAGCAACGGTAGGGTGCAAAAAACGGGAACCATTGGTCATATTGGCTGTACGTCGTTTTTCCCGAGCAAAAACTTGGGTTGCTATGGCGATGGTGGTGCGCTCTACACCCAAGATGCCGATCTGGCCAAAAAAATCAAAATGATTGCCAACCATGGCCAAGAAAAAAAATATGTACACGATGTGGTGGGTTGTAATTCCAGACTAGACACCATTCAGGCGGCTGTATTGCGCATCAAACTGCGCCAACTTGACAACTACATCGATGCGCGCCGCGATGTGGCCGAGGCCTACGACGCTGCTTTTGCGCAATTGCCAGGCGTGGAAATCCCTTTTAGGGCTGCAGATTCCAAGCATGTTTTTCATCAATACACCCTCAAACTCAAGGGGCACAACCGCGATGCCTTGCAAGCACACTTGCAAGAAGCCGGCATTCCTTCAATGATCTACTATCCTATACCGGCCCATCGCCAAAAAATGTTTGCGCATTTTGACGTGCAGGGCTTAGAGTTGCCACTTACCGAAGCACTTTGCAAGGAAGTGATCAGTTTGCCAATTCATACCGAAATGGACGAACAACAACTGAACTATATTATCGAACACTTTATCTCTTTTTTCAAATGAAAAACATTGCAGTAGTTGGCACTGGATATGTTGGCCTCGTTACAGGTACTTGCTTTGCAGAAACGGGCAATCGGGTCACTTGCATAGACATTGACCAACAGAAGGTTGAAAAAATGCAACAAGGCCAAATTCCGATCTATGAGCCAGAACTAGATGTGCTCTTTGAGCGCAATATCAAGGCGGGCCGTTTGCACTTCACCACCAACCTTGCACAAGGTATTGCCGATGCCCAAATCGTCTTTTTGGCCTTACCTACCCCCCCTGGCGAAGATGGCTCTGCCGACTTATCTTATATTTTGGGAGTGGCAGACCAACTTGGCAAAATCCTTACTGATTTTAAAGTCATCGTAGACAAAAGTACGGTGCCGGTAGGGACCGCCGCTAAGGTGCACGACGCCATTGCCGCCCATGCGCAAGTGGAATTTGCAGTGGTTTCAAATCCAGAGTTTTTGCGTGAAGGATTCGCCGTTTCGGACTTCATGAAGCCCGACCGGGTGGTAATTGGCTGCTCGAATGAGCGCGCTGCGAAAATCATGGAGAGCCTCTACAAACCCTTTGTGCGACAAGGCAATCCGATTTACTTCATGGATGAAAAATCTGCCGAACTCACCAAATATGCAGCCAATTCATTTTTGGCTACCAAAATCACCTTCATGAACGAAATTGCCAATTTCTGCGAGGTGGTGGGTGCCGACGTAGACAAGGTGCGCATTGGCATTGGTGCCGATAGCCGCATTGGCAAGCGCTTTTTATTTCCGGGTATCGGTTATGGAGGTTCTTGTTTTCCTAAAGATGTGCAGGCCTTGGCCAAATCTGGCCAAGACTACCACTATGAATTTAAAATCTTAGGGGCGGTCATGCAAGTCAATGAACAGCAAAAAACCATACTGCTGCCGCGCATTAAAAACTTTTTTAGAGGGAATTTGAGCGGTAAAAAAATAGCGGTTTGGGGCTTGGCCTTCAAGCCCGATACCGATGACATCCGCGAGGCCCCTGCCCTGTATATGATCAAAGCCCTGCTTGCTGCAGGCGCGAGCGTTTGTGCTTACGACCCTGAAGCCATGGAAAATGTGCGCAGTATTTTTGGGGAGCAAATTACTTATGCTGCCAATGAATATGAGGCACTCACCGATGCCAATGCCCTTTTGATTTGTACAGAATGGAGCGCTTTTCGCAATCCAAATTTCAATACAATGCAAGAGCGCATGGCAGATAGCGTTATCTTTGACGGTCGCAACCTTTATGATTTAGAAGAAATGACCGAAAAAGGATTCTTTTACAGCAGTATTGGACGACAAACTATTGAACATCAACCATGAAACGCGTATTGATTACTGGTGCTGCTGGTTTTTTGGGCTCTCACCTCTGTGAGCGCTTCGTAAAGGATGGCTACTATGTCATTGGCATGGACAACCTCATTACTGGGCGGCTCAAAAACATCGAACACTTGTTTGCATTGGATAATTTTGAGTTTTACCATCACGATGTTTCGAAATTCATTCATGTGCCTGGGCAGCTAGATTACATTCTACATTTTGCTTCGCCAGCAAGCCCCATAGACTACCTTAAAATTCCTATCCAAACCCTCAAGGTGGGTTCCTTAGGGATTCACAATTGCTTGGGCCTGGCCAAAGCTAAAGGCGCACGCCTCATGATAGCCAGCACTTCTGAAGTGTATGGAGACCCAAGCGTGCACCCACAGCCAGAAAGCTACTGGGGAAATGTAAACCCCGTAGGCCCACGCGGCGTATACGACGAAGCCAAGCGCTTTCAAGAGGCCATCACGATGGCCTACCACACCTACCACGGCCTAGAAACTCGGATAGTTAGAATTTTCAACACCTATGGCCCACGCATGCGTCTCAACGATGGGCGTGTGTTGCCAGCCTTCATAGGCCAAGCGCTCCGAGGTGAAGACCTTACTATTTTTGGTGATGGTTCGCAAACGCGTAGCTTTTGCTATGTCGATGACCTCATAGAAGGCATTGTACGCCTCTTGCATTCAGATTGCCCCGACCCAGTAAACATCGGCAACCCCGATGAAATTACCATAGGGCAGTTTGCCGAAGAAATTATTGCCCTCACTGGCACAAGCCAAAAAGTGATTTACAAAGACCTCCCAATAGACGACCCCAAACAACGTCAACCAGACATTTCAAAGGCTACAACTTTACTTGGTTGGGAACCAAAAGTGGATCGCAAAGAAGGCCTAAAGCGCACTTATGCGTATTTTAGAAGTTTGTCAGAAGAAGAACTCAGAGAAACGGATCACAACAATTTTGATAAATATATCACTAAATAATGCACTATTTTGCCCACGAAACAGCAGTAATTGACCAAGGATGCCTCATCGGCGAAGGCACTAAAATTTGGCACTTCTCGCACCTCATGCCTGGCTGCACCTTGGGCAAGGCCTGCAATATTGGCCAAAATGTAGTCATTAGCCCCCAAGTTGTGCTTGGCAACAACGTTAAGGTGCAAAACAATGTAAGTATCTATACCGGCGTGGAATGTGCCGACGACGTCTTTTTGGGCCCTTCGATGGTGTTTACCAATGTGATCAATCCGCGCAGTGCAGTCAATCGCCGCGATAGCTACCTGCGCACTCATGTGGGGCAAGGGGCCAGCATTGGTGCCAATGCTACGATTGTTTGTGGCCATGATATTGGCGCCTACGCCTTTATTGGCGCAGGTGCGGTAGTTACTAAAACAGTGCCGGCCTATGCACTTGTAGTAGGCAACCCTGCACGCCAAATTGGTTGGATGTCTGAATTTGGGCACCGCCTCGATTTCAATACCGATGGGCTTGCTATTTGCCCAGAAAGTGGCCAAAAATATCAACTGGAGAACGGAAACGTAAGTAAAATAAATGAGTAGAGTAAAATTTGCCGTAGTTGGCGCCGGACACATCGGCAAGCGCCATGCAGAGATGATTCGCCGCGATGCAGAAGGAGAGCTCGTGGCACTTGTTGACCCACGAGGCCAAGAGGCTTGTGGTGCACAAGATTTTGAGGTGCCCTTTTTTGCTGATATCAAGGAATTGCTCAAGAGCGGTTTGGAATTTGATGTCCTGAATGTCTGCACCCCCAACGGTCTGCATGCCGACCAAGCATTGTTGGCCTTGGATGCCAAAAAACATGTAGTTTGCGAAAAACCCATGGGCCTGACCACCAAAAGCTGCGAGGCCATTATCTACAAAGCCTTGCAAGTATCCAAGCAAGTATTTTGTGTGATGCAAAACCGCTACTCGCCGCCTTCGGTTTGGATCAAGGAGCTGATAGATAGCAAAGTGCTCGGCGATATTTATATGGTGCAGCTCAACTGCTACTGGAACCGCGATGAACGCTACTACAAGGCCGGTGGCTGGAAAGGCACCAAAGATTTAGATGGCGGCACGCTCTTTACGCAATTCAGCCACTTCATAGATATCATGTATTGGCTTTTTGGTGATATAGAAAATATCCAAGGAAAATTCGCAGATTTCAATCACCAGAATTATACAGACTTTGAAGACTCAGGATTCGTGAGCTTTGATTTTGTCAATGGCGGCATGGGTAGTTTGAATTATTCTACCTCGGTGGCCAACCAAAACCTGGAATCTAGCATGACTATCATCGGGCAAAATGGTTCAGTGAAAATCGGCGGGCAATACATGAACGAAGTAGAGGTGTGCAACATCAAGGACTACCAAATGCCTGAACTAGCCCCTACCAACCCTGGCAACGACTATGGCCCCTATAAAGGCTCGGCTGCCAATCACAACTACGTGATTACAAATGTCATCGACACCCTCAAGGGGCGCACTGCACCTACCACCAATGCCCTTGAAGGCATGAAAGTGGTGGATATCATTGAGCGCATTTATGCGGTGCGTGATGCCCAACACAACGGACAAAAATAAACACATGATCTACCAAGACCTCATCGATAAGAATACCAAACTTGCCGTCATTGGCCTAGGCTATGTAGGCCTACCTATCGCACTCGAATTTGCCAAACGCATCGACGTCATTGGTTTTGATATCAACGCCTCGCGCATTGGCCAGATGCAGCGTGGCGAAGACCCAAGCCGCGAACTCAGCGCCGAGGATTTTCAAAACCGCAGCATCAAGTTTACTTGTAATATTGACGATTTACAGGAGGCCACCTTTTTTATTGTGGCCGTCCCGACCCCTATTGACGACACCAACCTTCCAGACCTTAAGCCCTTGCTAGGTGCAAGCCGCACGGTTGGCAAGGTGCTTAAAAAAGGAGACTATGTAGTTTTTGAATCTACGGTGTATCCGGGTTGTACTGAAGAAGATTGTATTCCAGTACTAGAAGAAGCATCTGGCCTCAAATTTCGCGAAGATTTTATGGTGGGTTATTCACCAGAGCGTATCAATCCTGGCGACAAGGAACATACCTTACAGAATGTCATCAAAATAGTATCGGGTTGTTGTGCTACCTCTTTGGACCAAATTGCCAAGACCTACGAACTTGTTGTAGCAGCTGGAGTGCACCGCGCCACGAGCATCAAAGTGGCCGAAGCTGCCAAAATTGTAGAAAATACCCAACGCGACGTCAATATTTCATTGGTCAATGAGCTGTCTATCATTTTCAATAAAATGGGCATCAATACTTTTGATGTATTGGAGGCTGCGGGCACCAAATGGAACTTCTTGAAGTTCTATCCTGGGCTTGTGGGCGGCCACTGTATTGGTGTAGATCCTTATTATTTGGTGCACAAGGCCATGCAAGTGGGTTACCACTCCAAGGTGATCAATTCGGGCCGCTATGTCAATGACTCTATGGGCTTTTACATTGGCAAACAAACCGCCAAGAAAATCATTGCTCAAGGCAAAATGATCCAAGAGGCGCATGTATTGGTCATGGGAGCAACTTTTAAAGAAAATGTATCGGATATCCGCAATTCCAAAGTTATTGATGTAATTTCAGAATTGAAATCTTTTCAGATCAATGTCGATGTCATTGACCCACATGCCGATTCCGATGAAATGCAACACGAATATGGCGTGGGCCTCACTAGCACCCTACGCTCAGACTACGATGCAATAATCATGGCGGTCAATCACCGCGAGTACATGCAATTTGACGAAACGTACTTTAAGTCCTTACTCAAGGATGGACAAGGAATTTTTGTGGATGTAAAGGGAATTTACCGTCATCAAATTCAAGATTTGGAATATTGGTCTTTGTAGTCTTGTAATTGGAAAAAATTAGGAAGAGAGAATTTTAATCTTTAACGTATAAATGATCTACTCTAAACATATACTCGTAACTGGCGGCGCAGGATTTATTGGTTCTCACGTGGTCAGGCGTATGGTTAAAAAATATCCTAACTACCTGATTGTCAATCTAGACAAACTCACCTATGCGGGCAATCTCGAAAACCTCACCGACATTGAAAATGCCAGCAATTACCGTTTTGAAAGAGCCGATATTTGCGACGGGGCCGCGTTGCAGCGCATTTTTAAGGACCATCAGATATCTGACGTCATTCACCTAGCAGCCGAAAGCCACGTAGACCGTTCTATCGAAGGGCCGATGGATTTTGTCATGACCAACGTGGTGGGTACCGTTCAGCTCTTGCAAGCCGCACGCGAGGCCTGGGGAAGTACTTCCGATCATGTATTTCATCATGTATCTACCGATGAAGTTTATGGTAGTTTGGGCGATACTGGCTTGTTTGAAGAAACAACGGCCTATGACCCGCGCAGCCCCTATTCGGCCTCCAAAGCCTCTTCGGATCATTTTGTGCGCGCCTACTTTCATACCTATGGCTTGCCTATCAAAATGAGCAATTGCTCTAATAACTACGGTTCGCATCATTTCCCTGAGAAACTGATTCCTTTGATGATTCACAACATCATTGAAAACAAACCCCTACCCATCTATGGCAAAGGCGACAACATCAGGGATTGGCTCTGGGTTGAAGACCACGCTAGCGCTATTGATGCCATTTTTCACCAAGGTCGCCTTGGAGCATCTTACAATGTAGGAGGGCTCAATGAATGGACCAACCTAGAGCTCATACACTTGCTGTGTGATGCAATGGATGAAAAATTGGGAAGAGCCAAAGGAAGTGCTCAAAAACTCATTACCTATGTGAAAGACCGTGCTGGCCACGACAAGCGCTATGCGATAGATGCTACTAAATTGGCCACCGAACTTGGCTGGCAGCCCTCGGTTACTTTTGAAGAAGGCCTCAATTTAACCATAGACTGGTATTTAGCCAACCAAGAATGGGTCAAGAAAGTGACTAGTGGCGCCTATCAAGATTATTACCGTCAAATGTACGACCAACGCTAATGAGCTTTCTTTCTACCTTTTTCGGCCCAAAGAAACGCAAAGCTCCCTTTGACTTAGCGAATTTAGGCGTTGACATGCACTCACACCTCATTGCAGGCATAGACGATGGCGCACCCACCTTAGAACACAGCGTGGCGATGCTCAACAAATTTGCCCAACTGGGCTACCGCAAGGTCATCACCACCCCGCATATCCTTGGCGAGGTGCATCCGAACACCCCAGAAATTATCCTTTCGGGCCTAGAAGAAGTCAAAAAAGAACTTAGAGCGCTACACATCCCCATAGAAATTGAAGCTGCGGCAGAATACTACTGCGATGAATCTTTTTTACCCAAAATCAAAGAAAAGAAAATCTTGAGTTTTGGGCAAAATTACGTGCTCATGGAATTCAGTATGCTGAACCCCAGCCAATATGAAGGCCAAGCCTTGTTTGAATTGCAAGTTGCGGGCTATGTGCCGGTATTGGCACATTTTGAGCGTTATCCGTACTATCACGGCAACTTTAAAAAGGTGGAGTCTTTGCGCGAACGCAACATTAAGGTTCAAGTCAATTTAGGCTCCCTCACCGGGCATTACGGCCCAGCAGTAAAAAAAATGGCCGAAGAACTAATCTATAAAGGGCTGGTTGATTTTTTAGGCTCGGATTGCCACCGAATGGAGCATTTACTCATGATCGAAAAGCACCTCGACGCCCCCATTTTTGATGCCATTGAAAAATTAAAGCTGCTCAACCCGAGTTTATAATTGCTATTTTTGGGCCGAGATGCTCTTTAACTCGTTCGAATTTTTAGGTTTTCTACCCCTGGTATTCATCCTTTATTGGTTTGTCTTTAAGCGCTCTTTGCCTTGGCAAAATGCACTGATCTTATTAGCGAGTTATTTTTTCTACGGATGGTGGAGTTGGAAATTTATGGGTCTGCTTGTGCTCAGTACCATCCTAGACTACACCTACGGTTTTTGGGTGGCCTCGCCAAATAAACGCAAAGCCCTTTTGTTTTTATGGCTCAGTATTATCAACAACCTTGGCATACTGGCTATTTTTAAATACTACAATTTCTTTGCCTTGCAATTTCAGGTGGCTTTGGAGCAGCTCGGAATTCATACCGCACCGTATTTACTAGACATTGCTTTGCCTGTAGGTATTTCCTTTTACACCTTTCACGGCATGTCATATGTATTTGATATCTATAGAGGCCAACAAAAGCCTGTGAGGAGCTTTATTGATTATGCCGTATTTGTGAGCTTTTTTCCACTCTTGGTTGCCGGGCCCATTGAGCGCGCCGGGCACTTGTTGCCGCAAGTACAACAAGTAAGAAAATTCTCCTATGGGCAAGCCCTTGAGGGCTGTAGGCTCATCTTGTGGGGGCTCTTCAAAAAAGTAGTTATTGCAGATGCCATTGCTCAGGTCATAGATCCTATTTTTACGAATTATTCGGACTACAATAGCCCCACGCTAATCCTTGCTTGCATTGGCTTTGCCTTTCAGATCTACGGCGATTTTTCGGGCTATTCCGACATTGCCTTAGGCACAGCCAAACTCTTTGGATTTGAACTCTTGAGCAATTTTCGTTTTCCGTATTTTTCAAGAGATATTGCAGAGTTTTGGCGTCGTTGGCATATTTCACTTTCTAGTTGGTTCAAAGATTACCTCTATATTCCCCTCGGAGGTTCAAAAGCAGGCACCACAAAAGCAGTACGCAATACTTTTATCATCTTTTTAGTCAGCGGATTCTGGCATGGAGCAAGCTGGAATTTCATCATTTGGGGTTTTATTCATGCCCTTGGTTTTTTACCTCTATTGCTCCTGGGGCGCAACAGAAAAAACACCGACACCGTTGCCCAAAATCAACTTTTACCAAGTTTTGGAGAATTGCGCCAAATGCTCTTCACTTTTGGCTTTGTGTGCTTTGCTTGGATTTTCTTTCGGGCAGAGAGCCTTCAGGCAGCCCTTGGTATGATTAGCGGTATGCTCACCAACTGGAACCACCTTGCCCAAATAACGGGCAAAAGCATCATCATATTGGGCGGCCTTTTGCTTGCTATAGATTGGTACTTGCGCCACAACGAGCGCCAACTGCGGGTGCCCGCATGGCAACCCTTGCGTTTGGCCATCTATTTTAGCTTTGCTTTGGCCATCTGGCTCAAACTAGGCGGTGAACAATCATTTATTTATTTTCAGTTCTGATGCGAAGGTTTGTTAAAAGATTGTTTCAATTGGCCTTGCTCTTTATTTTGAGCCTTATTTTGGGCCTGAGTGCCATAGCAATTTCTACGCGCTTTACTTTAAAAATTGAGCAAAAGACCTTGGGCCACCAAACACATTGGGGCAGCAGTTGGGAACGGATCAGCGAATTTGAAACTTGGGTAAAGCAAAATTCAACCCAGCAAAAAGGGCTCATTTTAGGCTCTTCCACGGCCTACCGCAACCTCAACCCCTATGCACTAGATAGTGCAACGAACTTAAATTGGTTCAACTATGCAAGCAGCGGCCAACCCCCCGTTATCAGCTATCAGTTACTACAACATGCCTTTAGTCTGGGTAAATTCAAGGTGGTTTTGCTCGATATCTATGCCCCTGTTGTGAAGCTCGATGGGCTAGAAACAGCACATGACCTCATCTATAATTCTCAACTCAATTGGTGGAATAAAACCAAAATGCTCTGTAGCTACCCCGAAGGAAAGCTGTGGCTGCGCTATTTGTATTATTACATCAAAAAAATGCTGCCCGCTCGGCAATATATCATTGAGGATCCTAAAAATGGTACCTACCTCAAAAAGGGATTTGTATGCTCCAATCAAGAGGCGCTTACTAATTTCAAACAAAAAGCCAAAAACCAAAAGGTGCCCAACTTCCCGGAATTACTTAAAATTGCCGCACTATGCAAGGCCAACGGAGCCCAACTTATTTTGAATATTACGCCAAGCCTCGAGGGGCCCTTTGAACTACCAAAGGCCTTCAATGACCATCCTGTCATACAAATTAAGAATTTCAATGAGCCAAGTTTGTTCTACGACTCTCATCACATGACTTGCCAAGGAGCGAATTTGTATTCAGCGCTAGTGGCTGGGCAGCTGGCAAAAATTTTGCATTCAAAATAATTTGACCCTATGCAAGTACATCTTTTACGCCATGCCAAAACCATGCAACATTCACCTACGGGCAAAGATTTTGACCGCGAATTGTTGCCGCGAGGCTACGAACAAATCGAAGCATTGAAGGAGTTTTTTAAAGAGCATCCTATTGCTCCGATGCATATCCTGTGCTCGAGTGCGGTGCGCACCAAACAGACCTTTGCCCAATTGCAAACCCTATGGCCTCAAGCGCAAATTCTATTCAAAGACGAACTCTATTTGGCCAACAGACAAGAAATTTTGAGTGCTATTTGCGCACTCAGCTCGCATGAAGATATTTTGCTCATTGGACACAACGAAGGCCTGAGTGAACTAGCTATTTATTTCACCGACGAGGCCCTATGGCTCAAAACATGCGGCTTCGTGAGCCTGGATTTTCCTTTTGAAAACACCGCATACTGTAGTGAAAACACCGCCAAAGTGAATAAGCGTTTTAGGACTCAGTAGTAAAAAATGTCACAATGGCAGTGAATTCATATTGGCATTAAAGTTGACTATTGAGTGCCATGAAAAATGCATTTTTGGTGGTGGCCATCATGTGGTTGGTCTATTGGGCTGACTTTCTCTTTGTTACAGATTTTCAGCAATATGGCCTGCAAGCCCAGCACCTCAAAGGATTGCGTGGCATCATACTGATGCCCTGGATTCATGCACATCACGACTATAAGCACATCCTCAACAATAGCCTGCCTACCTTTCTGTTGCTCACCCTTTTATTTCAATCCTATAAAACACTCGCCTGGCGCGTGTTTTTGCTTTCATGGTTTCTCACCGGCAGCCTACTTTGGTTTATAGGTGGCAACAACGGGGCGATTCATATTGGCATGAGTGGTGTCATTTATGCCCTTGCCGGCTTTTTATTTACCTCGGGGGTATTACGCAAATATTTGCCGCTTCAGGCACTTTCGTTGTTCATTGTATTTTTATACGGGTCCATGATTTGGGGCATTTTCCCTACCCAACCACGGGTATCATGGCAAGGGCATCTTGCAGGGCTGATTGTCGGTATTTTGCTTGCCTTTATTTTCAAAAAACAAGGGCCACAGCGGCCCAAATACCAATTCGAAATAGAGAAGGAATTGGGTATAGAACCGCCTGATTATGAGGGTGATTTACGCCGTGCTATCGAAAAAGAGGAACAAGAGCGCGCCGAGCAACTTGCTGCACAAACCAACGGGTCCGAACAAGCCCCAACAATTATTGTTTACGATTACAAAAAGAAGGACTAATTTTAAAGCGTGGAAACCATTCGCAATAAAGTCAAAGAAAGCGGCCTTGTACAACTAGATCTTGCCCACTACAAACCCAAATATAACTTGGTAGGCCTTGATTTGGCGGGCCAACTTTGGCAAGGATTGGTACTCAAGGAGAAAGATTTCAGGGCCTGGATCAAAACCCACGACTGGAAGCAATACCTAGGCAGCGCTGTATACATTTTTTGCAGCACGGAGGCCATTATCCCAACTTGGGCCTTTATGCTCGTGAGTTCGGCACTCCAAAGTGAAGACATCTACAGCCAAGTAGGAACAGAACTCGACTTGGCAAAGGCCTTGATTCAAGAAGAAATTTGCAATATCAATGTCGAAGAGATTTTAGATCAGCGCGTAATTGTGAAGGGTTGTGCCGACATCCCTGACCCTGCTTTTGCTATGTCATACTTGGTGCGTTTTTTACAACCTTACGTTAAAAGCATCATGTACGGAGAGCCGTGCAGCACGGTGCCAATATTTAAAAAATGATCAAAGCATGGATTCATGCGGCACGCCTTAGAACCTTGCCGCTTTCTGTTTCGGGAATAATTGTTGGCTCTGGCATGGCAGCCTTGTTGGGGGCTTTTGATGTGCAAATTTTTAGCCTAGCGCTGCTCACCACTATTGGCTTTCAAGTCTTGTCTAATTTTGCCAATGACCTCGGAGATCACCAAAAAGGAACCGATAATGCCGAGCGTGTCGGCCCCAAACGCGCCATTCAAAGCGGGCAGCTTACAGCTGCGCAAATGAAAATAGGTATCGTAGCAATGGGCTTGCTATCATTTTCTAGTGCTTTGCTATTGATATACAAAAGCGTTCCAAATCTTTCAGTAAAAGAAATTTATGCATACATAGTTCTTGCCATGGCTTGCATCATTGCAGCCATTACCTACACAGTTGGTAAAAATGCCTATGGCTACCGAGGTCTAGGAGATCTTATGGTCTTCTTATTTTTTGGATTGTTGAGTGTGGTGGGTGTTTTTATGCTTTATGGCGAAGGTTTTGAGTGGCTAGTGCTATTTCCAGCCATCAGCATTGGCACCTGGAGCACTGCTGTATTGAACCTCAATAATTTAAGAGATGTGCATAATGATGCCAAAATGCAAAAGCGCACCCTTGTGGTTCAACTCGGCTTCGACAAAGGAAAAATTTACCACGTCAGTTTGGTGGCTACGGGCTTAGCTACCTGGTTTTTTACCGTTTATTTGTTGGCAGTGAGTTCCTATAATTACTATTTGTTTCTTTCTTTGGTCCCATCATTAGGCTTTGTAGCGCACTTAAAGAAGGTGCTCGATATACAAGCACCAGAAGGCCTTGATCCCGAACTTAAAAAAGTAGCGCTACTTACCTTCTTTTCAGCCCTACTTTTTGCAATTTTGCTTAACTTAGCCCCGCATTAAATCAACACACATGAACATTCTTGTTTGTATTTCCAAAGCGCCAGACACAACCTCAAAAATTGCCTTTACCAATGGCAATACTCAATTTGACGAAAATGGCGTTCAGTATATTGTTAACCCCTATGACGAATGGTACGCACTAGTGCGCGCCCTCGAAATCAAAGAAGCACAAGGTGGCAACGTTACCATTATTACAGTAGGAAGCGCTGCCGATGACGCAGTGATTCGTAAGGCCTTGGCCATTGGCGCCGATGAGGCCGTTCGTATTGATGCCCCAGCCACCGATGCCTACTACACGGCGATGCAGATTGCCGCATATGCCAAAACCAAAAGTTTTGACCTTATCCTTACCGGTAAAGAAACCATTGATTACAATGGTTCGCAAGTTGGAGGCATGCTTGCCGAGGCCCTCGATTTACCTTATGTAGCCATTGCCACCAAGCTTGATGTGGCTGGAAGCACGGTGAGTTGCCAAAGAGAAATCTTAGGAGGGGTACAAGAAGTTGAGGTGCAGGCACCGGTAGTAATCAGCTGCGCCAAAGGGATGGCCGAACAACGCATTCCAAACATGAGAGGCATCATGGCTGCCCGCACTAAACCACTTACTGTGGTAGCCCCTGAAGCGCTTGAAGCCTTGACGAGCTTCAGCACATACAGTATGCCTGCTGCCAAATCTTCGGTTAAACTCATCGATCCCAACAACCTCGACGAACTCGTTACGCTATTGCACAACGAGGCAAAAGTTATTTAAGCATTACGATATGAATCTAGTCTATATCAATTCAACAAATGGTTTGTCCAAAGCAGCTTTGGAAACTGTTACTTACGCCAAAAAACTCGGTGGTGAGGTGCTTGTTGTTACTAATGGCAACGCTTCAGCCGATACATTAAGTACGCTTGGTGCTTACGGTGCCTCTGGTGTCTTACAAGACCCAAGCATCGATGGCCAAGACCCAAGCCAGTTAGTAAAGTTAGTAGCCGCTGCAGCGCAAAAAGCGAATGCCAGTACCATTGTATTTTCTCATGACCTCGTTGGCAAAGCCGTTGCACCACGCCTGAGCGTGCGCCTCAAAGCAGGGCTTGTGGCTGGAGCTGTTGCGCTCCCCGAAGCCGATGGCAGCATCAAAGTAAATGTATTTTCGGGTAAAGCATTTGGCTTTGTACGTGTCAATAGCAGCGTGCGTATTATCTCCTTATTACCCAACAGCATACAGCCAGAGCAAACAAGTGGCAGCTGCTCAGTTGAGGCCTTTGATGGTCAGGCAGGAACGAGCAGTATTGTGGTCAAAGCCACCAAAAAACCAGAAGGAGCTATTGCTTTGCCTGAGGCCGAATTGGTTGTGTCTGCAGGTCGTGGCCTCAAAGGGCCAGAAAACTGGGGAATGGTTGAAGATTTAGCCTCTGCGCTAGGTGCAGCAACTGCTTGCTCAAGGCCAGTTGCCGATATTGGATGGCGCCCTCACCACGAGCACGTGGGGCAAACCGGCGTAGCTATTCGTCCAAATTTATACATTGCAGCTGGAATTTCTGGGGCCATTCAGCACCTTGCAGGTGTCAATGGTTCAAAAGTAATTGTAGTGATCAATACCGATGCTGAAGCACCTTTCTTCAAGGCTGCAGATTATGGAATTGTTGGCGACGCCTTTGAAGTTTTACCTCGCTTCACTGAAGCCGTAAAACGCTTCAAAGCAGCGCAACATTAATCCTAGATTTACGTATAAATGACCCGTATGCAAAAAATTCGTCTTGACATTACGGGTATCGCTTACAGCCAAACGCAATCGGGCTCTTACGTCTTGACCTTACAGGAGGTGGGCGGATTGCGCAAACTCCCTATTGTGATTGGTAATTTTGAAGCACAGGCCATTGCCGTAGAGCTTGAAAAAATGATACCTTCGCGTCCACTCACCCATGACTTATTCAAGGCCTTTTGTCAGTCGTTTGGCGTTGAGGTCAAAGAGATCCTTATTTACAAATTCAAGGAAGGTGTCTTTTACTCTAAGTTGATTTGCAAACAACAAGAGATCCTGACAGAAATAGATTCTCGCACCTCTGATGCCATAGCCATTGGTGTGCGTTTCAATGCCCCACTTTATACACTCAGTAGTATTCTCGATGAAGTGAGCGGCATGAGTTCAAGTTCGTTTCAGGATTTTGAATCTTTTGACGACGAAAATGATATCTTTGAGCAAGAAGAGCAAACCCCAAGCCAATGGGATATCTATGCCACTGAAGAGCTAGAACAACAATTGGAAGAGGCGCTCGATAACGAAGATTACGAACTTGCCTCAAAAATCAGAGATGAACTCAATCGCCGCCATTAAATCCAGACTTACTTTACTTAGCTTTTTTCAATTTTTTGTGTGGGGGGCTTGGCTCACTACCATCGGAACCTACTGCACAGAGGGCAAAAACTGGACCTTCCCACAGTTCGGTGCTATTTTTTCAACACTGGCGCTTTCTTCAATCCTAATGCCTTCCATCATTGGTATCATTGCAGATAAATGGATGCGTGCCGAACGCTTGTACGGGTTGCTGCATTTAATCTATGCAGCTTTCATGCTGCTCATCCCAAACATTGGCCTCTTGTATCAATACTTCCCCGGACTAAAAGCGATGGAAGAATACGAGCTTTTGTATTGGTTAGTATTCGGTGGAATGCTTGCCTACATGCCCTCGATATCGCTTTCCAATTCAGTTTCCTACCGCATTCTAAAGATGAATGGCCTCAACGTTCAAAACGATTTTCCTAAAATCAGGGTTTGGGGCACCATTGGCTTCATTGCAGCAATGTGGCTAACGAATCTCAGCGGCAGCAAAGCCAATGTCAATCAGTTTTACATAGCCGCATTTGGCGCGCTTTTTTTAGGTGCCTACGCCTTTACCCTACCTGCGTGCACACCTCAGGGCAAAACTAATGAAAAGAAAAGTATCGCCTCTCAATTAGGTTTTGATGCATTCAAGCTTTTTATGGAATACCGCATGGCATTGTTTTTCATTTTTTCGATCCTGCTTGGGGCGGCCCTGCAGTTGTCTAACATGTATGGCGATGCCTATTTAAGTAGCTTTCCGAAAGGAACCTTGGTTGAAAAATACTCGACAATTATTTATAGTATTTCACAGGTATCTGAAACCATATTTATTCTAACCATACCCTTCTTTTTAAAACGATTTGGTATCAAAAACGTCATGTTATTTGCGCTGTTTGCGTGGGTGCTGCGCTACGGATTCTTTGCCTATGGCAGCGCTGATATTGGTCTGCTACTTATTGTTTTGAGCTGCATTGTCTATGGTATGGCCTTTGATTTCTTCCTCATTTCGGGCTCAATGTATGTAGAAGCAAATACCGATGGAAAAATCAGATCGAGCGCTCAGGGCTTATTTATTATGATGACCAACGGAATAGGTGCTTATATTGGTACAGTGGCTAGCAGTTTTTTAATAGGCAGGTATTATATTTTACCCTCAGGACAAACCGATTGGCATGGCGCCTGGTTATTCTTTGCTGGCTATTCTCTGGTGGTGGCACTTTTGTTTTTGCTACTTTTTAAAGAAAAACAAAAGGCCCTTTAATATTTCTACATAGATCCCCTCAGGAATTTATAACCCACTCCCCTGATGGAATGGAAATATTGTGGATTTTTGGGGTCTTGTTCAAATAATTTTCGAAAGTTCAGAATATAGTTATCGATGGTTCTGGCCGTCGGGATTTGCTCAGAGCCCCATAATCTGTCGAGAATTTCGTTGCGCGAAATTACCTTGCCTTCTTTTTCAATGAAAAGCTCTAAAAGTTGCACCTCCCTTTTGGTGAAGGTGTGCAACAATTCACCCTGCAAATCTCTCACCTCGAAAGTTGTAAAATCAATGGCCTTGGTACCAATCTGTACACTACTGTTTGCTTTTGGTAAGGCAGCACCTTTCAACAGTATATGCACCTTGAGCAGCAATTCTTCTAAATCAAAAGGCTTCACTAGGTAATCATTGGCACCTAACTTTAAACCGGCAACACGGTCTGCGGTGGTGCCTTTGGCCGAGAGAAAAAGTACCGGTACATCGCTTCTAGTGCGTATGGCTTTGCACAATTCAAAACCAGAAACATGCGGCAACATGACATCTAAAATGATCAAATCATAATGAAATGCCTTGCTAAATTCCTTGAGTGCCTGCCCACCATCTGAGAAAAGTGATACGGTGTGGCCGTCTAACTCAAGATTCAAAGCGATCATGTCGCGCAGACTTTGTTCATCTTCCACTAAACAGATACGATACATGCTTTTTTTGCTCGAATTATTATATTTTTGATGAAATTACTATAAACTCATCAACTATGAACAAATTTTTACGTTTCGGACTCCTCATTCTGAGCCTTCAATTATCTGTTTGGGCCCAAAGCAATCTATCTCAAACCTCCAAGATTGAACTAAGTAAGGCTGTCCCTACGCGTTACATACAAGCTCCTGATCTTTCTGCTATTCGCGCCGAAGATGACCTACGCGACAAACAAGGCATGTTGTATCGAATTGGGGTTGCCGTACAAACCAATATCAACCCAAACCAAGAAGGCGCCTGGATTAACCAACCAGATGGAAGCCGCGTGTGGCAAATAATCATTTCTGCCCCAGGAGCAGAGGCCATCAGCTACCTTTTTGAGCATTTTGTACTCTATGGAGGCAGTACTTTGCGCATCCAAAATTTATACGGCCAAGATGTGCATCCGATTTTAACAAGCCAGGATGTGGAGTCTCATCAAATGCAAAACGCTGCGCTCTGTGCTGGCGCAACGCATGTGCTCACACTCACCGAACCAGCCTACACTACACCTTCAGAAATTTTTATCGATCGTGTGATGTACAACTACCGCTCAACAGGCTATGGAAGTACAGAAAAAATCAATGAATCTGATCCCTGCGAGGTCAATGTCAATTGCTCGCCAGTGGGCGATGCTTGGCAAAATCAAAAGCGCGGTGTAGCCCGCGTTTATGTGGTGGAAGGCAGCCAAGCTGGATGGTGTTCAGGCTCTTTGATCAACAACACCGCTCAAGATTGTAAACCTTATTTGCTCACAGCGTTGCACTGTGGAGTGAACAGTACGGCTGCGAACATGAACCAATGGAAATTCTACTTTGGCTATGAAGCACCAACCTGTACAAACCCAACAACAGTAGGCTCTCTTGCAAGCCATTTCATTACAGGTTGCTTGCGCATTGCAGATTCAAATGATGGCGGGGGCAACTCTGGATCAGACTTTTTACTGGTAAAAATGGGCAACAACACCAATGAAAGCACCGTGGTAACGAACCTTAAATCGGCAGCTTTTAATGCTTATTGGAACGGATGGAATGCCAGCCCAAGCCCAACAACAGGTGGGGCAAGTATCCATCACCCATCTGGAGACATCAAAAAAATCTCAACATTTTCTGGAAACACTATTTCTACACAATGGGGTTCGGCTACGGGCTCGCATTGGCGCGTTACCTGGACTGCCAACGCTAATGGCCACGGAGTAACAGAAGGAGGGTCTTCTGGCTCGCCATTATTTGACGCCGCCGCCGGAAATATCATTGGTACACTCACAGGTGGTGCTTCCTATTGCACCTCTTTGAGTGCGCCAGATCAGTACGGAAAGATGGCCTTTCACTGGACCAACAACGGCACCCCAGCCGCCGAGCAACTCAAACCATGGTTAGATCCGGCCAATTTAAATGTGTTGGTTTTTGGAGGCTCAGCAGATCCATGTACACCCACCACACCTGTGGCGCCAACGGCCAACTTTACAGCCAATACTACCAATATTACCCCTGGCACTACGGTGAGTTTTACAGACCTTTCTCTAGGCCTACCAACATCATGGTCTTGGACGGTGAGTCCAGCTACAGGATGGTCATTTGCCGGTGGAACCACAGCCACTAGCCAAAACCCTCAAATCACCTTCAACAACATTGGCCAATATACCATAACGCTTACAGCTAGTAATGCTCAAGGATCTGACGATGAAATCAAGAATAATTACATCGTTGTTGCGCAACTCACCGGCCCTTGCACAGCAAGTGGTGTTTGTGATGAATATATCAACACGGTCAGTTTCAACACCATTAACAATACCTCAGCTTGCGGCAACAATGGTTACACTGATTTTACAAATACAAGCACCTCCTTAGCTCAAGGCAGTACCTACACCCTCACCATTACCCCGGGAATTATCGGCAGCACCTCATCGGCTTATTCCAATGATGAAATTGCCGCCTGGATTGACTACAACAACGATTTTGATTTCGATGATGCTGGCGAACAAGTGGCTTATGTACTCGTTGCCAATGGTTGGAATAATGTGTTTAATGTAACCGTTCCTTTAGCTTCTTACACGGGCAATGTGCGCATGCGTGTGCGCATTTCATACCAACCAGACGGCGCCATTACACCTTGTGGGCCCGCATCTTATGGCGAAACCGAAGACTATACCATTAATCTTACTTCAGGTGCTGGAATTTCAGACAACCCTTTAGCTGCGGTTCAGATTTACCCGAACCCTGCCAATGAATTGCTCTACATTGATCTAAAAGACCTCAAGAACATTCAAAACATTGCTATTTTTGATATGAATGGCAAACAAATTCAAACTATTACCGATATTCAAGCTGGAATCAATACCATGCAAATTGATCATATTCAAGCTGGAATGTATCAGGTGCGTATCCAACAAGATGGGTATCAATACACTCAAAGACTCATCAAATTATAATTGCGCACTTAAATTGAAAAATACAAGGCGGCCCGCTCCAAGTGGGCCGCTTTTTTTTCTGGCAACATCCGATTCCAATTGGCCACCACCTGCACTGTGCGCAAATTTTTACGCAAGCGCTCTTGGTGTTTATCGACAAAGTGCCAAAATAAGGCGTCAAAAAGTTGGGCACCTTCATTATCAAACTTAAATCCTTGTTTTTTCAGGTAATTTGATCCTGAAAAATAGGGTTTGGTGGTCATCAGGCCACCGTCGGCATATTGGCTCATGCCATACACATTGGGTACCATCACCCAATCATAGGCATCCATATAATGAACCATAAAAAAGCGATATACCTCATCGGGATGAATTTCTGATAAAAAGAAAAAATTTCCGAGTAGCATCAATCGTTCGATATGGTGGGCGTAGGCAAGTTTTTCAAGTTTATGCTTTGTGTAATTTAAAAATGGCAATTGCCCAAGCTTGTGCCAATCAAGAGGCTTTTGATGCTGCATGGCATTGGTTGTGCGCTGCACTACGCCCACCCTTTCATATATAGCCCGGATGAATTCACGCCAACCGATCACTTGTCGAATAAATCCTTCTACGCTTTCTATGGAGGCCGATCCATTATTGTAGGCCATCAGAGCAGCGTCAATTACCTGATTGGGGGTCAAAAGGCCAACATTTAGTGCCGTAGACAAATTGGAATGAAAAACATAAGGTGCTGCTGTGCTAAAAGCATCCTGATAAGGACCAAAAAGCCCAAGGTTGTTTTTTACGAAGTAGTCCAGGGCCTCTTGAGATTCTTGGTGTGTTACGGGATAGTATTCCAAAGACGGCTCCCCTCCATTGTTGGCAAATTCTTGGCTAATTTGCTCTTGAGCCCTTAAAGACCAAGGGCTCTTGTAGGTAGGGAATTGGGGAAGTGCCATGCCCTTAGGCAGTGCTTTTCTATTTTCTGTATCAAAACTCCATTTCCCACCGATGGGCTGATTATTGCCATCCACCAAAATACCTAGCCGTAGCCTTTGTTTTTTGTAAAAATCAGCCATTAAAAATCGTTTGCTTTGCTTGCCGAGAAGTTCATTATTAATTTGGGGTGTGTTGAGAAATAATGGACTGGAGTGCCAATGAATTTCAATATGATGCTGCATTGCCAAGCGCCTGATTCGTTTTTCGAGTAAAAAATCAGTGGGGTCAACGATATGTATTTGTTTGGTTTGTTGTTTGGCAAGTTGATTGAAAATCTCCACTAATGATGCTTGGTCATGGCTAAAATATCGCACTGCCTTATTTTTACTCCGCAATTTTTCTGCGTAATAACTCATGGAGGCGCGATGAAACGCCAGTTTTTTCTGATGAAAGGCCAACTGCTTAAAGAAGAGTTCGTCTTCTATGAGCCAAAAACCGTCAGCCTCTGCAAAGGCAGGATGCTGCTCGAATAGCTGATGAGGAAAGACCAAAGAAATTGTTTCTGACATAGCTCTAAAACGCCGTAATTTCTCCTTTGTTCGACAGTATATTCATAGCACACAATTCTATACACTATAATTTCTTTTAGCAACACTAGAGCACTTAACTTTGTAAGGCAATTTATAAGTAGTATGGACAAAGTTTCTTATGTAGGCAATGCGGATGTTTCTGCGATCGATCACCTCTATCAACAATACCGTCAGAACCCTGAAAATGTTGATTTGAGTTGGGCCAAGTTCTTCGAAGGATTTGAATTTGCTCAAACCAATTTTGAACAAGGTGAGATTCCAGAAAATTTTATCAAAGAATTTCAAGTCATCAACCTGATCAACGGCTACCGCACCCGAGGTCACCTTTTTACCAAAACCAATCCTGTTCGCGAAAGACGCAAGCACAGCCCCAATTTGGATATTGCTCATTTTGGCCTTTCGGAACAAGACCTCAATGAAGTTTTTCAAGCAGGTGAACAAATCGGTATAGGCGCCGCTAGGCTGTCTGATATCATTGCACATTTAGAACTCACCTATTGCCAATCTATTGGGATTGAATACATGTACATGCGAGACCCAGAACGCATGGATTGGTTTCGCAATAAAATTGAATTGAGCAACCGCCCTGTTTTTGACCCTAAGAGAAAGAAAAAAATATACGAAAAACTCAACGAAGCCACAGGTTTTGAGGCTTTTTTAGGTAAAAAATTTGTGGGGCAAAAACGTTTCTCCATTGAAGGGGGCGAAGGGCTAATTCCTGCACTAGACACGCTTGTCAACAAAGGAGCTACACTTGGTGTAGAATACTTTGTAATGGGCATGGCACACCGCGGCCGCCTAAACACACTAGCTAATATTTTTCAAAAGCGCCCACGCGATATTTTCAGAGAATTTGAAGGCAAAGAATTTGATTATGCCACCACCTTTGATGGCGATGTGAAATACCACCAAGGGTTCACCTCTCACATCGAACTAGAAAATGGCGCGAAGGTGGGTCTTACCTTGGCTCCAAATCCATCACACCTCGAAGCGGTTAATACTGTCGTTGAAGGAATAGCACGCGCTAAAATCGATCATGTTTATGCCGATGAAAACAAAGTTTGTCCGGTTTTAATCCATGGTGATGCTGCCGTTGCAGGGCAAGGAATTGTTTACGAAACCATCCAAATGGCCGGCCTAGACGGTTACCGCACTGGCGGAACTATTCACATTGTGGTCAATAACCAAGTGGGCTTTACTACCAACTACCTTGACGGCCGCACCTCTACCTATTGTACGGACGTCGCCAAAACAACACTATGCCCAGTTTTTCATGTCAATGGCGACGACATTGAAGCTGTGGTAACCACCATTGAAATTGCCATGGAATACCGTCAGGCATTTCATCGAGATATCTTTATTGATTTGCTGTGCTACCGCAAATATGGTCATAACGAAGGCGATGAGCCCAAATTTACCCAGCCAAAGCTTTACAATATCATTGCCAAGCACCCTAATCCAAGAGAGATCTATTTGGAGCAGCTCCAGCGCGAAGCTCTTTTGGGTGCAGATGAGGCCAAGCAAATTGAACAACAGTACCAACAATTTCTTGAAAATGAATTCGAAGCATCTAGGAGCCGAGACAAGGCCTTGGTCTATGATTTTTTGAGCCTCACTTGGAAAGATTACCGCCATGGTACAGCTGCAGACTTTGAACAATCGCCAGCCACGGGCATTGCTAAAAAGCAACTCATAGAGTTAGGACGCAAATTGGCCACCTTGCCCGAGGGTAAGAAATATTTTAGAAAAATTGCCAAGATTTTCGAAGACCGTCTAGCAGCCATTGAAAATGATCAACTCGATTGGGGGACGGCCGAAATGCTGGCCTATGCCTCTTTGCTCATCGAGGGCCATTCAGTGCGCATATCAGGGCAAGACGTTGAACGCGGCACCTTCTCTCACCGACATGCTGTCGTGAAAACCGAAGATACCGAAGAAGAAATCCTGACCTTAAATGAACTTAACAACCAACAGGCGCCATTTAGCATCTACAATTCCTTGCTATCGGAATATGGTGTGCTCGGTTTTGAATATGGTTATTCTTTGGCTCATCCAGCGGGGCTGACTATCTGGGAAGCACAATTTGGAGACTTTTTCAATGGTGCACAGATCATGGTTGACCAATTCATCTCGGCAGGAGAAGACAAGTGGGCTACGCAAAGCGGGTTAGTACTTCTCTTACCGCATGGATATGAAGGCCAAGGTGCTGAACATTCTAGCGGTAGGATGGAAAGGTTCTTACAGCAATGCGCCGATTTGAACATGCAGGTAGTCAACACCTCCACACCTGCCAATCATTTTCACTTACTTAGACGCCAAATCAAGCGTGACTTCAGAAAGCCACTTGTGGTCTTTTCTCCTAAAATGCTACTCCGCTACCCTGACGCCACTTCTAGCCTTGAGCAAATGGCCAAAGGCAACTTCCAGGAAGTACTAGACGATCCAAGCGCAACGGTAAAAAATACCGATACAGTAGTTTTCTGTAGCGGCAAGTTTTACTACGAAATGAAAGTAAAAGCAGCAGAGCTTGGTGTAAAAAACATGGCTTTTGTGCGCATCGAGCAACTTTACCCATTACCTAGCGCTCAAATTGATGCCCTTATTGCCAAATACAAGCCCAAAAACATCTTATGGGCTCAAGAAGAGCCAGCCAATATGGGTGCCTGGACACATATCGCCATGAATTTACGTCACATACCATTTGTCGGTATCTGCAGACCTGCAAGTGCAGCGAGTGCCGAAGGATCTAAAAAATTACACGAAATTCGTTTAAAACAATTATTCACCGAAATCTTTGCCTACGCAAAGCAAGCTTAAAATAAAACAGCATGTCACTATTAGAAATGAAAGTCCCAAGCCCGGGAGAATCCATCTCAGAAGTTGAAATCGCCGCATGGCTCGTTGCCGATGGCGATTACGTAGAAAAAGACCAAGCCATTGCCGAAGTTGACTCCGATAAAGCAACGCTAGAATTGCCTGCAGAAGAAAGTGGGGTAATTACCCTAAAGGCAGCCGAAGGAGATGTGGTGAAAGTAGGGCAAGTTGTGTGCCATATTGACACTAGTGCTGCACGCCCAGAAGGGACCAAAGCACCGGCAAGCATGGAGCCAGAAGTGAGTAAAGCTGCGGCTGCCGCAGCACCGAGCCCAGTGGCTGCTGCACCCAATCCAGACCCCATCAAACCCGCAAGTTATGCCGCAGGTTCGGCATCGCCAGCAGCTGCCAAAATACTCAAGGAGAGTGGTGTCAATGCGGCCAATGTCAAAGCCACAGGCAAAGATGGCCGCATCACAAAGCAAGATGTCATCGCAGCAATGTCTGCGGGCTTCGCCACCAATGCAGCTCAAGGATGGGGCGGCTCAAGAGATCAAAGCCGTGAGAAAATGTCCATGCTACGCCGCAAAATTGCAGAGCGCTTGGTGGCCGTCAAGAACGAGACTGCTATGCTCACGACCTTCAACGAAGTAGACATGAAACCCATCATGGATATACGTGCCAAATACAAAGAAGCATTTGCCAAGCACCACGAGGTGAATTTGGGTTTTATGTCCTTTTTTACTAAAGCTGTAACTGAAGCACTCAAATTGTATCCGGCCGTCAATGCACAAATAGATGGCAATGAAATGATATTTCATGACTACGCCGATATTGGCATCGCTGTCTCATCGCCAAAAGGCTTGATGGTGCCTGTGGTGCGCAATGCAGAACAAATGAGTTTAGCTGAAATTGAACGTGAAATTAAACGCTTGGCTATCAAAGCCCGAGATGGTAAAATTACCCCAGAAGACATGACGGGCGGTACTTTTACTATTACCAACGGCGGCGTTTTTGGATCCATGCTTTCCACACCAATTATCAACCCGCCGCAATCTGCCATTTTGGGTATGCACAATGTAGTTGAACGCCCAGTGGCAATCAAAGGTCAAGTTGAAATTAGACCCATTATGTATGTAGCCCTCTCTTATGACCACCGCATTATTGACGGCAAAGAATCAGTTGGATTCTTAGTGAAAGTCAAAGAAATGCTCGAAAATCCGGAGCGCATGCTCTTTGGCTCAAAAGATCCGCTACAAATTTTACTCGGACTATAAAGTCACTTTTATCTTAGATTCAAAGCGCTCTTCGGAGCGCTTTTTTTGCTTGGGAGCTTTGGATAGCTTTTCGTATATTTGCTTTTCTAAAATTTGCACCAACAATGTCAAAAATCAGGAAGCAAGACGCCCTAGATTACCATGCATCGGGAAGGCCTGGGAAAATTGAAGTTATCCCAACCAAACCCTATGCCTCTCAACGAGACCTTTCCCTAGCTTATTCACCCGGAGTTGCAGAACCTTGTTTAAGGATTGCAGAAAACAAAGCCGAGGTTTATAAATATACTGCCAAGCGCAATTTAGTGGCCGTTATTTCAAACGGAACTGCTGTTCTTGGCCTTGGCGATATTGGGCCCGATGCTTCTAAGCCCGTCATGGAAGGCAAAGGACTACTCTTTAAAATTTTTGCAGATATTGATGTTTTTGACATCGAAGTAGATGCCAAAGACCCCGAATTATTTATCCAAACGGTAAAAGCCATTGCTCCAACCTTCGGTGGCATCAATCTCGAGGACATCAAAGCTCCTGAAGCCTTTGAAATCGAAAGAAGACTCAAAGAAGAGCTCGATATTCCGATCATGCACGATGACCAGCACGGCACTGCCATTATCAGTGCAGCCGCACTGCTCAATGCCTTGGAATTGGCTCAAAAAAATATCGAAGACATCAAAATTGTGGTTTCAGGAGCCGGGGCTGCTGCTGTTTCTTGTATCAAATTATATCACCGTTTGGGTGTTCAGCCACAAAATGTATTCATGTACGATTCTCGAGGGTTGATACATGCCGGCCGTACTGACCTCGACGACATCAAACAATCGTTTGCTGTACACGCTAAGGATCTCGATTTCGAAAAGGCATTCACCAATGCCGATGTATTCTTGGGTCTTTCAAAAGCAGGCCTTGTGAACAAAGAAATGATTGCCTCAATGGCCAAAGACCCGATTGTTTTTGCCTTAGCTAATCCTGAGCCAGAAATTTCATACAAGGAGGCTATGTCCATCAGAGAAGACATCATTATGGCTACCGGGCGTTCTGACCATCCTAATCAGGTCAATAATGTATTGGGCTTTCCTTATATTTTCAGAGGGTCTTTGGACGTACGTGCCACTACCATCAACGAAGAAATGAAGCTTGCAGCTGTTAAAGCCATTGCAGCACTAGCCAAAGAAACCATTCCCGAAGAAGTAATCGAAGCTTATGGAGGTAAAAACATCTCCTTTGGTAGAGAGCAAATCATTCCCAAACCACTCGACCCAAGACTTATTTATTATGTGGCACCAGCCGTTGCTCGCGCAGCTATGGAATCGGGTGTCGCGCAAGAGCCTATTGAAAATTGGGAAGATTACGAAAACCAACTCAAGAGCCGTCTTGGTCTTGATAACAAACTACAACGCAACATCACCTCTAAGGCACAAGGCAACCCTAAAACCGTTGTTTTCCCTGAAGGAGACAACATCAAAATACTCAAGGCAGCACAACAGGCCTATGAAGAGGGGGTGGCTTTCCCAATTTTATTGGGTAAAAAACAGCGCATCATTGATCTAATGGCAGAATATGGTATTGAAATACCAGAAGTTCAAATCATAGATTGTAAATCAGATGAAGAGGAAGCGCGGCGCAATCATTTTGGTAGCCAATATTTTGAGCTTCGCAAGCGCAAAGGCATCACTGAATATGAGGCGATCAGCCTCATGCGTGAGCGCAATTATTTTGGTGCCATGATGCTCAATTTGGGCGAGGCCGATGCGATGGTAACAGGCCTAACGCGCAGCTACCGCTCCATACTTCGGCCAGCATTGAGCACCATCGGCTTACAAAAGGACGTCAATTCCATTGCGGGAATGTATATTCTCAATACGAAAAAAGGTCCGCTGTTTTTGGCCGATACCACTGTCAATTTGAATCCCAGTGCAGAACAAATCGCTGAAATCACGGTCAATGTGGCCAAGTTTATCCGCAGATTGAAACTGCAACCAAGAATTGCCTTATTGAGTTATTCTAATTTTGGTTCCTCGCCAGGCGAAGATCCAGAAAAAATGGCCAAAGCGGTCCGTATCTTGCACGAAACCCAACCCAATTTGGTGGTAGACGGCGAAATGCAGGCCAATTTTGCGCTAAATGGAGAACTCATGAATGAAAAATTCCCTTTTTCAAATCTGGCCAATAAAGATGTCAATACACTCATTTTCCCGAACCTTTCCGCCGGAAATATCGCCTATAAACTATTACAATCTACCAATGACCTCGATGCCATTGGGCCAATTTTGATAGGTATGCGCAAATCATTGCACGTGCTGCAACTAGGTGCGAGTGTTCGAGAAATTACCAGTATGATTAAAATTGCTGTAATCGACGCCCAAAGCCAAGACAAATGATCGCAAGACTCAACGGCCGCCTAATAGAAAAAAACCCTACCGACCTACTCATCGAGTGTGCTGGGGTGGGCTATGAGGTGAAAATTTCTTTAAACACCTACTCGGCCCTACCGGCAGAAGAGGCGGTGTGTATCTACACCAAACTGATTGTCAGGGAGGATGCTCATATGCTATACGGTTTTGCCACCAAAGAAGAGCGTGAAATGTTCTCTTACCTGATCAGTGTTTCGGGTATTGGCCCCAATACAGCCATCATCATGCTCTCCTCTATGACCCCCGACGATATTGCGCATGCCATCCTGAGTGAAGACGTAGCGAGCATTCAAAAAATCAAAGGCATTGGTTCAAAAACAGCCCAAAGGGTCATCATAGACCTCAAAAGCAAAGTGGCAAAAATGGAACTTGGAGCAGAGAATATTTTCTCTTCAAACAATAGAAATCGATTTGATGCGTTAAATGCATTAGTTTCGCTTGGTTTTGATAAGAAATCAGCCGAAAAAGTATTGGATAAAATTGACACAGGATCTCAAACCGTAGAACAACTCATCAAAGAAGCACTTAGACTTTTATAACCGTGCAAAAAAATTACACGCATAAATACCTTCCGTTTGGCTTTCTGCTGTTTCTAGTCATATGTATGCTGGGGCATGCAACTGCTCAAACGCCTACCCTGCCTTTTCCTATCATCAACCCACTCAACCCATTTCAAAATTTACCCCAAAGTTTTGACCTCGGCGACCCTACCAATCTCAATGAGACAATAGTCTACGACCCACAAACCGGCACCTTTGTCTTTAGAGATGTCATGGGTAAAGACACCTACTTTCGCGCACCACAGGCCATGACGCTCGAAGAGTATTTACAATACGAAGAGAAGAAAAGTTTTAGCCTAGATTGGAAAGAAATTGTTGCTGAAGAAAGTGCTGAAAACCGAACCTTTGCGCTGCCGATTAAAATAGGCTCTAAGGCCTTTGAAAGTTTCTTTGGATCAGATGAAATTACGATTACACCCGGGGGTAATTTAGAAATCTCTTTAGGTGCCAATCATTCTAGGGTAGACAACCCTATTTTACCCATGCGCCAGCGCAAAATTACCCGCTTTGACTTCAATCAGAACATCAACATGGACATTACCGGCCAAATCGGTACGAACATGAAGGTAAATTTGAAGTACAACACCCGTGCAAATTTTGACTTTGAAAATATTTCCAAATTAGAGCGTACAGGGAAAGAAGACGATATCTTACAAAAAATTGCATTAGGCCAGGTTTCCTTAGAATTACCAACCACACTTATTCCTAGTTCCCAAACTTTGTTTGGCTTCAAAACACAACTCAAATTTGGACGCTCAACCTTTGATTTTATTCTAGCACAATCCAAGGGCAAACGCACCGAAATCAATGTAACAGGAAAGGCCCAAGTACAAAAATTTGAAATCACCGCAGACAACTACGAGGCCAATCGACACTATTTCTTGAACCTGTATCATCAGCAGCATTATGATACTGCGATGGCAACCTTGCCAGTGGTAAATTCTACCACCTATATTACCCGTATTGAGGTTTGGGTAACCAATCGCAGTAGTATCACAGAAAACACCCGCAACATCGTTGCCTTTTCAGATCTAGGCGAAGCCAAAGCAAGCAATTGCCAAGGGAATCCTGGTACTTATGCAAGCTCTGAACTCCCAGACAACCAAGCCAATGGTCTTTATGATTGGGCTGCAGATCAACCACTGGTTCGCGGGTTTTCTAATGCGGTATTGGCATTGAGCTCACAAGTCAACGCTCCTGGGCCCTTCAACCAAGCCGTTGACTACGAGAAGGTAGAGAATGCAAGAAAGCTCAATGAAAACGAATATACATACAATGCACTTCTTGGTTATATCTCCTTGAATACTGCGCTCAACAACGACGAAGTTTTGGCTGTAGCCTATGAATATACCTATCGTGGAGAAACCTATCAAGTTGGGGAATTTTCGACAGATGGGGCAAGTGGTCAGCAAGCACTCATTCTAAAATTAATCAAGCCTACCATCACCAACCCCAAAAATAAAATCTGGGATCTCATGATGAAAAACGTCTACTCGATAGGTGCCTATCAGGTAGATCAGCTTGGCTTCAAGATTGATATTTACTACAACAACCGCGAAACATCGGTACTGCAGCCATTTTTACCCTTTGATGGCATAGACAAAAAACAAATTGTCACCTTACTCGATATGGACAAAATCAATCAAAACAACCAACCTTTCTCGGATGGTGTTTTTGATTTTGCCCCATTCAATATTGTTGGCAACAAAATTGACAACGGAGGTACAATTAACCGTAAAAATGGCAGAATCTTCTTTACGACCGTTGAACCCTTTGGCAAAACATTGGCCCAGAAACTAACAGATGCTGGTGTTCCAGCCCTATATGTGGACCAACTTTCTTATACCGAACTCTACGATTCAACAAAAACGGCGGCCCAGCAAATTCCAAGTAAAAACCGCTTTGTTTTCAAAGGAGAATTTCAATCATCGATCTCTTCTGAAATTCCACTCAATGTGATGAATATCCCACAAGGAGCCGTGGTCGTTACTGCCGGGGGCATGCGCTTGGTAGAAGGGGTAGACTATACGGTTGATTATGCATTTAGTCGGGTAAAAATCCTCAATACTGGTATTTTAGAGTCCAACACTCCAATAAAAATTTCCATTGAATCCAATTCAGTTTTTGGTTTTCAGGCACGTTCCATGATCGGTGGACGCTACCAATACAGAATCAATGAGAATTTCAAAGTGGGCGCAACCTGGTTGCGCATGATGGAACGCCCAGTTACCCAAAAAGTAGACTTCGGGAGCGAACCGTTTAAGAACAATGTATTGGGTGCCGATTTTGCCTTCAGAACTAACGTGCCAATGCTCACCAAATTGGTGGACCTCCTTCCCGTTATATCGACCAACACGATGTCAACGCTTTCTATGTCTGGAGAAATTGCCACACTTAAACCCGGGCAACCGAGAGCCATCAATAAAGAAGGAACCTCGTATATCGATGACTTTGAAGCTTCACAGAGCGCTATAGATTTAAAAAGCATTGCCGCATGGCGATTGGCTTCGGTGCCTCAGGGGCAACCTGATTTGTTTCCGGAGGCGGCTAAAAAAGACCTCAGTGCCGGATACAAGCGGGCAAACCTGGCTTGGTATACCATTGATCCTGTATTTTACCAAAGCAACCAACTAACGCCAGCGCACATCAAGCAAGATCCTACCATGCTCTACGACAGTCGGATGCGTCTGATTCAAATGACCGATATTTTCCCAAATCTGCAACTACAATATGGGGCCATTACAAACATCAATGTGCTAGACTTGGCTTATTATCCAACGGAGCGCGGTATGTATAATTATGACACTACTGCAACCGTAGATTCACTAGGGCGCTTCACCAATCCAGAAGACCGTTGGGGTGGCATCATGCGTGGTCTTAGCACCAATGACTTTGAATTAGCCAACATTGAATTTATCCAATTTTGGTTGCTCGACCCATTCAATGAAGATGCCGAAAATGAGAATCCTAACTCCCCAATGACGGGCGGAGATTTATATTTTAACCTCGGTAACATCTCCGAAGATATCTTGCCAGATAGTCGTAAAAGCTTTGAGCACGGCTTACCTGCAAATACTGACCCAGTTCTTTTAGACAACATTGATACCACCCTTTGGGGTCGGGTGTCCACACAACAAGTGGTGGTCAATGCCTTTGCCAATGACCCTGAAGCACGCATCAAGCAAGACGTTGGTCTTGACGGCTGGAACAACACCGACGAAGCACAAAGCTATGCCTCTTACGTCACTTGGGTTCAAAATAACAATACCTTGAGTCCAACGGCCAAAGCACGCATGATCGCCGACCCTTCTACTGACGACTACAATTATTACCTTGACGATAACTACGATCAAGCACAACTCAATATCCTGGAGCGCTACAAACGATACAATGGTATGCAGGGCAACTCGCCTACCACACAAATGTCTGACACCGCCAATGCCTTGGGTTACCCTACAATTGCTTCAAACTTTCCGGATATCGAGGACATCAACCAAGACAACAACCTCTCTGAATCTGAAGCTTATTTTCAGTATAAAGTGAGTTTGAGACCTTCAGATATGCAAAATGTTGGCAGCAATTTCATTACCAATAAGCAAGTTTATCAGAACGGTACCAAAACAGAAACCTGGTATCAATTCAAGGTGCCGATCCGCGACTTTGAAAAACGTGTCAATGGCATCCAAGATTTTCGTTCTATTCGCTTTATGCGCATGTATTTAAAAGGTTTTGATGAACCAGTTGTATTGCGTTTTGCCAGACTTGAATTTGTTCGTGGCGAATGGCGTCGCTACTTCCAAGACCTGACCCAACCGGGCATGAGTGTTCAAACTGACCCTAACCTGACACAATTCAACATCGCCGCTCTCAATATTGAAGAAAACGCGCAGCGCCAGCCTATCAATTATGTAGTGCCACCAGGAATAGTACGTGAAATTGACCCTTCACAAGTATACCAACGCCAAATGAATGAACAGTCTTTGGTACTTGAGGTATGCAACTTGCAAGACGGCGATGCTCGGGCGGCCTACAGAAACGTTCAATTCGATGTGCGCACCTACAAAAAACTCAAAATGTTTGTGCATGCTGAATCAGTAGTGCAAAACCAACTCAAAGACAACGAACTTACCCTCTTTGTGCGCCTCGGTACAGACTACGTAGATAACTACTATGAGTATGAACTCCCCATGAAAGTAACCGATTGGGACATCTCCAACCCCGATCTCATTTGGCCAAGTGACAACAATATTGAGATTGAGTTTGACAAACTTCTGGATTTAAAAATGGAACGAAACGCCAAACTAGAGCAAGGCGTGCCGGGTGTTTCGAGCATTGTTGAATACCAAACCCAAGATCCAAACTTTCCTGCCAATCACATTAAAGTAAAAGGAAGTCCTAACTTACAAGGCATCAAGACCATAATGATTGGGGTGCGCAATCCATCGAAATCTGACCCAAACAATACCTGGGGTCCGGACAACGGTGAGGCGGAATGTGTCAATGTTTGGGTAAATGAAATGCGACTCACAGACTTTGTGAGTGACGGCGGTTCTGCTGCTGTAGGGCAAATGCAATTGCAGCTTGCAGATTTTGCCACCGTTCAGGCAGCTGGTAACTACTCGGGTATCAATTGGGGAGCTATTGACAGCCGCGTACAAGATCGCCAAAGAAACCAACGCATGGGCGCTGATATCAGCACTACCATGCAACTCGGGCAGTTCTTTGGCAAGCAAGCCCGAGTTTCCTTACCCTTCTACTATGGTTATTCTATCGGGGTCGTCAATCCAGAATATGACCCTTTCAATCCGGACATCAAACTTTCTAATTACGATATAGCCACACGCAAAGAACGCATGCGTTTAGGGCAAGATTTTACAGAGCGCCGTTCGTATAATTTTACCAACGTTCGCAAAGAGGCCAAAGCTGGAACCAAGCCGCAATTCTGGAGCGTGTCAAATTGGTCTGCTACCTATGCATTTGCTGAAAATGTCAAAAGAGATTTCAATATCAAATCTGACATGACGCGTACCTGGACAGGCGCCCTCAATTACAATTATACCTTTGCGGGCAAACCCTGGGAACCCTTTAAAAAATGGCAACCAGCTCAAAAAAGTCCGTGGTTGAAACCCATCAAAGATTTCAATCTGTTCTATCTTCCTAAAAATATCACCTTTACCAATGATTACTCGCGCATTTACAATGAAAGACAAGTGCGCAACATTATTGTACCAGACTATAACTTCGACCCTATTTATTTGAAGCGCTTTGACTGGAACCGTAATTACCAAGTAGGTTACGACCTCACCAAATCATTCAAAACTACTTTTACTGCCAATAACCACTCCATCTTCGAAGAAGGCAACCATGGCGTTGACCGCCGTACCAACCCAGAAGGTTATCAAGAATTCCTAGATACCATTCGCTCACAAATGAACACTTTTGGGCGTACCATGGACTACACCCACAACTACTCCTTGAGTTATACCCTTCCTCTTGACAAACTACCAATTACTTCATGGCTTTCCTCTAACGTGAAATACTCTGGAACCTACAATTGGCAACGGGCCCCACTAGGGCAAGCTGAATTTGGCAATACCATTCAAAATTCACGTTCTATCAACATGACCGCCCAAGGAAATTTGGTGACGCTATATAACAAAGTGCCCTATTTCAAGCGCGTTTTGGCCGATGGCAGGGGTGTCAGGTCTACAGCTGCCAAGTCGGGTATCAGAGGCGGGCAACCTAACCGCGGCGGCCCTCCAAAAAAACCAGAATTCAAGCCTAAAAAACCGCTTGAGGAAATGACCGACAAGGAACGCAAGGAATATGAACGGCAATTGGCCCGATTCGAACGCAAGCAAGCCAAAGAAGAGGAACGCAAGGCCAAAGAAAATGAACCAATCAACCCTGTTTTGGGGACCCTTGCTCGATTGGCAATGAGCGTTCGCAGTATTTCGGGTAATTATACCCTTTCTGATGGTACTATGCTTCCAGGCTTCAACCAGGAATCCAGTGTCTTAGGGATGAATGCATCCACTTTGGGGCTGACTCCTTTTGTTTTTGGGAAGCAAGCATACGATGTATTTGGCCGAGAAACCGGATACCACGTTGGTGAATATGCCCGCGACAACAATTGGTTGGTTTTCAATGAGAACCTCAACAAGCAATTCATGACCAATCATACGGCTAACTTACAACTCAAAGCAACGCTCGAACCATTCAAAGACCTCAATATCAACCTCAATCTGTCTAGAAACTACAGCACACAAGCCGGTGAATTCTTCCGTTGGAACCCTGGCACCGCACAGTTCGAAAATCAGAGCAGATTTCAGAGCAGTACCCTCACCTACACCACCATTTCTTGGGGGACCGCCTTTGCCCAAATGGACAGCTCTTTCCGTTCGCCTATATTCCAACAAATGATTAGCAATGGCCAGCAAGTTTCACAACTCATTGGCAGCTCTAATGCAAACTCTAGTTCACTGCCAAATGGCTATTTTGATGGATATTCTATTACCCAACAAGAAGTATTGATTGGATCCTTCTTAACGGCCTATACCAATTCAGCCGTGAATAACAAAACAATCAATCCAAGAAACAATATGCCATTGCCAAACTGGACTATCAACTATGCAGGCCTCAGCAAGTTTGCCTTTGCCAAAGATGTGGTCAAGTCTTTTAAACTCAACCACGGTTATAGTTCATCGGTGTCTGTCAACGGCATGCAAACCAACCTCAATGCCACACTCGATGCCAATGGCTCGCCAACTGCCTTTGATCTCAATAACAACTATATTGCCTCAATGCAGGTGCAGAACATCACCATCACAGAGCGCTTCTCTCCACTCATAGGTATGTTGGCAACCTGGAAAATTGGCGGCAAAAACATCACAACGAACTTTGAATACAAAAAAGACCGCCAAGCAACCCTTTCTCTCAACAATAACCAAGTCACGGAAACCCTTGGCCAAGAAATTGTAGTTGGTACCGTGGTAAATGTTCCAAAATTGAAATTGGTACGCAGCGTTGATGCCAGCGATCTACTGATCAATGTGAATTTCTCGTTCCGTGACAATGCAACGGTTATTCGCAAAGTGGTTGAAAACACCAACATGGCTACTGCCGGACAAACAACCGTGAGTTTCAAACTAGATGCCAATTATAAACTCAACGAGTATCTCAGTGCCATTTTCTACTATGAGCAGTTCATCAACACGCCAAAAGTATCATTGAGCTACCCGACCGGAAACCTCAAAACTGGGGTGACGCTACGTTTTGATCTCAATGGCCTAAAATAGTTCAGAATTACGATGATTCGTACAGCCCTTCCTCAAGACATTGACGCCATTTTTAGCCTCATTCAAGAGTTGGCCTCCTTTGAGCGAGCACCTGAACAAGTGATCAATACCCCTGCACAGCTGCACATTGATTTATTCCAAGATGAAATCTGCAAGGCCTTGGTTGCCGAGAACCCATCTGGAAATGTTGTTGGTTTTGCACTATATTATATTTCCTACTCCACTTGGAAAGGGCGTTGTTTATACCTCGAGGATTTCTATGTGCAAGAAACTGAACGCAAGAAGGGTTATGGCCAAGCCTTGTTTGATGAGGTGGTTTCTATTGCCAAGGCAATGGGCGTCAAGCGCATGGATTGGCAGGTTTTAGATTGGAACCACACTGCACTTAACTTCTACAGACGCAATCATGCCACCCTCGACCCCGAATGGATCAACGGTCGTTTATTTTTTGATTGAACCCATCACAGGATAAATATTCATTATAATTTAGGCAATATTCAGCGGCGCTACCAAGATATTCATTTGCCACGCTACAATCAAAATATTCCACTTAAGTTAGTTCTGAAATAAGGAGAGAAACAGGTAACTTCTTGTTCATAGCAGCTGACAAACTGCTTGGAGAGGCAGTTTCATTTTCTAGTTTGATAAGAGTTTAATAGTTTTTGTCAGCATCCGAAAGGAATATGTACAAGAAGTTCCTGTCCTTATTACTTACAATGTACCACTCAGACAGTTTTGTCTACTACTAGGAAAAGGGCTGATTCGTCAGTCCTTTTTTTCGTTTATCGCATACAACAATGGCCTGCTTGGGCTGGCATCATTCTGAAAATGTGCCAACTGTAATTCCAGTAAATAGCCTCCATCAGCAATTTCATCCGCAACAAAAATCAATTCCGTAATACTGCGGTCTTTTATGGGGGCAGCTGGCACGTTCCAAAATGCATGATGAAAAGCCAATTCTCCGTTGTCTTCTTCGCGGTCAACTGATGGCGTGTCTACCAAAAAATGCTTGGTTTGTAATTGATCGAGCAAGGCCACTACTCCCACATCAAAATAACACGGATTGGTACCGGAATAATTGGCAGATAATTTAGTTTGGTAATTGGGCAAGGTGCGAATCACAACGGCCTCTGTAAATTCTGAATTTAACAAGGGGGCTAACTGATCGGCAAAAATCACACGATCTCCGTTGTCAAGTACCCGAGGTTCAACACTAAGAAGGCTTGCTTTGAAAAAATAACGATCAAACACCTCATTGACAGAGTAAATCTGTTCACTGATGTGGCCATAAGACTCCGTATGAGTACCGTGGCCATGAGGGTTGAAATAAATATCCCTAAAATTAACCGCGCCTCCTTCTAATACACTACCAACAAATCCGTTAGCTCTAACAGGCTCTATGCGCGGTGCATCTACATACCACGCCCTCGGATTATCTGAGGCTGCACGCAGAGACATTGAAATATCGAGTGGCTTACTCGTATCGATAAATTGCTTTTGGTTGAGATAAAAAATCATGGAGTAAAAATAGTGCTTTTCGTATCTTTGCAGCTATGGAAGCACAAAAAGACCGCCTCAAAGACCTGATCTCACATGCCAAAGAATACGGATTTGTATTTCCGTCGTCAGAAATATACGACGGACTCGCAGCCACCTATGACTATGGTCAGTTAGGTGCCGAACTCAAAAACAATATCAAAACCTATTGGTGGAAGGCCATGGTTCAGCTCCATGAGAACATCGTTGGGCTAGATGCTGCCATTTTTATGCACCCAACGACATGGAAGGCTTCAGGCCATGTAGATGCCTTTAATGATCCACTCATTGACAACAAAGATTCAAAAAAACGTTACCGTGCCGATGTCTTGCTCGAAGAGCATATCGAAAAATTGCGCCAAAAAATTGAAAAGGAAGTAGAAAAAGGGCAAAAACGTTTTGGCGATGCTTTTGACGCTACTCAATTCAGGGCAACCAACCCCAATGTATTGCGCAATCAAGAAAAAATTGAACAAATTGAGGAGCGTATGAAAAACGCTCTAGAGCAAAATGACCTAGAAGGCGTGCGCCAACTCATTATTGATCTAGAAATCGTTTGCCCTATTTCTGGTTCCAAAAACTGGACTGAAGTGCGCCAATTCAATTTGATGTTCTCAACTGAACTCGGGTCTGTTGCCGGAGATGCCAGCACAATTTATCTGCGTCCCGAAACTGCACAAGGAATTTTTGTTAATTTCTTAAATGTACAAAAGTCAGGGCGCATGAAAATCCCCTTTGGAATTGCCCAAATCGGGAAAGCCTTTCGAAATGAAATTGTAGCAAGACAGTTTATTTTTCGCATGCGCGAATTCGAGCAAATGGAAATGCAATTTTTTGTCCGGCCCGGAGAAGAAATGAAATGGTATGAGTACTGGAAAGATCTTCGTACCAAATGGCACAAAAATCTTGGCCTTGGCGATCAACTTTATCGTTTTCATGACCACCTCAAATTGGCGCATTATGCCAATGCTGCCTGTGATATCGAATACAACTTTCCGATGGGTTTCAAAGAACTCGAAGGCATACATTCTAGGACAGATTTTGACCTCAAACAACACGAGCAGCACTCAGGAAAAAAACTTCAATTTTTTGATCCAGAGCTCAACCAAAGTTACGTGCCTTATGTTGTGGAAACTTCAGTTGGTTTGGATAGAATGTTCTTGGCTGTACTGAGCGCTGCCTACCAAGAAGAAACCTTAGAAGATGGTTCTGCACGAACAGTTTTAAAAATTCCAGCGGTGCTAGCTCCATACAAAGCGGCTATCTTACCATTAATTAAAAAAGATGGTCTGCCTGAAAAAGCCAGAGAAATTATGGCATCATTACAGCTTGAATACAGCATGCAATACGACGAAAAAGATTCCATTGGCAAGCGTTACCGCAGACAAGACGCCATCGGAACGCCTTTCTCCATAACCGTTGATCACCAAACACTCGAAGACAACACCGTAACCTTACGAGACCGCGACACCATGCATCAAGAGCGTATTTTTGTTGATCAGCTTGAGGCTGTAATTTCAGCCAAAGCGAGTTGGAAAAGTGTGTTAGCAAATTTGCTTTAAGTGAAACTAAGCATCGGGATTTTTTTTTGTGGGCTACTTTGGCCTAATATCATCACAGCTCAGTTTATCTTAAATCAAAGGGGTGAGGCCCTTGGCGAGGAACCATTTTTCAATGAAAATCTGATCGCTGAGGCAAAAATTCAAAGTATTAAAGGTTTCTATACTTATAAAAATGGGGACGATGCTTTTAAACCAAGCAATGATTCTTTTGAATACCAATTCAATAGCAAGGGTCAACTCATAAAGAGCATGGAAATCATTCAAAAAGGATCCTATAAAGACAGTCTCTTTCACTACTATTCCTATTTGGATAATGGCTTGATAGGATTGCACCGTTTTGCAGCCTATGGCGGTACAATGTCAGAACATTATACCTATGATTCCACAAAAAGAGTCATCAGCATTGCTATTTTTAAAGACCAATACGATCATAGGCATGATAGCTTACTCTCATCGATTAAAATGAGAACCGAAACATTTACATACCACCTCAATTCTAAATTTGATTACACCCGCTACAATAATTACTATAAGCCCTATTTACAAGTCAATACTACTTTCGATAAAGACAGTCTGCCTTTTCAAATCGTACGTTATTACAGAATATCGGATCGAATAGAAACGGAAACTTTTAAATACAATGAAAACGGGCTGTTAGCAGTTAGAAGTATCAGTAAAAATGATTCCATTTCACCGGTTGAAATATGGCGTTACCACTATGATCAGTGGGGTAATCTAATAGAAATGCATCTCTATCATAACGATACTTTTCATACTGATTATCAAATTATTTACGATTATAAAACTGGATTTTTGGGTTCCTTGATTATCAAAGACATTGCCAAAAATCAGATGCGCATCTTGCGTTTTACGAGTTATTCTTACTTTCAATGACCTTCGGATATTCGTTAAATTTTTCTTAAACTGTTAATTTTTAAGAAATTTGGCATAAAATTTATACTCCATTCAGAAACTATCCCTATGAAAAAAATATACGCTCTGCTCCTTTTTGCTCTGTGCCTTTTTAAAGTCTCTGCACAAAATGTGAATTACTCAAGCTCCAAATGGTTTTGGGGATTCAACTATGGTGCCACTTGGCACAGTACAGACATAGATTTTGAACGCTACAACGGATGGGGACTTACCTTAGGAAGATCCTACAACTATGATTATGGGCAGCGCGTGTCTTTTGATTTACGCGGGCGCTTTTTAAGTGGTCAGTGGTATGGGCAAGACCAAAGCATCGCTACTCTGACCGATTATGTGAATCCGGTATTGTCTAGTTACCTTATTGGCAACAACTCCTATGTGCATAATTTCAGGTCTGATGTCCGAGAACTTGATCTAGAATTGGTGCTACATGCAGCGAGCTTACGCGAGCGCACTGGTTTAGACCCTTATATTTTTGGCGGAATTGGTCTTACTTGGCAGCAAACTTGGACCGATGCCTTTGATACCCTTGGTATTTATGACTATAATTCCCTCGACCCAAGTCAAAATATAAACACACAGCTTATTGGTACCTTGGATGGTATTTACGAGACCCGCCTGGATGGCCTGCAAAATAATGACTGGGCGGTAAATTGGATGCCGAGCCTTGGCTTTGGACTCGCCTATCACAAAGGTCGTGTAAGTATTGGGGTTGAACACAAAACTACTTTCACTATGGGCGATCAATTTGATGGTTTGGCACCTGTTGCAATGTATGATTATAATCCTCGTATTAAAAACGACTGGTATCATTACACTTCAGGGTTCATTCAATTTCATTTCAAAGGTAATGCAGGCCAACAAACTGAGCCAATCCGCGAAAATAACACTGTTGGAAACATTAATAACTACACGCAAAATTGCCCTAGTCCTGTGATCAGTATGGTTGGTCAGCCACAGTCTAGCGTTTCAGTGTCAAGCATCTTGCTACGTTATGATATAGCCAATGTCAATAATGCTCAGAATATTCAGCTCACAAATAGTCTAGGGCAAGCCTTGCCATTCAATTTCAATGCCCAAACAGGACGTTTAGAGGCTACCATTGCCTTGATGCCAGGCATGAATACCATTCAACTAGTAGCGCAAAATGCCTGTGGAAGTAAAACGCAAGTATTCCAAATTGAGCAAGTAAATTGCCAATTGCCAACTGTGCAGATCATTGAGTCTAGCAACGCGAATTCCACGATTCATGAGTCGAGTTATAATTTAACAGCAACGCTTAGTGGCTCTTTGAATGCCAATCAAATTCAAATTCTACATAACAATATGTCTGTGAATGGCGCTGCTTTCAATTCAAATAATGGCTTGTTACAACGCATCATTACCTTAGTGCCTGGGAATAATATAATCCAAATAACAGCAAGCAATGCTTGTGGTTCGGCCTCTGATCAAATCAACCTCTTTTATGATGATTGTCAAAGCCCACAGTTAAGTTGGATCCAACCCAATGCGCCAGGCGCTACAACAAATTTGGCCAACTACACAATTCAAGCAAATATTAACGGCAGCCATAATGGTGGGCAAGTGATTGTATTGCACAACAACAATCCAATCAATTATACCAAAACGGGCAAAACAATTTCAGCCAATTTACAGCTTAGCCCCGGTATGAATACCTTCCAAATAAGCTATTCCAATATTTGTGGCACGGATCAAATCAACAGCTCAATCAATTATCAGAATTGTACCGCCCCTATCATTACCATTACTAGCCCTGCTGCAAATACCACATTGAATAATGTCGGGTTACGACTCCGTGCAACTGCTGTAAATGTCACCAACCGCAATAATATTAAAATAATATTCAATGGGGTTGAGCAAACCAATTTCACTTTTAATGCTACCAATGGGCAACTCGAATTAAACACCCAATTACTCAACGGCACCAATGCCATTACCATCATTGCTTCAAATGATTGCGGATCGGATGTGGAAAGTTTCTCTTACAACTATGAAGATTGTCAAGCTCCGATTATCAACCTCCAAAATAACCTCAATAATACAAGTGTCACAAGCCCGCTTGTAGTAACGAATAGCAATTTGAACCTTTCGGCAACGCTTCTCAATATGCCCAATCAAAATGGCATTAGTATAACCAACAATGGACAAACAATTGGGTTTTTGTATAGTGCCAATAGCCTTCTCAATGCAACGATCAATCTGCAACCAGGACTTAATCAAATCGTGCTTTCAGCCTCAAGATCTTGTGGCCAAGCCTCTAAAACCATTTTTGTACGCTTTGAAAATTGCCAGTCACCAGAGATCACACTCCTTCACCCTACAGCAAGTGGGACATCAACCAACAATGCCGCCTTCAATTTCAAGGCAAGTTTAGTCAATACATCGGCAAGCTCATCCATTGTTTTGAAATTAAATGGGGCCAATGTACCGTACAATTTAAATAACAATATTGTTACTAGCACGATCAATTTAATACCGGGTGCCAATACCATCACACTTCAAGCAACAAATGCCTGTGGCAATGACCTTGAATCTGTTGTGATCAATTATGTACAGTGTCAGGCTCCACAAATCGCTGTTCTTAGCGCCATACCGAATGGTGCAAGTACCGCTAACCAAACAGTTACTTTCACTGCAAGCATTTCCAATACTTTCGCCAACCAAATTCAGTTCAAATTAAATGGGCAAACAGTGCAATATTCTTTTAATAACAACCAACTCATTGCCAATTTAACGCTACAGGAAGGCCTTAATTCCATTTCTTTGGTTGCCAATAACGATTGCGGTTCAGATATAGAGCTTTGGAATATCACTTACAACCCCTGTACGCCTCCTCAAATTTTAAATACAAATCCAAGTACAAGCAATCAAACTGCCACACAAACCGCCACCATTAATGCCCAAGTTTCTGGAATTAATAACGCCAATCAAATCAGCCTACTCCAAAATGGCAATGCCATCGGTTTTAATTTTGTGAATGGCTCACTCCAAGCTACACTTTCTTTACTCAATGGCAATAACACAATAACCTTGAGTACGAGCAATGATTGCGGTTCGGCACAGCACATTTGGAACTTCAACTATCTGCCTTGTATTGCACCAATGATTACACTGAACAATGGTGATTTGAATGGCACTACAGTTGCCTCTTCTGCCCTTTCTTTGAGTGCTCAGGTGACTGCCCTCAATAGCAGCCAAATCAGTGTCTCATTGAATGGTCAAACAGGACAGCCTTTTTCGTTGCAAAATCAATCCCTAACTGCGGCTTTAAATCTTCAACCTGGACCAAATATTATTGTTCTGCAAGGTCAAAATAGTTGCGATAGAGCAAATGTGACGCTCAATATAAATTATGTTCCGTGCGCTGCGCCTCAAATTTCCTTTGCTCAGGCGGCTGGTTCTCTTACCAATCCAACGCTCCAATTTTCAGCAACGGTAAGTAACATCAGTAATTCTCAAAATGTTAACTTGTTGGTTAATAACCAAGTGCACCCATTCAACTTTAGTAATGGCAACCTAAGCGCTACGATCCAACTCCAAGACGGTTCAAATAATATCAAAGTTTCTGCTCAGAACAATTGTGGAATGGGTACAGAATCTGTACAATATGCTTACACCTCCCCTTGTGTTCAACCAAGTGTTGACATTACAAGCCCTGCTGCTGGATTATTTGGGCAAAGTAATCCTGCGGTTATATTAACGGCCACAGTCAGCCAAATTTCCAACATAAATGGCATACAAGTACTCAACAATGGCCTTCAAATTTACGGGGCTACACTGAGCGCAAATCAATTGAGTGTACCGATGCAACTACAAGCAGGCATCAATAATATTACTATAACCGCAACCAATACTTGTGGTAGCGATACAGAAGTTCGTGAAATTAGATACGAGCCTTGCAGCCCACCAAGTGTCATTCAGCAAATGGAGTTCGCTAACAATAGCATCACGGGGCAATCAATTTTTACTTACAATGTTCAGATCGTGAATTATACGGCTAATATGACGATTACCTTCAGTATGAATGGTGAACAATTGAATGGATTCAGCAATAACCTTGGTAATATTCTTGCAGAAGTAAGCCTTCAACCAGGACTCAATAGCTTGGTGTTAACCGTAACTAATGATTGTGGTACAACTACAGATACTTACCTCATCACCTTTGATCAAAACAGCGGTGAGGGCATGATTGTCAATCCAAATGGCAGCAAACAGCCATCGGGTAAAGATGATAATTTAGGATCCCCAAGTAAGGTCAATACACCACCGGCACCAAAACCAACCACGCCGGCTCCAACCACGCCGGCTCCCAAACCAACCACGCCGGCACCAAAACCAACGCCCAAACCAACCACGCCGGCACCAAAACCAACGCCCAAACCAACCACAACCGCACCAAAACCAGCGCCTAAACCAACCACGCCGGCGCCGAAACCAACTCCGAAACCAACCACAACCGAACCAGCACCAAAGCCGGTTCCGACAACTGAAAAAAGTCCATCAAAAGAAGGAGGTCTGTAGACCTCCTTTTTTGTGAAAGAATACTTGGGGCTCTGCTCAAATCTTCATATATTCGCAATCTTAAATTTGAATACAAATGGCATTAATAGGTAAAATACGCTCAAAATCTGGGCTACTCGTTGCAATGATCGGTGTAGCCTTGTTAGCATTCATTCTCAACGATTATCAAAATTTATTTGGAATCGGTGAAGGCGAATACGGAATAGGTCTGGTATATGGAGAAAAAGTGGACCCTGCAAGTTACAGTGTTGCAAGTGCAAAATTTCAAGAACAAGAGCGCAATCAGGCCATGCAAAATGGAAAAGAATTTACCGATGCAGACATGGAAGCTTCTACAGATAAAGCTTGGAATTTCATGGTAGATTCAACAATCTTAAGTAAAGAATACGAAAAACTAGGCATTAGCGTAACTGAACGCGAACTAGATGCCTACTGGATGGCCAAAGACGGATTCGGAGTATTGCCCGATTTAAACCAATTTTTTACGGATTCACTCACTGGAATTCAAACACCTCAATCCATTGAAAATGGCCGAGTAAAATTGAAAGCCACCCTTGACAATCTCAAAAAATCAAAAGAACAACAAGCCATTGATCAATGGAACGGTTTCAAGGCATATCATACAGATCGTCGCAAAACAGAAAAGTATTTCGGACTTATCAAACAAGGTGTTTTTGTCACAGATCTCGAGGCCAAAGACCAATACCTTGCCAATAACGAGAAAAAATCTATTTCTTTTGTAGTTCGTCGATATACAGACATTGCAGACGCGGACATCAAAATTTCTGAGAGCGAACTCAAAGCCTACTACGAAACACACAAAGACGATAAAAAGTACTTGGTTCGCAATGCAAGTCGTGATGTAAAGATGTTTGATGTAAATATTCAACCATCAAAAGCAGATTCAAATGTCTTTACCGCCAAGATAAATTCATTGCGTAGTGGTTTTTCAGCTGCAACCAATGATTCGCTTTATATTGCAAAAAACAGCGAAACCCCAATTTATTTTAGTGACAAACGTGCTACTGGGGTGCCAGAGGGCCACCCAAAGGCTGATCGCTACCAAACTTATCCAATGAGTTTAGATACCATTTTCAAGACAGCTGCCTTGGGTCAGTTAGTGGGGCCTTATGCATCAAAGGAAAAAATGGTGCTTTCAAAAGTGATTGGCTTCACCCCTGCAAGCTTAAAAGCGAGACATATCTTGATTGCTACAAATAATTCAACTGATGAAAAAGTACTTGCTGCTAAAAAGAAAACGGCAGATAGCCTTGCAGCATTACTCAATGATGCCAACTGGGATGAAATTACAAAAAAATACTCCGAAGATCCAGGATCAAAAGACAAAGGTGGTGTTTATGAAGATTTCCTTGAAGGAGACATGGTAAAAGAATTTGGTGGCTATTGTGCTACTGCTCCAATTGGTAAAATCGGGGTGGTTAAAACAGATTTTGGATACCACATTATGGAAGTACTTGAGCGTTCTGCCTCTAAGTTTCCGTTGCTTGCCTCTATTAGCCTCACTTTCAAACCTTCAGATGAAACCGTTGCAAACATGGAAAGCGAAGTCAATGGCTTATTGATGAAACTAGATCGCAAAATATCAAAAGAAGAGGATCCATTCAAAAAATCCAACCTATTTGACACCATTGTTGCCAATGCCAACTACGTTTCTCGTGTGGTTCAAATTGAAGATAAAGCCCCAAAAGTTTATGGCTTTACCACTACTATGGCCAGAGATCGCTTATTAGAAATGGCCTATGCCGAGGATGTTGTGGTAGGTTCCATGACACTTTCTCCAATCAGAGATAAAGAAAAATATGTCATTGCCATGGTAAGTGCAATCCGAGCTGAAGGTACGCCTTTGTTTGAGAACGTTAGAGCACAAATGGAACGTGAATTGCGCCAAGAGAAGAAAGCCAAAAGATTCATGAATCAAATGGCGGGCAAATCCCTTAAAGATTTATCAAAGCGATTCAATACACCAGTTATCGATGCAGAGATTACGTTTGGTAATCCACAAATTTCAAATGCCGGATATGAACCAACGATCATCGGAAATTTATTTTCGGGAGCCCTTAAAAAAGGTCAACGTACGCTTCCACTTAAAGGGGAGACGGGTGTTTATGTTATCCAATTGAAAAACACAACCAAAGCACCTGCTACATCAAATTATCAAGCAGAAAAAGATCAACTCAAGCAAGCCCTTGCCAATCAAATTGAAGGTCAAGCAATGGGTGGATTACGCAAGAAAGCTCAAGTTGTTGACAACAGAAAACTTTCTGAATTAGGCGTTCGCTTATAAACATGACGAAATCTGAGATTCGCAAGCATTACAAGGCGAAGCGATCACAGCTGAGCCCCTATGAATTAGCTAAAATTTCAGCACAAGTTCAAGCGCTTGTGCTGAATTCTATTCGTTTCAGTGCAAAATACGTTAGCATATTTCTACCCATAGAGCAACAAAAGGAGATCTCTACCTATGGATTGTTAGAAGATATTTTACTCAAAGGGGGGCACCCCGTATTATCTAAAGCAAATTTTTCTGATCACAGCCTAACCTTATACCATTACGAGCATCCAAGTCAGTTAGAAATTAGTACTTATGGTATACCTGAACCTAAAGACGGGCGTACTATACTAGCAAGTAAGCTAGATTACGTGATTGTTCCCCTACTTGCACTCAATTCAGATGGCCATCGTGTTGGTTATGGCAAAGGCTTTTATGACAGATTACTCAAACAGTGTAAGCCTGATTGCATTTTTATCGGCTTAAGCCTCTTTGATGAATTTGTTGACATATCCGACCTTCATCAAGATGACGTCCCTTTACATTTGTGCTTTACCCCTTCTGCAATGTATGATTTCAGAAAATAAGAATCAAGGTCGCTTTCATTTATTGGCTATTGCGCTAATTCCAGCCAATATGGCTGCACTTTTTCTTATGCCTGCACGATTGTGGTGGTTAAGCGCAATAATTTTTGCGTTTTCGGCCTTTCTTACTTATTTGACTTTGAAGCGGTAGATTTCTTAACCCACACACCATCTGCTTCAAAATTCAATTCAATTTTTGGCGCTACAATTTGATCAATTTCAGCCTGTGACGCTTTGGCATCTTCAAGAAAATGTTTTTGTAAGTCGACCGAAAGCGTATCAAAATAGGCGCGTCCGTGAAAATAAGCGATTGAGTTTAACTCCGTAGCAGGTGGTATCAAAAAATGGTCCTTAAAGCGCACCCGAATAGACTCGCCACTGGTTGGTTGAACACTCACCCAGCAACCCGCACTCTGACATACCCCAGCGAGTGGCGCCTTGAAGGTAAACTCTGCTTTTTGAGGTTGATTCTTAAAGTCAAGCACCATCTGATCCAAAGAAATAGCATTAGATGTGTCTACATTGTTTGGTCCGTAGTGCTTGTAAGTAATACCGACTCCGGTTTTACATCCAACTAACGAAAGTCCAAAAACAATTGCAAAAAGATAAATGTATTTCATCGCGTTTGAATCCTAGTTTAAATAGTTGTCAAAGAAAGAACCCAAATCAAAAATACTATCGGCAACTTGAACGTAAACAATTTGATTTGCACTTAAAAATCGTAAAATGACACGTCGAGAGTTGGCATCATTTGAAAGCATGTGAAAGGTGGCTACATGTGTATCTGCATTGAAATCAACTGTAAACATGTTGGTGTAATACTTTGCGTACATCGTTACATTTTCTTCACTTACCTCTGCCGGAAGTATCAATTCAATATGACCTGATTGCAATCCATTGGCTAAATCTTTCTTAGAAGTTACAGCGGCAGTGAGTGATTTTTGACCGAAGGCTAAAAAATTTAGCACCAGCGCCAAAAGGAGAAACGATAGCTTTTTCATGGTAAAACTTATTAATTATGGTTAAAACTACAAATTATTTCAATATTTTGGTAGTGTGAATCCATTAATCTTACAGTATCAAAAAGACTTCCAACATGAAGCTGGATGCGATGAGGCCGGACGTGGTTGTTTGGCAGGTCCTGTGGTGGCAGCCGCTGTAATATTGGATCCGTCAAAACCAATTGCAGCCCTCAATGATTCAAAGCAACTCAGTTTAAAAAAGCGCTTAAGCCTGCGAGAAGAAATTTTAGAGAAGGCCCTTGCCTTCGGCATTGGGGTGGTTGATCACCAACAAATAGATCAAATCAATATTCTCAATGCGAGTATTTTAGCCATGCACAAAGCGTTGCAACAGCTTTCCATTACCCCTGGTTTCATCCTTGTAGATGGGAATCGATTTAAACCCTATGAGCAAATCCCACATGCCTGTATGGTGAAAGGTGATGCGCGTTTTGCAAGTATTGCAGCAGCAAGTATTTTAGCCAAGACACAAAGAGATAAGCTCATGAATGATTTGCATGCAAAACATTCGGCCTATGGTTGGAATCGCAACCAAGGTTACCCAACAAAAGAACACCGAGCCGCAATTGCGTCCAAAGGGCCAAGCCCCTACCATAGAATGACTTTTCAACTTTTGGCTCGAGATGTGCAGCCAAAATTATTTAATGACTAAACACATCTATGTACACAACCACCTGTTGATTACATCTGAGCAGGCCTGCATTATGCCCAAACTTGCGTATTAACTTTGAAAAAAATAAAAATGCGTCAACGCTTATTACTTGGAGTTCTCGGGTTCGTGGCACTTAGCTGGGTGCTTTTTAGTTCTTACGATTTACTTTCAAACGAAAACCTAACAGATTTCAGGTATTATTTCAACAAAGCAGATCAGACTGTTTACGTTGTTCAAGATCCAAAATCGCTCGATTGGAATAACGAACGTATCACTACAACAGAGCTCAATCAAAGCTTGTATTACTCGATCAATAAGTCAATCAAAGAACCAGTTACTCTTTTTTTTAGTGCCAAGAAAACCAAAATTCTCATCGAAAAAAAGAACAACTGGACCCAAAAAGAAGTCCGTAAATTATTTGCAAACGGTTTATTTCCATTGCAAATGGGTGGGCTTAAAAAATTTGAATTCGGAAAATTACATGGTTTTTTTAATGGCAATCAACTCATCCTTTATGAAGGAGAGCTCAGTAGCCCAAGAGCCTATGAGCTTAATTTGAGTACAAAATCAAGTTATTCTTGGTTTAGTTGGGATCAAGACCAAATCAAGTTGACTGAAACATACCGCAAAAAAGAAGGATTCTACCGCTACACTAAAATTTCGAGTAGAAGGACACTACTCAGTAAACACGACGATAAGATACTATTTAGCGAAATCGTACCAGACTTTTTTCAATCCTACACTTTTTATGATAAAACATATGCACTCCAACAAGACCCCCACTTTGCAAAGACTCCGTGGTATAGGAGTATCAAAACTGGTTTTGTGTGTCTTAAAAAAGACAATGCTAGTTTGGTGATATTTGACTTTAAAGATAATGCAAACCCCATCCAAACGCTAAACGAATTCTTTCATAAGGAAGAGCTCAATGCAGATGTAGCAACTTTTAGCAATTTATCGTTTAGCAAATTAGTTAGTGATGAAACGGCAGATTGGCATGTCGCAGTTTTAGGTCAGTTTGGATTGGCAAGTACTGACAAAGCACTTCTTGATCAAGCACTTGGAGCGGCAAGTCTAGGACAAACCTTATCTCAAAATGAACAAAAGCTCAAGCGTGTATTTTCAAATATGCCCAGAAAGGTAAGTGCCAGATGGGTGGATGCCCAACACAAACAAACCATTAGTTTACTTGGCAAGCAATTAGTCCAGACCAACTACACCAAATACGGCGATCAGATTGTGGAGAGCAGTGACAACATTAGAGACTATTTCGTCATGAATCCAGGGTATCGGGTCCTACATTTCGCCGCCTTTGACCAAAGAGGTAATGCCATTGCATATACTGAAAATCATCAACTTGTTGGATATCTAAATGGCCTGCGAAAATGGGAGAAACCCATGGAAAAAGATGTTTTTAGTATATATCAGATCAAGGCATTTCCGGAGTTAATTTGTGTGCAACTTGCCAACGAAGCACAACTCTACGATAAAAGTGGCAAACTTATTTATCGCCTTACACACGATGCTGGAACTGAGTTGCAAGTCATCGAAAATAAAGCCAAAAAAGAGTTTGTGTGCGTGAGTGGTGGAACTGCAGTACAGCTATACAACGACCAAGGCACATTAATAAAACAATTTGCAGTAGGCCGTGCGCCCAAAAGTATCCATTGTTATGTATCCAATTCAAGGGCCGCCGTAGGTGTTTTAACGGACACTCAAGTGCATTTCATCGACTTAGCCAAAAGAAAAAGCATTACAAAGGTTAATGTAGATTCGACCTTTGTTCTGGTGGGAAATAACAATGCTGCATTTGCTGTAAAAGCAATCAAAAATAAAGCAACAGTCATCACTGCAGCTGGCCAACAACAATTTAGTATCCCAAATGGCGTTCAATGCATTGGAAGCTACCTTAAAGGCAAAGAAACCATGCTTATCTTCAAGAGAAATTGTTCTTTATTTGTTTATCATCCCGATGGTCAACGCATTTGGGAAAAAACCATTCAAGCCATCGAACTAACAAATTTGACTTCGTTTAAAACTGCCAATCAGCGTACAATTCTGGCATTTTTAGATGCCGTAGGCAATCAAGTTTTTTTACTTGACGAACAAGGCAGAGATTTATATCAAACAAAACGACACGGGCAACAAGCCGTTCAATTAAGCGCATTCGGAGCAAATGCGTACTCACTCACTACCTATCTTGGTAATTACCTTATCCAATACAATTTACAATGAAAAAAATACTCATCATCTTCTCTTTTTTAATCAGTGCACAACTCAATGCTCAGGCATATCTTGGGGTCAGTGGAGGTAACTATGCAGGTGCGCTAGGCAATCTCGTTAATCCGGCCTCATTTGTTGATGGTCGTTATAAAATGGATTTAGCCCTCCCGGCCGTGAATTTATTCACCTTCCAGAATTTTGGTTATTTCAATGCTGATGCCATGCGTGCAGAACAAGGTGGGGGTGGTAATTGGTGGGCTTCATCACTGACCGATACGGCAATATTAAACACTTGGGCCTACCCATCCTCAACATTCATCGATCGGCTTATCGTTCATAATTATGACGCAAATTCAACTGGAGTGCTTGGAGCTAATATCAACTTTAGAGTCGATTTATTTAATCTGGCCTTTCACGTGGGTGAAAAAAAGTCATTGGGGCTTTTTGCCAATTTACGATCCATTACCAACGTGGATAATATGGATCCAAAATTGGCGGTGCTTTCAGAAGAAGGTCTCATCTACCCTGCTCTTTGGAATATGCAACTCAACGAAGAACTCGTCAATGTAGACCACCTTACGTGGAGCGAGATTGGACTGAATTACAGCCAAGTTATCATCGACAATAAAACACACTTTTTAAAGGTTGGTATCACCCCAAAAGTATTGCTAGGGTTTGCAAGCGCCTATGTACATACCGATGATTTCAGCTATAATTTAGTGAACGAAGATACTTCTCAATACCTCTATGGCACCTTTGATTATGGATACTCCAAGGAGGTTGGCGATTTTATCACCGATGGGGTCAATGGCCTCATTGACAAAACCACCATAAAAAACTACCTCAAGCCCGGATCTATCGGACTTGGCTTTGATGTAGGAGCTGTTTATGAATGGAGGCCTAATTATTCCAAATACAAATTCGACATGGATGGAAAGTCTGACCTTTGGATGCGCCACGAAAACAAATACAAAGCGCGCATTGGGCTCTCCCTATTGGATATGGGAGCGATGAAATTTACCAAGGGGGGGCTGAGCCGCAATTTTGTTGTCAATACAAGTACTTTATTCAACTTGCATCGTTTTGAAACAGCTACCGATCTTGAGACCTTTGATATGGTGATAGATTCTTTAATCAGTGAGTCTAGTGCAGCAAATAATAATGAATGGGTTGCACTTCAAAATACAGGCCAAACCTTTCGAATGCGCACACCAACTGCACTTAGCCTACAGATAGATTACCATTTGGCAAGTTACTTTTATTTGAATGCTACAGCGATGGTGAATATGATTCCTAAAAACAAGGATTCAAAGGTAAATATTGCCACCCAAATGGCGCTAACTCCCAGTTTTGACAGCCCCTATTTTGGAATTTACCTACCCATTTCTTACAACAAATACAGCGGATTGCGCGCGGGTATTGCCACCAGATTGGGCCCTGTCATTCTGGGGGTTTCAGATATGAATTTAATTCAAGCCAAAGGACAAATAAGCGGCATAGATATTTATGCCGGTTTAAGATTACCTATCTTGTATCACCGCATCAAAGACAAAGACCAAGACAAGGTTTCTGACAAACTCGATGAATGTAAAGATGTTCCTGGCCTTTGGACATTCCTAGGATGTCCGGATACAGATAATGACGGAATTCCAGATTCCCAAGATGCTTGTATCCATGAGCCGGGGCTGAAAGAATTTAACGGCTGCCCTGATACCGATGGCGACAAAATCATTGATAGCGAAGATGCTTGTCCAACGGTGGCGGGATTGAAAGAATTCAAAGGTTGCCCAGACACCGATGGCGATAAAATTATTGACAGCGAAGACGACTGCCCTACCATACCAGGTGTAGCAGCATTGCGCGGATGTCCGGACCGCGACAACGATGGCATTACAGATGCTGAAGATGCGTGTCCTGACAATGCAGGACCCAAAGAAAACCAGGGTTGCCCAGACCAAGACAACGACGGGCTTTTCGATTTCGTTGACGACTGCCCTACTGTTGCAGGCCCTAAGGAAAACCAAGGCTGCCCATGGCCCGATACCGACGGCGATGGACTGCTCGATAAAGATGATGACTGCCCTAATTTGGCAGGGCCCAAGGCAAATAAAGGCTGTCCTTACAAGGATTCAGACAACGACGGGCTACTAGATAAAGACGATGATTGCCCCAATACGCCAGGGCCAAAAAGTAACAAAGGTTGTCCAATCATCGAACAAGAAGTAATTGAGGTGCTCAAAACGGCATTTGATAATCTAGAATTCGAAACCAACAAGGATGTCATATTTGAAAGTTCCAAACCGTCATTAAATGAATTGGCCGAAGTCCTTAAAAAGAAAGCGACTTGGACCCTTGAAATTGCTGGCCATACAGATAATGTTGGCGATGACAATCTCAATTTGATTCTTTCGAAAAAACGTGCAGAAGCAGTGAAGGCTTACCTCATCAGCCAAGGTGTGGAAGACATTCGCTTAATTACAAAATATTTCGGTGAAACAAAGCCACTTGCTTCAAACGACACCCCAGAAGGACGTCAGAAAAACCGACGCGTGGAAATGAAGATTGTTTTCCAATAAGTACGGTCTGTTATAGATAAAATTAAAGGGGGAGACTTATGTTTCCCCTTTTGTATTAAGCCTATGTTAAGAAATAAGCCCTTAGAATTAACGCTTATTTAAACATTGATTAACGCTGCAATTAGAATACTAGGCCACCTTTGTACAATAAAACCATCCGATGGAAGCAAACAAAGGACACACTATTTTAATTGTTGATGATGAACCAGATATCTTAGAGTTCTTGTCATATAATGTCCAAAAGGAAGGTTATAAGGTTTTTACTGCAACCAATGGCATAGACGCACTTCGCATAGTACAACAAATCAATCCTTCCTTAATTCTGCTTGATGTCATGATGCCCAAAATGGATGGCATCGAAACTTGTCAGGTCATTCGAAAGGACCTCAACATGGTACAGCCAGTCATTGCATTTTTAACTGCAAGAACAGAAGATTATGCTCAAATTGCAGGATTTGAAGCGGGTGCCGACGACTATATTTCCAAACCCATCAGGCCACGCCTTTTGATAAGTAAAATTGATTCCTTACTCCGTAGGATGAAAAACAAAAAAGGAGAAGAAGCAAGCAATACGCTGCTTATAGATCGCGATCGATATGTTGTGGAATTTGACGATAAGGAGTTGCACTTACCCAAGAAAGAATTTGAATTGCTTGAACTTTTAGCAAGCAGACCTGGCAAAGTTTTTAACCGAGACCAAATTTTAGCTGTTGTTTGGGGCAACGACACCGTTGTAGGAGAGCGCACCATCGATGTCCACATTAGAAAATTGCGAGAAAAACTTGGAGATGCGTATATTCGCACCATAAAAGGTGTTGGATATACCTTCGAAGAAAAGTGAGAAAAGCAAGGCCTAGTATTCTAATATTAAGTGGAAGCATATTATTTTATGTGCTCAGCTTTTTGTTCACACTTTTTGTCCACTTACAAATCGTTGCATTAAGTAATACACTGATTTTCTTGATCCCTTTGGTAACGGGAGTTTTTGCCTACACCATTTTTTATTACATCATCAAAAGATTTTTGCAACACCGCATGAGTCTGATCTACAGGAGTATTCAAAACCTAGAAACCACAGTTTCGAATCAGAGCATTGATGAAATTGTCGAAGAGGGAGAAAAGCAAGTCAAAGATTGGAAACAAAATCGCAATTCAGAAATTGAAAAACTCAAAGAGCAAGCGGCATTTAGAAAAGAATTTCTTGGCAATTTGGCACATGAACTCAAGACTCCAGTTTTTTCAATACAAGGCTACCTAGACTCTCTTCTTGATGGTGGAATGAACGACCCCAAAGTACTGCAAACATTCTTAGAGCGTGCGTCCAAATCAACGGATCGTATGACCCACATTCTCGACGACCTCGACCAACTCACCAAACTAGAATTAGAGCGTATTTTGGTTGAATTGAGATCTTTTGATTTACTTGAACTCATCGAAGAGTCTTATGAATCTTTAGAGTTGGTTGCCAAAGAAAAGCAATTTTGGTTGCGCATAGAAGCTGCAGACCCTTATTGCTATGTCAATGCCGATCGTAATAAAATCTCACAGGTACTCATTAACTTGATAAGTAATGCCATTGCTTATGGCAACCAAGCTGGTGAGTTGTGCATTAGCGTAGTACAAATAGATCAAACCTACAACATCCAAGTCAAAGACAACGGACCTGGCATAGAACCTCAACACTTGCCCAGAATTTTTGAGCGGTTTTACCGCGTCGAGAAAAGTAGAAATAGAAATGAAGGTGGCTCAGGACTAGGCTTGGCCATTGTCAAACACATTATTGAATCACACGGACAACAAATCCAAGTTTCAAGCTCAGTTGGCATGGGCACTACCTTTACCTTTAGTTTGGAAAAAAGCAAGTCTGACGGCCCCGTAAGTTCACGTGGAATTCCATTAAAATAAATCAGTGTGTTGAAGTCATTGTGCTTGGCACGCAAATGATAAAATCAGCCCGGCCTAGATGCTCTGCATCTAATTCCTTTACATCATCTTGACTGACTGTACTAATGGTCCGGATGTTTAAACTTGGTTCTTGTTGCAACAAATACCACATGATTCCTTGATAGAAATCAGAATGATAAGCGCCATTAAAATGCAAATGCACGGTTTGTGTTTGGCGCCAAGGGTTATGTAAAATGAAATGTGCCATGGTGGCGTCTTTGATCGCTTGAGCCTCCACCATGCGCCAGCCCATTCCAGGACCCATATGCGCACCCATCTGTTTCATGTTTTGATACTGACTAAGTGTGGTGTCAAAGGCAAAGGTCAAAGGTGCCATTTGATCTTTTATAGATTGCGGGAGCGTATCAAGAGCAGCCCTCCCTTTCTTAAAAAGCAAACTCGCATATTTTCGTTGGATATTGGAAGCTACACAAGTTAGGCCATTTTCCTTTGCGAAATTGACCAAAGGAGCATAATCTGTTTTGTAATTGGGCCAAAGTCTGAGGCTATCTTTAAGGTTTTCATCTTTGATTTCCCCTTTCAAATAAGTACTTAAAGTTTCTTGTTGGTCTTGTTCAAACATTTCAAAACCAAGCTGTAAATTTTGACCATGGGTTTTGAACATTTGCCCAGTGAGCTCGAGTTGTAACCAATGGGCAATTGGATTGTCGTGAAATTCCCCAAACAACACAATGTCTACATCATTCATCGCTTTGCACATATTTTTAAACGAGACTTCCTTGCCTTTTGCGTTGTAAATTCTATAAGCTGCAAGATCCTGTGCTACAACTATTTGAGCTGTAAACAAAAATAATAGAAGGGGGAAATAGATTTTCATAGTCAAAAATTAAACTAAGTGTATATTTTTCAACGCATAGCGCTATTTATTTCTAAATTAGAATAAAATTACAGTTATGACTAAAAAACTACTATGCTTTGGTTTATTTTTCTTCGGATACTTACTCAACTTGCTTGCGCAAGACCCATGCAACAGCGGGCGATTTGCAGAACAAGTTTTTGCAAACTACACCCTTACAAGTAACTTAAATTACGGGCAAAATTTAAATTGGGCCAATTCCAATACCTCCCTCAAACTCGATTTTTATGAACCCACCAACGATACATTGGCTGCAAGGCCTTTGATCATCTGGGTACACGGTGGCAGTTTTATCGGAGGCAGCAAAACCGACCCCGATGTCAAAACCCTTTCAGAAAATTTCGCAAAAAAAGGATATGTCTGTGCAAGCATTGATTACCGACTCGGTTTCTTCCCTTTCGATTCCACAAATGCTGTAAAGGCGGTCGTGCGAGCGGTACAAGACCTCAGGGCGGCTATTCGCTATTTCTATAAAGATGCACAAACCACCAATCAATTTAAAATTGACACTAACCATATTTTCATTGGAGGTAGCTCTGCTGGTGCCATAACTGCACTTCACGTGGCCTACCTCACCGACGAATGCCAGTTCAGTGATTACATGAGTACTGGAACCTTAAATGGCATGGGAGGGCTCGAAGGAAACTCCGGAAACCCTGGATATTCAACCACCGTTCATGCAGTAATCAACGGTTGTGGAGCATTGGCACGCTACAATTGGTTAGAGAACGGAGACATCCCGCTTTGTTCTGTTCACGGCACCAATGATGGTACTGTTACCTACAATCGTGGCTTGGTCAATCCCGGCACACCATTAATGTATTTAGATGGAAGCCGGATGCTACATGAAAGAGCTTGTGCCGTTGGGGTACAAAATCAGTTCTATACTTTTAATAATGCCCCTCATGTCCCCTACCTGAGCAACGCCGCTTATATGGACAGCACAGAAAAATTTGTTCGAGACTTCCTAATTGATGTAATGGGATGTACCCAAACAATGTTGCTCCCCGCCAATGCCATGCAAGAGCAAGCATTGCTTTATCCAACCACCTATTGTGATGGCACTCCAAGCGATGAGTCTTGCACCAGCGCAGCGCTTGATGAGTATGCAGAAGTTCAATCCCTTCAATGTTACCCCAATCCTACTTCTGGTTCTTTTACAGTGCAAACAACTCACGGTTTTAAATCACTGCGCATAATGAACCTTTCTGGATCCGTAGTCTTCGAATCTCCACAACATGAAGTTCCAATTTTTGAATTGTCTTTGAATCAGCAAGGATCAGGCGTATACCTCATAGAGGTTGAGTTCAACACAGGTCAGGTGTTGCACATGAAGTTGATTATAGAAAAATAAAGTTGAAAAATATGATTCAAGTTCTGACGTAGTCTTTTTAGAAACTCGAAAATTATATATCTTTGCACACCAAGATGGTCTCATGGCCGAGCGGTTAGGCACCGGTCTGCAAAACCGTCTACAGCGGTTCGAATCCGCTTGAGACCTCCAAAACCCTTGTTTCCAACGAAGCAAGGGTTTTTTATTTTTTCTTCAAATACGCCAAAGTGTACGGTTGCGAAAATCGCAAATCATAAACCTCTGGTTGCGAAAAAAGTTTTGCTCCAAAGTGCCTAAATCGTTTCCTTTGATTGAAACTTAAAAATGATATATCATGAAAAAACAACTCACACAAATCTTTATGATCGCCTTTTTGGCATTATCCCTTCTCAATTCATGTGCCAAGTATCCTGATGGCCCAAATTTTTCTTTAAGAACAAAAGAGGCGCGATTAACCCAAAATTGGAACGCCATATCAATTGGCTCAGAGGTATTAAACGGCTATTATCATGTTGAATTTGATTTTAATAAAAATGGCAGCTTCATAGTCACTGACATCTCTACGGAACCCGGATGGGAATATGAGGACGCCTATTCCGGGACTTGGCAATTCAACAACAATAAGGAAGAATTACAAATCATCATTGATGGATATGTTACAACAGCAAAAATAAATCGCTTGACCGCTAAGGAATTATGGATAGACATCGACGGAGATGTGTACAAATTAGAAGCAGTTGAATAAAAATAGCAGTCTCCAAGTAGTAAAATGCCCCGACCGTAACAGTTCGGGGCATTTACAATGTTAAGTAAATATTAAAAAATCCAAAATAGTATTTACTAAGAGAATGAATTTCTGCCGTATTTTAAAGACTTTATGTTAGGATTCCAATATTTCTGCGTTCAAGAGCTAGAAACATTGGGATTTCGTTTTGAAAAGGAACTAAAGTTTTTTATTTTTGGCGTTCAATTGTAAAAATGAAAAATTAAAAAACGATCATTATGGACAAAAAACAAAAAACAGCCGGAGGGTTTTCAGCAATTGTTGCATTTCTGGCTATAGCACTTGCGCTTATTGCAGGTATCATGATTTACAAATACATTTTTGGTGATCCAGGAAATTTCGTGGACAGAAATCCTGAGGCAGAACCAGTAGAAGGAAACCTTCTTGGTGTAATTTACAAAGGTGGATTCATTGTGCCTGGTCTTGTTGCTGTAAACTTGATCGTATTAATTTTCACCCTTGAGCGTCTCGTAACCCTTATGTTGGCAAATGGTAAAGGAAAAGCCAACCAATTCATCGAAAAAATTAAAGAATTGATGGCTGCTAAAGATTTCAATGGCGCTATTGAGGCTTGTGACGCTCAGCGCGGTTCTTTGGCCAATGTGGTTCGTGCTGGTTTGGTGAAATACCAAATGATGGCTAAAGATTCCGAAATGGATAAAGAACAAAAATTAGAGGCTTTGAAAAAAGAACTTGAAGAAGCAACTTCATTGGAATTGCCAATGCTTTCTAAGAACTTGCCTGTATTATCTACCACTGCTTCAATTTCTACCTTGATTGGTTTGATTGGAACAGTACTTGGTATGATCCGTTCATTTGCGGCTATGTCGCAAGGGGCTCCTGATACCGCAGAACTTTCTACTGGTATCTCTGAAGCACTTATCAATACCGCTTTCGGTATTACCGGTTCAACGATTGCAATTATCGCATTTAGTTTCTTCTCGACAAAAATCGACGCCATGACATACGGTATCGACGAAGCTAGCTTTACGATTGTGCAAGACTTTGCATCGAATAATTAATTGTCAACTTAAGTAAATACTCAAGCAATGCCAAAAATTAAAATGCCCAAAGGCACGCCTTCCATAGATATGACCCCTATGGTTGACTTGGCGTTCTTGCTTGTGACCTTCTTCATGTTGACTGCTTCTTTCCGAACTGCAGAACCCGTAACCGTTGAAACACCATCTAGTATCAGTGATAAAATCATTCCTGAAAACGTCCTGATGGTTACCCTAGACAAAGACGGTCGCGTATTTTTCAATTTATCGGATCCTGAAGCCCGAAAAGAAATGCTCAACGACATGCTTGGTAAGTACAAAGTATCTTTAAACCAAGAACAAGTTGAGGAGTTTTCTTTTATGTCAACCTTTGGTTGTACGATGCAAGAACTACCTGCATACATGAAAACCGAAGCTGCAAAACGTGCAGGATTCCCTACAAAAGGAATTCCTACTGATTCTACAAATAACGAACTATTGGATTGGATCTCCTTCGCTGCAAAAGCCGCTGGCAACACAGGGCGCACAGCCTTTGAAGCCGCTAAGGCTAAAGGCGCAGATCCCAAAATGGAAGATTTCAAGCCAAAGTTCATCTTACGTGTAGATTCCAAAACACTCTACAAAGACGCAGCTACAGTTATTGATGTATTTAGAGACTTGAATTTGAATAATTTGAATTTTGTAACCTCTGCGGAAGCAATTCCCGTTAACTAAATAAACATGGCACAAATCGCAGAAAGCGGCGGTGGAGACCACGGCAAAAAAGGCAAAAAACGTGCGAAGAAAGGGTCTACACACGTAGACATGACCCCTATGGTGGATCTTGCCTTCCTTCTTTTGACGTTTTTCGTCCTTACATCTACCTTCAGCAAGCCTAAGGTAATGCCACTCAACTACCCCGCAAAAGTACCAGACGGTGAAAAAGTAGATGCACCAAAAATCAACAATGCCGCTACATTTATCCTTGCTGATGACAAAGTTTACTACTACAGAGGTGAGTTCTACTCTAAAAGTCAACCTGGAAAAGATGGCCCTACCGAATTGGAAGAGGCAAATTTTGGATCAGGCGAAAATAGTGTAAGAAAATTGTTAGCTTCTTGGAACGATTACGTTATTAAGAATAAGGCGATACTCGAGCAAAAACTAGACAAGAAGCAAATTGCAGATACTACGTTTAAAAGAAAGTTAGATGACCTTACCAAAAAACCAGAAGCGGTGAAGGTACTCATCAAAACCGACGACAAAGCGCTTTGCAAAAGTTTCATTGATCTTGTTGACGAGCTCAAGATTGCAAACGTAGGTGTGATTGCACCAACTGATCTATCGCCTGGAGAAAAAGAATTGTTAAAAGAAAAAAACTAAGGCCATGACAGTCATTTATGTAATCGTCGCGCTCGTAACAGCTTTCTCTCTTTTTGATTACTATGTCAATCGAAATTGGGAAGCCATTACCTCAGTAAGCCGCAATGAAGCAGTATTCGCACACCGCAATAGAGAATATGGAGCGTATGTCCTGCGCTCTGGCTACAACAAACGCATGTCGTTGATACTAGCAAGCCTCGTTGGTTTTGCAGCCCTTCTTTTTGCAGTCACCTTCATTATTAAAAACCTTCCTAAAGAAGAAATAAAAAAACCACGTGTGAGCGACAAAAACTTCACCATTGCCCCTCCCCCAAAAGATGTTCCGCCGCCACCGCCACCACCGGCAACTCCCCCTCCTCCAATGACTCAAACACAGGCCTTCGTAGCTCCTGTAGCCGAAGATGACCCTGTAGAAGATGAACTCCCGTCTCAAACGGAATTGGAAAACATCACCATTAGTACTCAAACCAACGAGGGTGATGATGCATGGGGACTACCCGAAACACAAGAAGATGGCCCTGGGCTTACCGATAACAAACCTCAAAACGAGGAAGTAGTTGATGTAGCCGAGGAAGACGCTGAATTCCCGGGTGGTTATGATAAACTATCAAATTTCATCAATGAAACCATTGACTACCCTGAAGAAGCCATTGAATTGGGTGTAAAAGGTAGGGTTGTCGTGCGCTTTGTTGTCGAAAAAGATGGCCGTATTTCAAACGCAAGTGTTGAGCGTCCAATTGTTGAATGCCCTGCATGTAACAAGGAGGCCCTTAGAATTATCAACGCCATGCCAAAATGGACCCCAGCCAAAACCGCTGGCCGACCAGTCCGCCTTTGGGTGCGTGTTCCAATCATCTACGACACTCAATAGTCCTGAATCGATCTTTAACAATCCCCATTTCGATGGGGATTTTTTTTAAAGCATAACATGAAATACATACAACTTTCCCTTGGTTTATTGGTCGTGGTGCTCTGCTTAGGATTTGCATTCTTGTTAATCACCACCCAAGTTTTTGAAATGGAAACTTGGCGAAGTCGTGTACTTAGTATTGTTTTTATCGGCTACGGCCTATTCCGTGGTTGGCGCGTTTACAACGCTTTCAAATCAAATCAAAAATAATGATGCGAATTTTAATTTTTTTCTTGATTTCAGTTTGTTTTGCCTCTTGCGACAGTAACAACAATCCTTTTGTCTATCAAAAAGATGCCCACGGACGCGGCAAAACACACCTCTATGTAGAAGAATCTTTTAAGCCGCTCTTTACTACTTGCATTGAAACTTTCATGAGCCAGTATCCAAAGGCATCAATCAAGGCAATTTACAGTGCAGAAGATCAAATCATTGAGGCTTTTTATCGGAATAAAACCAAAACCATTGTCATCACAAGAGATTTCAATGACGAAGAAAAAGCCTTTTTAAAAAGTAAAAATGTTTCGTACAGAAGCGATAAAATTGCCACTGATGCAGTTGTACTCATCATGCACCCCACAATGGCCGATACAGTGCTTAGCATTGCTCAAATCAAGAGTTTGCTTTCAAACAACAACACCAAACTTCCCTCCGGGCAAAGTATCACTCAAATTGTCTTTGATCAGAAAGGCTCTGCAAATTTCAATTTCATGACCAATATGTTGGGCATTAATCAATTGGCAGACAGGGTCTCAGCTTTGAATTCAAATGAAGAAGTAATTAATTATGTCAAGAGCCATCCCGGCACCATCGGTCTGATTGGACTCAATTGGATTGCAGATCAAGATGACCCCACCTCTATGGCTTTTATGGACGGATTGCGAATTGCTGCAGTTTATCAAGACAAGCCTCAAAACGCCTACAAACCCTACGCTGGGATGATCTACACCAAAGAATACCCACTTATCCGAGACATCTGGGTGATCAACAAAGGGCGAAGATCTGGGTTGAATACCGGTTTTGTTCTTTTCATGAAAAAGGACGACAAAGGTCAATTGATCATTCAAAAATCAGGATTAGTGCCAGCACTTACACCCATAAGACTTGTTTTACAATAATAACAAAATAATAAAGGGCACAATTTTTGTATCCAAAAAAAGAAGGCTATTTTTGGCCGCAAAACAAAATAAATAAACATGAAACGCACCTTACTTCTGAGTACGCTTCTGATCACTGGTCTGAGCTACTCGCAGACCTTGCAACAGGCAAAAGCCAAAACAGAAAATGAACGCTACCGCGATGCAATCAATGATTTTCAAAAATTAGTTGCTGCAGACCCTATCAATGGTGAAAACTACTTCTACTACGGCGACTGCTATTTTGAAATGGAAGAAATAGATTCAGCCAAAATGATGTGGCGCAAGGGTTATGAAGTGGATAAATTACGTGCTATGCCACTAGTTGGCTACGGTAGAGTATTGTGGCTAGAAGGGAAAGCAACTGAAGCAAAAGCAGAATTTGCCAAGGCCTTATTGATGACTAAAAAAGACAAGCTTAAAAAAGCTGAGGTGATTCGTGGAATTGCTGAGATTTATGTTGAAGCTCCAACAAAAAATATTGACGAAGCACTGATTTTGCTCGAAGAGGCCATTGTAAAAGATCCTAAAAACGAAGAGAATTACCTTTTGAAAGGTGATGCACTTTATGCAAGAAATTCTTCAGATGCCTCAGAAGCATTAAAGGCCTACAATCAAGTTCTTGTGATCAATCCAACTTCACCTAGAGGAATTGTTCGCAAAGCGCTCATTTATCAACGTGCACGCAATGAGAAAGAGGCCGATAAAATGTACAATGAGGCCAAAGCCATTGACCCAACCTATGCGCCGGCCTACCGTCTGAATGCAGAGCTATACATGATGTTTGGCAAAAATGACAAGGCCATTGAAAACTGGGAGAAATACCTTGAGCTCAATAATAATTTAGAATCTCGCTACCGTTATGCCAATGCACTTTTTGCCGCAAAGGAATATCCAAGCTTACTCGCGCAATTAGATTTACTGAAATCCAATGGATTCTCTAATTTCTTTACCGAGCGTATGTATGCATTCGCCTTGGCAGATTCCAAAGACTCTCTTGATCTCGTCAAAGCTCTTGCAGCGTCTGAGCGCTTCTTTAGTATGGTTCCTCAAGATAAAATCAACTACCAAGACTACAAAGTGCGTGGTTTGATATACCAGCAGCAAGGTCTAGACAGCCTAACTATTTTAGAGTACGAAAAGGCGGTCAATTTGAGTGAAACTGCATATAAGGATTTATCTTCTGAGCTCATCAAAATGTATGTCAAAGCCAAAGATTACCAAAAAGTAGTAGCTGCATATGATGTGCGCAGAGAAAAGAATGGAAAACTAATGGCTTATGAAGAATATGATCTAGGAAAAGCTTATTATTTTGGATTAAACAACTATAAGGTTGCGGACAGCATTTTTCAAATCGTTATAGATAACGACTCTACTTATGTGCCTGCCTACATATATAGAGCACGTTCTAACTATAAATTAGATACCCTTGGCGGAGGTGTAAATGTAAACTGGATGGCATTTCCTTATTATTTAAAGGTTGCCGATGTTGTGAAGCCTGAAGACCGTCAACAGCCTACTAAAAAGAGCTTTATTCTCGAAGCACTTCGTTATTGCGCTGACTATTATTCAAAATCAGAACAAAAGGACTTAGAAATTGCTAAGCAATACTTTGAGCAAATTCTAGAAGTTGAGCCTAATGACCCTGTTGCCAAAAAAGTACTGGGCATCAAAGAGTAAGTACTTAAGATCCTTGAAAAATCATTTTGTTAAAACACAAAAGGCGGCCTATGGCCGCCTTTTCTTTTGAACATATCTTTACTTAGCTTGAAGACCCAAATAACGAGCCACATACTTACCAATAATATCGTATTCTAAATTAACTCGGTCGCCAACGCGTAGGTCATGAAAATTAGTGTGGGCATAGGTATAAGGAATAATACATACTGAAAAATGACCTGCCTGTGAATTGACAACAGTCAAACTAGTACCATTAACCGTTATTGAACCTTTTTCAACTGTGACGAACTCTTTTGAGTGTTCAAATGTAAAACGCCATGAGCCCTCCTCATCTGCAACTTCTGTACAAATCCCCACTCCATCTACGTGACCTTGCACCATGTGTCCATCTAGGCGGCCACCGAGTTGCATACAGCGCTCTAGATTTACTTTGGTGCCTACCTGCCAGGAGCCAAGGTTGGTCTTATCTAGTGTTTCTTGAATGGCTGTCACGACATGGTCGGAGTTGTTTTGAGCCACTACAGTCAAACAACAGCCGTTGTGAGCAACACTTTGATCAATTTTCAATTCGGCCGATAGTTGCGATGCAATGGTAAAATGAATATTTGTATCCTCCTTAACAATAGCAGTTACTTGGCCAATTTCTTCGATGATTCCTGTGAACATAATGCAAACTTACACAAAGTTATGCGCTCAAGCACAAATCTTGAATAAGGAGTTGGAGTGTGGTTTTAGATCTGTAGGTGTTGGACGTGATTTGAAAAACAATATCTATAGCTACTCCTTCGGCAAGTTGACTTTCAAAATGTGCCATCTGAAAACCAATTGCATCCAATGCAATGAGCGCGCCATCTTGAACAAGCACCAGTTTTAAATGTGCTTCCTTGAGCACACGCATAGACTGAATGTAGCAGTTTTTAGTAATAAATATCGGATGTAAATTGCCAGGGCCGCAGGGCTCAAAGGCAGCTAAAATTTGAAGGATTTTAGTGAAGTGAATACTTGGATTGGACCCTAGTTCTAAAAATAATAGTTCTGTATCTATCTTTATTTTAGGCACTAGCATTTGATTATTCAATTGCTTTTGCACTGCAGCATCAAATGCTATTTTAAATGAATTGAATGATGCGGGGGCTAAAGTAAGGCCAGCCGCAAATTGATGGCCCCCAAATTGGATGAGATGCTCTTGGCAACATTCCAAAAGCGTATACAGATTTAGAGGTTCCATACATCTCGCTGAACCTGTTAATAAACCATTGGACTTTGTCAGAACAATAGTGGGACGGTAATGTGTTTCAATGAGTCTAGAGGCCACAATTCCTACCACACCTTTGTGCCAACTTGGGCTATAAACAATAGTTGAGTACTTGGTGGCATAGCTTGGGTCGGCTGCTATTTGCTGCAAGGCTTCTTGAGTGGTTTGTTGGTCTAGTGCTCGGCGGGTAGTATTGTCTGTGTCAATGGCAAGAGCCAAGGCCTCAATCTCGTTCTGATCCGTACTAAGCAACCAATCTACTGCGCGTTGGCCACTGGCTATACGGCCCGCCGCATTGATCCTTGGAGCAATTGTAAATACTACATCGCGCAGCGACAAAGGCAAAGTTTTTGACGCAAGTGCCAATATAGATAATAATGCAGGCCTAGGTGACGCATTCAATTGACGAAGCCCAAGAGCACACAGCGTGCGGTTTTCATCTCTCAATTCCACAATATCTGCCCCAATGGAAAGTGCAACCAGATCAAGACTCTTATACAATACATTGGCATCTATATTACTTTTCAAATAAAGGGCTTGAAGTAATTTAAATGCCACTCCACAACCCGAAAGTTCTTTAAATGGATACTTGCAATCACTTTGTTTGGGATTGAGCACAATAGAAACAGGCAAAATGCTATCGGGCTGGTGATGGTCGCAGACAATACTATCGATACCTGCTTTAGCGGCCATAGCGAGTTGTTCTTGGGCCTTGATTCCACAATCTAGGGTAATGAGCAATTGGATTTTTTCACTAATGGCAAACTCAATCCCTTGGTTACTAACGCCATAACCTTCTTTGTAGCGATCAGGTATATAAGTCTGGCATTGTAAGCCAAAATTTGAGAGTTGCTCGGCCATCAAGGCAACTGCAGTAGTGCCGTCTACATCGTAATCACCATAAAGTAAAACGCGTTCTTGGTTGGCAATGGCTTGTTGTAAGCGCCTAACAGCCCGATCCATATGTTGCATTAAAAATGGATTATGCAGGGGCTCTTTGGTTGGATTGAAAAAAGAAACCGCCTCAGAACGGGAAGATACTTTTCTCTGCAACAACAATTGAGCAGTAAATTCAGGAATTTGCAGGGCCGTTGCCAGTGCTTTGGTTTCAACGGTAGGTTCCTGAGGGCGTAGGTGCCAATTGGCTTTCATACACCAAAGTTAAGGTAAAATAGTTGCCTTGGTCTCCGTTAATCTACGTAGCTCAACTTTAACATATTTGAGCCTCCAAGATCTTCGAGTGGTATAGATGCCACGTTGATTACAACATCACCTACTTGCAGTATACCATTTTCCTTCATGTTTTGCTTGATGTCTGCAATGGTATGGTCTGTTGAGATTCTTTTGTTGTAATAAAAAGCCTGAACGCCCCAAACTAAATTCAACTGCGTCAGAATTTTTCTATTATGAGTGAAAACAAAAATAGGAGCTGCTGGGCGCTGGGAAGCAATTTTATAGGCCGTGTAGCCAGAAAAAGTCATGGTAATGATCGCATTGGCCTCTACACGCTGTGCCAATCGACAGGCATTAAAGCAAATGGAATCTGAAATAAAGCGTGGGCTCCCTTTTGGAGGCAATTCTTCTTTGTGGTACATACTTGGATGCTGTTCCATTTCCTTGACAATGTTGGCCATCGTTTGTACTACCTGAACGGGGTATTTCCCAACAGAGGTTTCACCTGATAGCATCACAGCATCGGCACCATCAAGAACCGCATTGGCAACATCGTTCACCTCTGCCCTACTCGGAGTCAAACTATTGAGCATAGATTCCATCATTTGGGTGGCAACAATCACAGGCTTTGCTTTTGAAATAGATTTGCTGATGATCATTTTTTGCATCAATGGCACATTCTGGTATGGAATTTCGACTCCCAAATCACCACGTGCAACCATTAGCGCATCGCTTAGTTCAATAATTTCATCGATATTTTCTAAGGCCTCTGGTTTCTCTATTTTTGCCACTACTTTGGCAATACTGCGTTTCTTGGCAATGCGCTCTTTCAAATCTGAAATACACTTGGCTGTGCGCACAAATGACAAACCAATCCAATCCACACCCAATTTTAGTGCATAATTCAAATCTTCGATGTCTTTTTCAGTCAAAGAAGGCATAGAAATCTTGGTATTGGGGAAATTCACTCCTTTCTTAGAACAAAGCAAACCACCCTGAATCACCTCACAGCGAATTCTTTCTTTTTTATCAGTCTCCAATACCTCGAGCACAAGTTTGCCATCATCTAGCAAAATACGCTCTCCTGGATTGACATCTCGAGGTAATAAATTATAATTGATTGAAAATCTTTGGTTGTTGCCAAGCACCTTTTCTACCACTACATCTATCTGTTGGCCCACTTCAATAAGCACGCCGTTGTTTTCCATTTCATGAGTACGGATTTTAGGTCCCTGTAGATCGGCTAATATCGCTACATTCAAGCCAAGTTCATCATTGAGTTCGCGAATGAGTGCTACTGCGCCTGCATGATCTTGATGACTGCCGTGTGAAAAATTCAGACGGCAAACATTGAGACCGGCACGCATCATGTCGGCGAGAATTTCCTTTTTTAAAGAGGCAGGGCCCATAGTGGCCACTATTTTTGTTTTTTTCATATCAGCTTGTAAGGTAATCTAGGATGTCAAATTCTTGATGGTTGAATTCAAATACGGCAACAACACCATTTATGTTTCTGAGTTTTTCAATTAATTCATTTGGCTGGTGAGAAAAATTCTCCTTAAGCACCAAAAAAAAATCTATCATTGGCCTATCCGCATAAAGATGTTGTTGTTCTTGCTTGTTTTTTATCAAATAAAATCTAGTGAGTAGCTCATGATTTTCGAATAAAAAATAATTGAACGGATGTTTTGATTTTAACTTAGGTAGATAAAATTCAAAAGGGTCATTTTGCTTTTCAAGTAAAATCTCTAAACATTGATTGAGCTCCCAGCAAAGGCGATAATCGGCAAATGCTGTAGAAATTCCATATACTTCGAAAGGTTGCTCCTCATCAAGGGAGAGATCATATTTTTTGACTTTCGCCATCGCCGTCAAATTTACTCAATAATTAGCATATGGTACATCAACAAATCATTGTCAATTCATTTATTACTAAGGGAGTCACGGGCATATATTAATGTTTAAATTTGCACCTATAATAACTTTTATGCGACAATTTGCACTCCTATCTTTCCTAACCCTCATCGTTTTTTGTTCATCTACTTGGGCGCAACCTGATAAGATGATTACGAACCGTGACAATTACTTTTGGCAATTCGGCATTGCCTGGACTAGCACCGATGATGACGGCAAAGAATTAAATCCAATGCCAATTGATCAATTGCATGGCTTGCCTTTTCCATCCAGATTATACGCAGATCGCTATATCTACAATGGTTGGAGTGCTGAAGGGGTGCTCGGTGGGCAAGCTTATGACGCCACAAAGAAAGTCAATGACTCGATAGGCGTCAATGGCTTATTGACCTATTTTGATGTGGCACTCAAATATTCATTTTACAAGCAATTAGGCCGTGGTGCCATTGATCCTTATCTAGGCGCCGGAGCAGGTTTTACTTTTCGATCAGCAGATCCAAAACAAAGTGCACCACTCCTTACCCCTACAGTCAATCTATCTGCGGGTTGTACCTTTTGGATGAGCAAACAAATTGGGGTTCAAGCACAAGGGGTTTACAAATTTGGGTTGGTCGACATCTTGGGGAAGGCCTCTTATGCCCAATATAGTTTAGGCTTAGTGTACCGTATTGAAAAAACAGACGGATATAAAAGTGATTTTCACAAACCCAAATACAAACTTCCTCGAAAACCTTCTCGTATCAAGGTAGAGAAGCAAACCGACGAATCTTAGTTTGCGAGCATCATCCGTTTTTTAGTTTCCTGAGTTGGGGTAATGATGCCGTAATAATAAACGCCGTTTTCCAGTTTGGAGCTATCATAGCGCAGGATATTTCCTCCGGTTTCGAATTCTTTATCAGCCAACTCTACAATCAATTCATTGTGCTGCCAAATGCAAAACCGGACATGGGTCGGAGCAGGACAAATAAAATAAAATGACAACTCACCCTTGGCTGGGTCTTGATCTAAAGTGTACAACTCACAAAAGTCTTTGTGTTGAATTTGGCCCTTTTGGAATCTGCGCAATAAAGCCCTGTAAGCTATAATTGCAAGAAGAATTAAAAATGAAACAAATAAAAATTTTACAGCAGCTTCCATGGATCAAAGAGAGATTATACCTGGGATGAGGGCAGCACGTTCGTATACGGCAATGATGTCGTCGGCACTCAGCATCACTTCTTTTGCGCTCAGACTTACATAAGTGCCTTTGCCTGAATGATGATAACTGATTTCACTATTTGCATTGAACAGCGCGGTTACTTGTGCCAAATGATGGTTGTCATTGGGAACAATAAATTTAAACATGTATAAATTCGGCCATTCTTGTTGTTCGAGCTGAGCTCGAAGTGCATCAAAAGTTCCCATACTGCAAAATTACGAACTTAATATTAAATTTGCCCATGCGTTTGCATTACCTTCTGCTTCTTATTTCATTATCCTGCAGCTTTTTCATTTTAAATGGACAAAAAGAATTGGCAGCCCTGCGTATTTCCGAAAAGATTACCATTGACGGCCAACTTTTAGAATCTGCGTGGCAAGGGCAACCCAACTTTGAATATTTTACCCAAATCAAACCCCTGCCAGGTCAGGCCTCTAAGAGTAGAACGTCGGTTCAATTACTTTATGATCAAGATGCCGTCTATTTTGCTTTTTTCTGTGAAGACCCTACTGATTCGATTTCAAAGGTGCTCTCTCTAAGAGATGATTACAATCCCAATTGCGATATCGTCGGTATTTTCCTAGACACCTACAACGACAATCAAAACGGATTCTATTTTGGTATAACAAGCAGAGGTGTTCAACTCGATGCTAAAATATTGGCCAATGACTACAACGACAAACTTAATTTAGTTTGGCATAGCGCTGTTCAAGTTGTTGAAAATGGATGGGTCGCCGAAATTAGAATTCCATACTCAGCACTGCGCTTTCCACAAAAAGAGGTACAAGATTGGGGAGTAAATTTTGGACGACAAATAGCTAGATTACGCGAGGAATCTTCTTGGGTGGCTGTCAATCCGGATTTGGAAAATATGCTCTTAGAAAGTGGGGACATAATTGGTTTAAAAGGGATTGAACCCCCACTTAGATTGGCAATTTTACCCTATATCTCTACCTATGCGGAGCAATTCCAGAACAGCGACAATTCCAAAGGCTATTTAAAGTCTTTCAATGGTGGAATGGATATCAAATATGGACTCAATGAAGCTTTTACTTTGGACCTTACATTGGTACCAGACTTCGGACAAGTTGTTTATGACCAACAGGTTTTAAATTTGACGCCTTTTGAAGTCCAATTCAACGAAAACCGCCAATTCTTTACCGAAGGGATGGAGTTATTTAACAAAGCTGGTATTTTCTACTCAAGGCGCATAGGCATTCAGACCCCAAGCAAAGTCTCTCAAACCTTATTAAAAGAGGGCGAATACCTTGAAAATGGGCCTGGTGCATCACAATTGTATAACGCTTCAAAAATCTCCGGACGAAATAAAAATGGATTAGGAATTGGTGTTTTTAATGCCATTAACGCCGCCCAATACGGGACGGCTGTTTCGACCCTAGATCAAAGCAAACGCGAAGTGCTTACTTCGCCACTGACCAATTATAACGTTATGGTTTTTGATCAAAACTTAAAGAATAACTCATCAGTAACCTTTACCAATACCAATGTCTGGAGGGCAGGCACCTTCTACGACGCAAATGTGACAGCGCTCAATGTGAATATAAATACTGCCGATAACAATTATAATTTCAACGCCAAAGGAATTCTATCCGCACAATTAGACGCACAAAACACCTTGGGTCATAATTTGAATTTAAACTTGCAAAAGCAACGGGGTTCTCTCATAGGTGGTATTGGCTACCTTCAAGAATCCGATACCTATGATCCCAATGATCTTGGTTTTAACTACAATAATAACCGAAAAATCATTGAAGCACGAATTGCCTATCGTGAATTCTCTCCAAAGTGGGAAAAACTCATGAAATGGAATACCAATTTGTCTTTTGCACAGAGTTATTTATATGCCCCAAATAATTTTACCTCTAGTCAAGGAAATTTATCCTTTTTTATGGTAAGCAAGAAATTCAATGCCACCGGAGGAAATATAGGAACTAGCTTTGTTGAAAGTAAAGATTATTTTGAACCTCGCACTTGGGGGGCCGTATTCAATATTCCTACATATACCTATGTAAATTACTGGCTTTCTACCAATTACCAGCGCAAAATAGCCATTGATATGGGGGTAAATTACGTTGGTTACGCTCAATCAGCTTGGAATCAAGTGGCATACAATTTCAACCCAAGACTAAGGCTTACGGATGCTTTTTTTCTAACATACGGGCTAGAAAAGGAACTGCAGCAACATTCTCTAGGATATGCCATTGCATTTGCTGAACCAGTTCAAAATGTGGATGGAATTTTATTTGGTGAGCGCGATCGCAATACGACTATTCAGTCACTTTCCGTAGATTATATATTGACCAACCGCATGTCTACCACTTTGCGCCTAAGGCACTACAGGTCGGTACTCAACTACGCCAAATATTTCCTTTTGGAAGAAAGCGGCTATTTGAATGAACTTGTTTCTTTCAATGGACTTACAGCCAATAATGAATCTGCATTTGATGTCAATTATAATGCCTTTACGATAGATTTTATGTACCGCTGGGTTTTTATGCCCGGTAGTGAAATTAATATTGTTTGGAAAAATGCAGTCTTTAACTTAAAAAATGACGTAGATATTGCCTATTGGCAAGACCTCAGCCAATTATTGCAAAATAGCGCACTGAATAGTTTCTCATTCAAACTTATTTACTGGCTCGACGCTCAAAGACTTCAAAAAGACCGCAATAACCTACCACGCTGAGTAATTTCCATTGCTGTATACAAAAGCATGGTCATGCATCTGATCGGAAATATCTTGGCTTGCATAGGGGTAAACAATCCTGTTCTTGTGCACAACCACCCTTCCCTTTGGAACTGCGATTTTTAGCACCACCTCTTGATCACGGTAGCGGTCTTTGATAGGAAATGAAAAACCACTCGAAAAGTTCAAGCCCTTGGCATTTAAGTGCAACGGAAAATAAATATGACTAGCCCTGCGGTTAGCTTTTACATAAGACGAACCATTTGCTTTCTTCTCTACGCCTATATGATATAAACTGTCATCACTTGTGGTATATTCAATAGCTATGCCTCCGTTATAAATCCGACCATTTTCAACGAACAACAGACCTTGATTGGGACTTTGGATGGGTTTAAAATTGCCCGAATATTTCTGTAACCGATTTGGTTTGGAAGTCAAGGATTGAACATCTGTATCGATATTTAATTGCAAAGAATCTCCATGGTATGTTCCCACTTCAGCACTCAAGGAACCATCAACGGCAAAGGATTTAATGGTGCTAATGGTAACAATCGTCAGAATGATGACACCAATGATTGCACTTGCACTTAGGAAGGCCAAAATTGCGCGAAACCAACCTCGATTCAATTGCATAAGCAAACGAATACCAATGGCAATACTCAACAAAGCGATTGAAATCGTCAACAACCCACTACCTAAATAAAGGAAATCTAGAATTTGTGTCGTCTCAAAAAATAATTTTCCTAACTCACCTAAGGAGGTAAACTCACCATTGATTTGAGCCGGAATCCAATGTGGGTCAATGAAAAGAAAAAAAAGCACACTGATCAGACTCGAGAAGCCCCAAAATACAAATACTGCACCCATGGTCTTGAGTATAAAGTTTAAAAAACGCTTAGTTGATTTGCTTAATGCAGCATCTGGGCGCAAATGATCAGACCATTTTTTTGTTTTTTTTTCAAGGCGCTCTGCTGTTTCTTTGAATTCTGATTTGATGCTCTCTACATTTACCGGAACTCCTTTCATTTGTAATTTATCACTTGCCGTTTTAGCCCTGGGCGTAACAATCCATAGCAGTAGATACAGCGGGATACCAGAACCAAAAGCCATAGTGAATAAAACGAACCCCACCCTTACCAATACCACATCTAGATTAAAATAGGCGGCTACGCCACTTGCCACGCCACCAAGTATGGCACTATCTGTATCTCTAAAAAAACGCTTTTGTGCCGTGCTGGCAGCTTGCATTTTTTCAACTTTCGGCACTTCACTCGAAACCCCTTCTGCACCGAAGTCTTCTGGTGTTCCCAACAATTGTATGATGCGCTGGATTTGATCTTGTTGTATGACCATATCCTTGACAAGTTTCTGTTGAAGAAGCTCTACAATCCGTAATTCAATATCTTGTAATATTTCTTCCTTACCCAGTTCGTGTTTTAAAACAGTTGCCAAGTCATTGAGATACTTATGAAGCAACTCATATGCTTGTTCTTCTAGTAAAAAGGCAAAGCCTTGAATATGAATAGAAATGGTTTTGTTCATCTTTGTTTATTTTTTTTGGGTAAGAGAGTTTACTGCTTGCTGTAGTTCATTCCATGTGGTAGCCAAATCAGCATAGAATTTGTGGCCTTTTGCTGTTAATGAATAATACTTTCGTGGAGGGCCAGCGCTAGATTCCTCCCAGCGATAACTTAATAATTCCATGTTTTTCAATCTTGTAAGTAAGGGATAAACTGTTCCCTCTACTACCAAAAGTTGAGCCTCTCGCAGCTTATCAAGTATTTCTGATGGATACGCCTCTTGCGCATTCAAAATGCCTAGAATACAATACTCAAGTAAGCCTTTGCGCATCTGAGATTGTGTGTTTTCTATATTCATTCAAATAAGTTTATGCAAAGATATATGTTTTATAATGTATTATGCAATACATAGTACTAAAAAATACATATTCACACAAACAAAGAATAGATTGGTGTGGCTAATCTATTTCAAGCACTTGAAATAATCGAAGGGCTCCAAGCACTCTGTACACTGGTAATGAGCTTTGCATGCTGTACTTCCAAACAAGCTCACCATGCGTGTATTCGTACTTGAACATTTCGGGCAGTTGACCGTTGGTCCTGAGGCAAAAAGTGTAGATTTATCCACCTCATCAACGGGTGGTGCAATGCCATATAAAAGAAGTTTTTGTCTGCCTTCTTTAGAAATCCAATCTGTTGTCCAGGCGGGGCTCAAGACATGTTTGACACGGGCATTTTCAATGCCGTTCTCTGATAATTTTGAAAGGATATCTGCTTCGATTTGTTGCATCGCAGGGCAGCCACTGTAGGTGGGCGTAAGTTCAATGATCCATTGATTGGCCTCCAGGTAAATTTTTTGAACTACGCCAAGATCCAAAACGGATAATACAGGAATTTCAGGGTCATTGACCTGCTCTAAAAGCAATCTTATTTGAGCTGCTTCTACCATTCCATATTAGGATAGGCTCTTTGCATGTATTGTAAATCTGAAAGAATATAACCCATATGCTCAGAATGTCGGCCCTCTCTTCCGCCATCAAATTTCCAATTATTGGAGGGCAATTGAAGAGTTGCTTCTTGCAGTACCTCATGTACAGTTTTTTGCCACTTTTCTTTTATATCAGACATTAGAGGCACGGCTCCTGATTCTTGCAGGCGCTGATCATGGGCGTTTTCATAAAATAATTCATTGGTATAACGCCACAGGTGATCAATTGCTGCTTGAGCACGCATGTGCGATTCTTCGGTGCCATCGCCTAGACGAATTACCCATTCAGAGCTGTGCTTGAGATGATAACGTGTTTCTTTTACCGATTTAGCCGCAATGGCGGCCAATTGTGCTACACGACTTTGCATCAAGGCCTCATACAAAGGCAAACGAAAAGCATCAAAGAAAAATTGGCGCAACATTGTCATGGCAAAATCACCATTGGGTTGTTCTACCAACAATACATTTTTGTATTCATTTTCATAGCGCAAGTAGGCCAATTGATCATGGTTTCTACCTTTTGCTTCCAATTCAGCAGCAAAATCATACAAACTGATCGACTGACCAATTAAATCTAAGGCAATGTTAGTAATGGCAATATCCTCCTCAAGTATTGGACCATGGCCACACCATTCTCCTAGGCGTTGGCCTAATATGAGGCTGTCATCAGACAAGCGCATTACATATTCAAATAAGGAATCCTGCTGCATTTTTACATATGTTTTACACCATCTGGCACTTCATAAAACGTAGGATGGCGATATATTTTTGTGTCTGAGGGTTCAAAAAATGCATCTGCTTGGTCGATATCAGTAGCATGGATATGCGCAGATTCTACTACCCATATACTAATCCCTTCCGATCGGCGCGTATAGACATCTCGGGCATTTTCGAGTGCCAAAGTTGCATCTGGAGCGCGAAGGCTTCCGACATGTTTATGATTTAAGCCTTGTTTGCTTCGAATAAAAACCTCCCAAAGAGGCCAATCTGAATTTGACATAGTATAGGTTGTTATGCTGATTTTTTCATTGCGCGTTTTTTAGCAAACGCATTGGCTGCTTCTCTTACCCATAGACCTTCTTCTTTGGCTTTGATTCGCGCAGCCAGCCTTTCTTTATTGCAGGGGCCATTTCCTTTAACCACTTGCCAAAACTCATCCCAATTGATTTCAGAGAAATCATAGTGGCCCCGTTCTTCATTCCATTTTAGGTTCTCATCGGGGATGGTAAGACCCAAAATTTCGGCTTGCGGAACTGTGGCATCCACAAAACTTTGTCTGAGCTCGTCGTTGGTGAATCGCTTGATTTTCCAAGCAATCGATTGTTCTGAATGCGTGGATTCGGCATCGTTAGGACCAAACATCATCAGGGCTGGCCACCAAAAACGATTGAGTGCATCTTGAGCCATGGCCTTTTGTTGTGGTGTTCCATTGCAAAGTTTCATGAGTGACTCATAACCTTGTCGTTGATGAAAAGACTCTTCTTTGCAAATTTTGACCATCGCACGGGCATAAGGCCCATAGGAAGTACGGCAGAGCGCTACTTGATTCATGATTGCCGCACCATCTACCAACCAACCAATGGCGCCTATATCAGCCCAGGTCAAAGCTGGGTAATTAAAAATAGACGAGTATTTGGCTTTACCCGTATGCAAATCATCTATGGTTTGTTCGCGGTCTGCACCGAGTGTTTCTGTCGCTGAATAGAGGTATAATCCGTGGCCAGCTTCATCTTGCACCTTGGCAAGTAATACAGCTTTTCTTCTTAAGTTGGGGGCGCGGGTAATCCAATTGCCCTCTGGCAACATACCAACTACCTCAGAATGCGCATGCTGCGAAATCTGACGTATTAAGGTCTGGCGGTATTCATCGGGCATCCAATCATTGGGCTCGATCTTGATTTCTTTGGCGATTTTATCGTTAAAATGGCGTTCGTGTTCTGCTTGGGTCATGGTACAATCAATTACAATGAAACAAATATAGAAAATAACTACGCCTTCAAAACATGATTCTTGTCAGTTTGTTCATTGATTATTGTTCATTGAGCCTAGCGCAATATTGCGTATTTTTGAGCCAGAATTTATAAAGCATGTCAACAAATTTTCATACCTTAAAGGTGAGCGAACTTCAACATGAAACCGAAGGCTGTGTTTCGGTGGCCTTTGAAGTACCTCTTGCATTGCAAGCTGAATTTCAGTATTCGGCCGGGCAATACCTCACATTTAAAACAATTATTGACAACGAGGAGGTACGCAGATCATACTCCTTGTGTAGCGCTCCACATGAAAACAACTGGCGTGTAGCTATTAAAGAGATCCCCGACGGTAAATTTTCTTCCTTTGCCAATCATCAACTTCAAATTGGTGACTCGCTCCAAGTGATGGCTCCAATGGGTAATTTTAAATTTCAACCTAATTCAAGTGCCAAACAACATTATTTATTGGTTGGAGCCGGATCGGGCATCACACCCATCATTTCTATACTCAAAACAATACTCCGAGAAGAGCCTTTGAGTACGGTCACACTTTTTTATGGCAATAAAGGCATGAACGAAATCATATTTCGTGAAGAACTTGAAGCACTGAAAAACAAGTATTTAGACCGTATGAATTTAGTGCATATATTTTCAAGAGAGAACATTGGAGTGCCCCTACTCAAAGGGCGTATTGATGCGGCTCGCATCCCGCTCTTACTCCAAGCATTTGTAAATAATCAAACTATTGATGGTGCTTATATATGTGGCCCTCAAGAAATGATTCTAGCTGTCAAAGATGAACTTATTGCCTTTGGCCTTGCAGCAAATTTGATTCATTTTGAACTTTTTCATGCCGCCCCAGTAGTACGGACAAATCAAAACAATGAAGCCAAAGTGGCTGCATTTGAATCTCACATTGAGCTCATTATGGATGGAGAAGTGACAGACTTTTATTTATCATCTGAAGGTCCTTCCATTCTCGATGCAGCATATAAAGCAGGTGCCGATGCGCCTTTTGCATGCAAAGGTGGAGTTTGTTGCACTTGTAAAGCCAAAGTTTTGCGTGGAGAGGTATCGATGGATGTCAACTATGCCCTAACCCAAGAAGAGGTAGAAGCTGGTTATGTCCTTACTTGTCAGGCACATCCGAAAAGCAGTGACATTCTAATTTCTTTTGACGATTAAACCATGGGACTTTTCGACAGATTTAAATCCAATAAAAACAATGCTTTGCCTAAAGGCGCACACCATCTAGTGGTAAAGTCGGTTGAAAAATTGACTAATGATGCTGTTCAAATTGAGTTTGATATTCCTTCACTGCTCCAAGCTAATTTCAACTTTACGGCTGGTCAATACCTGACACTTGAGCTCGATATTGATGGCGAAAAATTAAGAAGATCTTACTCTATTTGTAGTGGCGAAAAACAAGGTCTATGTATTGGCGTGAAAGCCATTGAAAAAGGTAAGGCATCCAATTACCTACAACGCATTGAAAAGGGAACAAGCTTGTTAGTCTTTGAACCAGAGGGTAATTTTACTTGGAATCCCAACAATAAAAACGTAGTTGCCATTGCAGCCGGATCGGGCATCACACCCATTATGGGAATGCTCAAAACTGCAGGTGATTCAGCACACTTTCATTTGTTTTATGGCAATAAAAGCGCGCATTCTAGTTTATTCCTTAACGAAATTCAATCGTTAACAAATACTTCAACTCACCTCTATTTTTCAAAAGAAAATCAAGCCGGTGCCATTTTTGGACGCATAGACGAAGCAGCACTCAAGACCCAAATCAAGCAAAATTTGTCACTGCTCCAAGCCGATGCCTTTTACTTATGTGGGCCTCAAGCGTTGGTAGAGATGGCTGAAAAAACACTCGCCTTTTTTGGGGTCGCGGAGCAAAAAATACACAAAGAATTATTCTTTGTTAGCAACACGAGCAAACAAACAGAGGTAATCGAGCAATTTAGTGGCAAAAGTCAGGTCAAGGTAATGATTGATGGCGAAATTGCACAATTTGAAATGCAGGGAACTGACAAAAGCATTTTAGAACTAGCGGAAAAAGCTGGGCTTGATGCGCCTTTTTCCTGCAGAGGTGGGGTTTGTTCATCTTGTAGAGCCAAAGTGCTTAAAGGGAGTGCCTCGATGCGCATGAACCATTCACTCACAGACAACGAGGTGGCAGAAGGCTATATACTTACTTGCCAAGCACATGCCACAAGTCAAGAATTAATCGTTAATTACGATGAATAAAAGAATTGCTATAATTGGAGCTAGTCAAGGAATTGGTGCGGCATTAGTGGCTCATTTTGCTGCTATTTCAAACGTTGAAGTCTTTGCATTTTCAAGGAATCTAGACAAGATGCTGATGCAATTCACTCAAAAAAATGTGCATTCTTTTGCCCTAGATATTTCAAGTAATGTCAAGAATCAAATTCATAGCCTTGGCTTAAAACCTTCATTTGATATCCTAATCAATAATGCCGGCTTATTGATCAACAAACCCTTCGAAGCGCTCAGCCAAGAGGATTTTCAAGAAAGTTATCAGGTCAATGTTATTGGTGTGATGCAAACTACTCAAGCATTCTTACCCCTGCTTTCTAGCAACGCTCATATTGTAAATATCAGCTCTATGGGGGGGTTTCAAGGAAGCCTAAAATTCCCTGGATTGGCTGCCTATTCTACTTCGAAAGCAGCCTTGTGCGCCTTCACTGAACTTTTTGCCGAAGAGTATAAAAATACCGATTTACGCATGAATTGCTTGTGCTTAGGAGCTGTTCAAACCCAAATGCTCAGCGCTGCCTTTCCTGGATTTACAGCACCAACTACGGCCGAGCACATGGCTGAATTTATTGCAGATTTTTCAATGCATGCTGGTGCATTTATGAATGGAAAAATCATCCCTGTTTCAACGAGCAACCCGTAATTTTGTACCTTCGTTAGGTGAATCGCCTAAGGATCATCATTCTTATCTTGCTTGCAAGTCCAGTTTTTGGTCAAGATATCCATTGGACACAATTCAACAACAACCCCATATTCCAAAATCCAGCTGGCGCCGGAAATTTTCAAGAAGATTTGCGTCTTACTGCTAATTACAGAACCCAATGGCGCAGTGTGAGTATTCCATTCCAAACTACTGCGCTTGCCGCCGATCTAAAATACAAGGGCCATGGTTTTGCCCTTAACTATTTCCACGACCAAGTTGGTGATGGAAAATTCCAAACCAATGAATTGCAACTTAGCTGGTGCAAACCCTTTGAGATTAACAAACTACAAGAATTAAGGGCTGCTGTACAATTAGGGTTCAATCAAAGACAACTCAACAGCAATGCCTTCTATTTTGATGAACAGTTCAACGGCTACATATTTGACCCCAACACACCAATTTCTGAAAACTTTCAAACTGCTTCAATGCTCAAACCTATGTTGGGTTTTGGCTTAATTTATAAGCACTTGATCAATACAAAATCTAGTATCCAAAGTGGTGTGAGCTGCTATAATTTAACCCGGCCGAATCAAAGTTTTTTTGCAGACAACACCCAACGTGATGTACGCTTGAATTTTTTTGGACAATACCGCTACCAATACACGCCAAATTTGACTCTTGAGCCCAGTTTTCAGTTAAATTTTCAAGGTCCATACAAAGAGTTTACGCTGGGTGCAATCGGCACTTATTTGTGGTCTAGTTCCGAGCATATTTCTTTGAGCTCTGGAATTTGGTGGCGAGCAAAGGATGCCATTTGCCTGCAATTTGGCTACGCAAGAGGGCCTATGTATTGCGGGATTTCTTATGATTTCAATTACTCAAGTTTAGTGCCAGCTAGCCGAGGGCGAGGGGCCTTTGAGCTGAGTTTGCGCTATGTTTTTAGTAAGTTTCAACCCGCCCCAATTCAATATAGAATATGTCCAGATTTCATCTAATTTGCCTTCTTTTTATTGCGGCTCAAGGATGGGGGCAAAAACAAGTCCAAAAATGGGTCGCGCATGCCGATCAGCAAGTAATAGCACTAGATTATATTGAAGCACTCAAATATTACCAACAAGCTCTTGAACTCGAACCTACATCAATAGACCTACAATGGAAGATTGCTCAAACCAATGCACAATTCAAAGACTACAAAACAGCTGCTAGATTTTATCTTAAAGTATTTGAACAAGATCCAGATGGGGATCGCTATCCTTGGGCGCAACTTCAATATGCATTAATGCTCAAACAACAAGCCTTATATAAAGAGGCCTTGGCTCAATTCAAAGAGGCCAAGCGATTCTTTTCCGAAGACAAAACCACTTATGGTTATTTAAAAGCCAATCAAGAGGTTTTGGCATGTAGTTGGGTACTCAAGCAACTCAAATATGTGGATAATAACCTACAAAATCAACTACAGGCTCACCCCCTCAACACCATTGATGCTGAATTCGCCCATGCTTTTGTAGATGAACAAATCATATACAGCGCTCTTAAGTCAGACTCCATTGGAGTAGATGAAGAATTGATATTCAGTAAAAACTACAGCATCAATTTATACCGATATGAAGGTAGTCGAGTTGCATCGGAGGTTTTCATTGACAATCAAAGATTGAATTATGAATATGGCAACTTGTCAGTAGCACCTGATAGCAGTTTTGCCTTATGCAGCGAATGCCAACGGCGCGCAGATCAATTGAGTTGTCGGATGGTACGCTTGCTGCCCAATATAACTTCATGGGTGCTTGATTCTCTTTATGAGATTTCTCCAACACAATCTCCATATCAAAGTATGCCCTGTTTGTTTGAAATGAAGGATACTTTATGTTTGATATATGCAGCCCAACTTGCGTCAGGCCTTGGAGGTATTGATTTGTATATGGCAAAAATCGACCAAGCTGGCCATTTGTATGAGCAAAAAAATCTTCAGAGTATCAACTCCATTGAAAATGAAGTATCTCCATGGTTTGATCCACTATCACAACGGTTATATTTCTCTTCAACCTGGCATGCCGGCTTTGGTGGCTTTGATATCTTTTATAGCAATTTAGAGCCTGACGGAAGTTTTGGTCCGCCAATCAACCTAGGCCACTCCTTCAATAGCACAGCTAATGATCTGTACTTTTTTTGCCAAGGAGATACTGCTTTTATAAGCTCAAATCGCCTAGGTAGTTTATACGCCTCGCATCCAACGTGTTGCAGCGATGTGTTTTATACTGCTTTCCAAAGGCCTAAATTACCGACTGATTCAACGAATTCTATAAGCATACAAGTACTTGAGTTGCCAATTCGTTTGTATTTTGAAAACGACCACCCCAACCCAAAGACAAGCTCAGAAAACACTGAATTTACCTACGAAGAAACTTTCTCAAAATACAAAAGTCAATTCCCTATTTATTTGGATAAGGTTGCCGAAGGTAGAGATTCCATTGCTGCAAGAGAACAAGTGGCTATGCTCGCATCTTTTTTTGAAGAGGAGGTAGAAAAAGGAATGAATGACTTGGCCATATTTAAAGAGCAAGTCTGGGAAGCTTTGAAATCTGGAGAACAGGTAAGTATTGTAGTTCAGGGATTTGCAAGTCCATTGGCAAAATCTGATTACAATGTGCATCTAACCAAACGGCGCATAGCCTCAATAGTCAATTATTTTGAAGAAATCGATGACGGCAAATTTGCGCCTTACATGCAAACTTCACCGCTCCGATTGCAATTTATTGAAGAACCTATGGGTGAATATAAAGCTGATCAAAAAGTCAGTGACGATTTTTACGACCAAAAGAATTCAGTTTATTCAAAAGGTGCATCGCTTGAAAGACGCATCGATATCATTGCATTACGAACTCAAAAACTACCTTAGCCTTGAATTCTACGCAGCGCATTCATTTTTTAGATTTCAGTAGAAGTGTGGCAATTTTAATGATGCTTCAGGGTCATTTTATTTCCATGACCCTTGATAGCTACCCCTTCTTCATGGACCAAGTAAGACAAACTGGCTCGTCAGGAAGTATTGCGTTCAGTATATGGGGGTTTTTTAGAGGGCTAACAGCGCCTTTGTTTTTTACAATTTCTGGAACCGTATTTACGTTTTTATTACACAAAGAATGGCAAAAAAACCTGGTGCCTTTCTTCAAACTCAATCGAGTTCACAAAGGCTTGAAAAGGGCAGCTAGCTTGTTGCTCATTGGCTATTTGCTGCAAATCAACTTAAAATACATTCCCTATTATTTCAGAGGGCATTTCAATCCACATTTTTTAGGTTTTCACATTCTGCAATGCATAGGCTTTGGTTTGATGCTACTACTAGTTGTGACTTTTTTAATTTCTAGCTTGAAAAAATACAGTTGGCTTATTTATTTATTGATTTCAGTTGCGATTTTTAGTATCACCCCTTTGATTCGATTGCATGTTGGATTTTTTCCTGAGTGGGCACCGCAAATCATTCAAAATATGATCAAAGGTCCAGAAACAGGATTTTCAATTTTTCCTTGGATTGGCTATATATTCCTTGGTGCAGGTTTCGGACATTATATTACCATTTTTGGCACTGGCACAGCCTTTAGAAATATTTACCGGTTTTTATTTTTGATTGCGAGTAGTTTTTATTTCATTGGCTGGGTCCTTACTTTCATCTATAGCGATAATTATGTTGATTTTCATTACCGTTATTTTTGGGCATTTGACCGCACGCTGTTTATTTCATTGATGCTCATGTGTTTTACATATATCAGTCAATTTGAACGCTGGCGGCATCCTTATTTTATGGCGGTTGGTCAAGAAACGTTTACCATCTATATTGTCCATGCAATTATATTGTATGGCGCAATTACAGGCTTTAGCCTGAGGTCCTTTTTAGAAAACAAATTAAGTGCAGCAGAAGCCATCTTAGGTGCAACACTCTTCTTAGCATTCTTTATTGTGCTTGTACAGTTACTTGAGCCAATTCGTCAATTCTTTCGTAACTTGCGCTCGATTTTAAAGGCCCATGGAAACAGTTAATCACTTGCCTCAAACAAAAACAAGGCTCTATTTCATCGATATGGCACGTACTGTTGCTATTCTATTGATGCTAGAAGGGCATTTTGTGCATGACTCTTTGGCGGCAGTTTGGGCAAATGATTCCTATGCTGCCTATAGTACATGGAAATTCATCCGCGGCTTTACCTCACCTACATTTTTAACAGTCACTGGCCTGGTTTTTACCTATTTGCTACTGGGCAATGAGCACCTGAAGTTTTGGGAGAACATAAGAGTAAGAAAGGGATTAAAACGCGTTGTTGAACTTTTATTTTGGGGTTATTTATTGCAATATTATGCCTTTCATGTATTGCAATGTATAGCCGTTGGTATTCTTACGATCATATTGATTTATGGTGTTTATAGGGCCATACGCTTTATTCCATTATGGATATATTATTTCATAGCAGGATTGCTGCTTTTTTATTCCTATTTATTTTTTGGCAAGTTAGGAAGCCACTACTGGCCAACCAATGCACCTGCATTCGTTCAGAATATTTTTCACGGGCCACATTCAGAATTTCCAATTACACCTCGAATGGGTTACACCATGTTTGGGGCCATGCTTGGCACTTTGCTGTACAAGTTTAAAGCACAGGTCAAAAGTTACGGTGTCATTTTTGGCACTGCCTTACTCGGGTTTTTAATTTACATCGGAATCAAGCCTACTTTTCTTTGGATGCAATCTTTTGACTTCTTGAGCAGCATTCCACTTTATGAGATGGATTGGCTTTATGAAAAATTGGGAATGGTATTGATTGTGCTAGCCATACTGCTTGCCCTCGAAACCTATGTTCTCAATATTCAGAAGGAAAATTTATTTTTAAAAATTGGACAGAACACACTCAGTATTTATGTGATTCACATGATGCTGCTTTATGGTAGTGTGATACGCTTTGGTATCAATGATTATTTACATGAAAAGCTCGGCCCTTATGAAGTAATACCGTACACTCTAGGGTTCTGGCTTATCTTTATTGTTTTCGTCTATTACATTGACTGGATTCGGGCCAAGCTGAAGTTTATTCTTTGGCCCATGAAAAAATACAGTAGCTTACTATTTGGTATTAAACTTTAAACGGTCACCTTTCTTTTCAAAATGCGGTCTCCGCAGGCGTCCTGAACTCTGATTTTTATTTCATAAGTGCCTGGCTTGCTATAAACATGCCTTGTACGAAATGCAGTTTCAGTCATGCCATCGCCAAATTCCCATATCACACTTTTTGCATTAGGATACAGGGCATTGAGGTAAACCACTTTTTTATTCTCAGGATTTAAACGAATATCTATTTCTACTGTATTTTGATTGATCTTGTAGCGTTGCTTATTGAGCAGTACCACAGTGCCCGCCACCTCTTGGATATACTCGGCCTGTTTGCGATCCAAACTGGCTATGAAATTTATGTTTGGTTCTGTCTTGAACAATGCCGCATAAAAACAAGACGCAGCTAAATAGGAACCCGCCATAGATGGGTGTTGTTTATCTGGCTGGTAGAGATTGATTTGTGGATTATTCTCTTTGATGGTTTCCCAAACTTTGCCCACCGGTACAATTGTGAGGTTAAATATTTCAGAAACATGAAGGTAGCCCTGATGAATACGGTCAGACATTTCTTGATAGGTCCATGAAATGCCTAGGGTATCGTCTTGAAATCCGCCATCGTAACCCCAGGTTTGATATAACAGGACATTGGTACATTTATTATTCGAATAAATGGAATCCAACAACTGCTTTACATATGGAATACTGCTAGAATCTATGACCTCCTTGTCTTGGGCTAATTCACGACTAAAGCCTTGCAAAACCACATAATCCCACTTTTTTGAACGAATATTAGCATAAAGCTCCGGACGCTTTGAATGCATTTCGAAGGTATGGCTTGATTTGGCATCCATGGTTACTTCAATTCGGATTCCTTTACTTTGGGCCATATTTTCGAATAATTTGGGCATATTGTTGTAGTGGGTATAGGAATTACCCACAAATAATACCCGCATAGGTTGAGCGGCCAACCAGCTAAATTGAATAAAAGCCAGGCATATAGATAAAAATAATTTCATCTGAAGTAATTTAATTAGTCAGCAAACAAAAGTCTTGCCAATTCTTCTAATTCCGGTGATGCTACTGCTACCTTTTCTTTGCTAAAATTCATATCACCTACTTCGTTGATTGGAATTAAATGAATGTGTGCATGTGGTACTTCCAAGCCAATTACACTCATTCCAATGCGGTTACACGGAATGTGCTTTTCTAATTTGGCTGCAACTTCTTTAGCAAAAAGAAAAAAACGCTGATAGGTTTCTGTTTCGATATCAAATATGTAATCCATTTCCTTTTTCGGGATCACCAAGGTATGTCCTTTAGCCAATGGCATGATATCCAAAAAAGCTAAAAACTCATCATTTTCAGCAACTTTGTGGCAGGGAATATCACCTGAAACTATTTTTGAAAATATACTCGCCATTAGCGTGTTATTGCAATAATTTCAAAATGCATGATGCCGCCAGGTGTTTGGATATCGGCGATATCACCTACCTTCTTGCCCAAAAGTCCTTTGCCAATCGGCGACTCGATGGAAATTTTTCTAGCCTTGATATCAGCTTCGTTTTCGGCTACCAAGGTGTATTCTATCTCCATTCCATTGGTCTGATTCTTAATCGTTACTTTAGATAAAATATAGACCTTACTATTGTCCATGTGTGTTTCATCTATGAGACGCGCATTGGCAATAATTTCTTCCATCTTGGCAATCTTCATTTCTAAAATGCCCTGTGCTTCTTTGGCTGCATCATATTCTGCATTTTCAGATAAATCGCCCTTATCACGTGCTTCGGCAATTTGCTCAGAAATCGAGGGACGTTGAACTGTTTTAAGGTGATGAAGTTCATCCTTAAGCTTTTGTAGCCCTTCGGCTGTGTAATAATTGATTGCTGACATAGTACTCAATTTACTTAAACAAACAAGAGAGCCCTATTAGGGCTCTCTTGATATAAACAAAAATATAAAATTATTTAATGCTGATCGTTGCGCCAATGGTATGAATCATTCCAAATACTCCGGCAAAACGTGTGGCGTATTCTAGGCCTAGCGCATTTTGATTTTCACCAACCAAGGCATCAATAGAAAAACCTGCAGTTGGGCCAGTGAAAGCACTTGAACGTGTTTCTTCATTGAACATTCCATTTTCATAGCAGAAACCAGCGCGAAGATTAAAAGCCATGTTATCTTTAGCTAGGCCATAATCAAGACCAACGCGGTATTGATCTTTCATAAATGAATTGGCCGTAAAGCCCATGGCTAAATTCAACTTATTGCTTTCGTTAAAAATAAAATCATATGAAAGACCTATTCCTAATAACGATGGCAATTCGAAAGTTGCCGAGCGTTGTTCTAATGAAGCGATATATCCAGTACTTACATAGGTAACTTGCTGTGCAAGTCCGTCACCCTTGTAGCGCATTACCGGGCCCACATTCTTTAGTGTGATTCCAAACTTTAACTGATCTTGTTCGCCAGAAACATAGCGAATCCCAGCATCAATGGCAATGCCATTGGCCTTAAGATTTGAAATGCTCTCAGAAATCACCTTGAAGTTGATTCCTCCGTAAATAGAAGACGAGAACTCCTTGGCATATCCAACACTAAATACATTAAATCTTGGAGAGAAAAATCCAATATTTCCTTCAGGGTTTGCCACTGTAGTTATTGGAATATCTCCATAATTCATGGCCTGAACACTTACCGAAAAAACTTCAGAATCTGAAATACGCTGTGCTAATCCTGCACCGTTGAGTGCGATACCAGCATTACCCATCCAATTTGAATAGTTATACTTCAATTGAGTTTTATCAGTAAAGGCTAAACCTGCAATGTTCATATAACTTGCCTCTAGCCCGTTGCTATTTGCATAGGAAGCGTCTGCTAATGCAGATGAACGTGCCCATGGGTTGATTAACAATTGAGAAGCACCTGCAGAACCTACGCGGTCTTCGTTGCCGGCATGGGCATTAAATGCAGCAATAAAGCCTGCACCTAATAAGATTTGTTTGAATGTCATTTTCATTACTATCGAACTATTCTGTCATTAAATACCTTGTAAATCCGCCTGACGCATGCCGCCAAAGAATTTCAATACGCGTTCACCAACATTTGGAACATCTACGTGGATCAAGTAAATACCTCCTGCAACCGGAATTGCTTTATGGTTTGTAAGATCCCAATCAATGTAGGTTTGAGGACTATCCTTCTTGAAGGTGCGAACCAATTTACCGTTTGCTGTGTATATACGAACTGTACATACCTCAGGAAGGTTAACAATTTTTACTTTAGTATCTAAGCGCGTACGCTCATACTCAGAGAAGGCATAGTATGGATTTGGCACCACATTGATCATAGCCAAGGCTTCTTTGAGCATGTCTTGAGAAGCAACTTGAGTAGCGATGTCTTTCATTGACCAGCCATACATTGGCTTGCCACCGTTTTCTCCTGAGCCCACAAAGTTTTTGTATTCCTTGTTGACGCGCAAGCGGATCGTTACATCTGTAGCGAGTAGCTCTTGGTCTGGGGCCAACATGGGGTAGCTGAT
>JAURGK010000042.1 GCA_030833845.1 Crocinitomicaceae bacterium | reverse complement strand
TGTCGTGCATGTTGTATCGAGTGTAAAGTTTGCCCAAAAGGCCGAAGCCGCAGGTGTTGATGCCATAGTTGCCGAAGGATTTGAGGCCGGAGGACACAATGGCCGCGACGAAACTACCACCCTTTGTTTGATTCCAATGGTGAGAAAGGCCATTGCCATACCGCTTATTGCCGCCGGAGGGATCGGTGATGGCCGTGCTATGTTGGCAGTCATGAACCTCGGTGCTGAAGGCGCTCAAGTTGGCAGTCGCTTTGTGACCTCTGAAGAATCGAGTGCACACCCTTTATTTAAGCAAGCCGTCGTCGACAGCCATGAGGGAGACACCCTGCTTACACTTAAGGAGCTTACTCCAGTGCGCTTATTAAAAAATCCTTTTTTTGAAAAGGTTCAAATGGCCTATCAAAATGGTGCTAGCACAGAAGATCTGGTCAATTTGCTTGGCCGGGGCAGAGCCAAAAAAGGAATGTTTGAAGGTGACCTCATAGAAGGCGAACTAGAGATTGGCCAGGTTTCAGGCCAAATAGATCAAATCCAATCAGCAGATGCCATTGTTAGAGATTTTATTACAGAATTCAACGCAGCACTCAGCGCACAAACCCATTTTAACTTATGATCAAATTTGAGAAATTTACCCTACCTAATGGGCTACGTGTACTTTTTCACAAAGAACCAGCCTCGCCCATGGCTGTAGTGAATGTACTCTATGATGTTGGGGCACGTGATGAAAACCCCGAGCAAACAGGCTTTGCTCACCTTTTTGAACACCTGATGTTTGGAGGTTCTAAGCATATTGAAGATTTCGATGCCCCATTGCAAGCCGCAGGCGGGCAAAGCAATGCATTTACCTCCAATGACATCACCAACTATTACGATGTATTGCCAGCACAAAATATTGATACCGCCCTTTGGCTAGAATCGGACCGCATGCTTTCTTTGGCATTCACCCCAAAAAGCTTGGAGGTACAACGGCAAGTTGTTATTGAGGAATTCAAACAACGTTATTTGAATCAGCCCTATGGTGACGCGTGGCTGCAACTACGCCCACTTTGCTACAAAAAACACCCTTACCAATGGGCCACCATAGGTAAAAAAATTCAGCATATTGAAGATGCGCGCATGGATGATGTTCGGGCTTTTTTCAAAAAATATTACCACCCTGGCAATGCCATCCTTTGTATTGTTGGCAATTTTGAACTAGACTTCATCCAACAAAAAGTGGCCTATTATTTTGGCGATATTCCAAAACAAGATAGGTCAATCAGACAACTTGCTCAAGAACCAGTACAAAAAAAAGCAAGGGTGAAACGAATCGTAAGGCATGTGCCCGCCGATGCTTTTTACTACGCTTTTCCGATGGGTGGCCGCATGGACCAGTCCTATTTCTATGCCGATCTAATTTCTGACCACCTCAGTAATGAAAAAACCGGAATGCTCTACACTATCTTGCAAAAGAAAAAGAAACTCGTTTCAGAAATTACGGCATATATCACAGGATCCATAGACAATGGTTTGTTTATCATCACTGGAAAAATTAATCCGAGTAAAACCATGGCCGAACTAGATGAAGCTCTTTGGGCCCTTTTGGAGCAATACAAAAACAAAAAGATCGGCAAAACAGCCCTCCAACAACTCATCACTAAAATGCAAACAGCCAAAGCATTTCAAGACCAAGGTCTTTTGAATAGAGCCATGAATTTGAGTTTTTTCGAACTTTTAGGCGATGCAACACTTATCAACACTGAAGCAAATCGTTACACTGAAATTACACCTGAAGTCCTCTGTCAATACACCCAAAAGCTTTTCACCAAAACACAGTGCTCCTTGCTTCATATTCAAGCTAAAAAATCATGACAAATCCAGCCAACATTGAAAGATTAAATCGGAAGATTCCGCCAAATATCAACTCAATTGAGCAGATCAATTTTATTGCCCCCGAGCAATATTCGTTAGTAAATGGCGCTCGTTTATTTTGGCAACATGGTCTTCAAAACAATACGAGTAAAATTGAATTACACTTTGCAGCGGGCGTAGCTATCGGTGACCCTCTCTCAGCCACCTTTTGCGCTGGGTTACTGATCAATGGCAGTGAAAATAGAAATGCGCGCCAAATTCAAAATGCACTTGATCAAGTGGGCGCATATTATGACGTTTCGCTTGGGCAACTCACCGCTGTAGTTACCATTTATGCCTTAAATCAGCATTTATTGGAAGCCTATCAGATTTTTCATCAGGCGCTTTTCTCGGCAATATTTCCGCAAAAGGAGCTTGACCAATTGATCAGAGAACGCCAAGAAAAATTCAAAATCAATGAGCAAAAAGTTAGTTTCTTAGCCCAACGCTTGTTTCAAAAAGAATTACTCGCCAAAACCAATTTTGCCAAACTCCTTGAACTCGAAGACTTCTCCAAAGCCAAAAGAGAAGACATTAAAACTTTTCATGAACAGCACTACTTGAAGGGTCTTAAAAATGTATTCTTAGTCGGTGATTTCACCCCGGAATTAGTGACGCAACTTGAATTGCTTCTTAACGATTACCGATGCGACTCGAAACAAAATATAACCTTTGAATGGCATGCTTCAAAAAGCGCTATTCATTTGGAACAAAATTCGGCACTGCAAAGTGCGATTCGCATTGGCCGGCCGCTATTTAATAAAACGCACCCTGACTACCTTGATTTTTGCATTCTCAATACCATACTTGGTGATTATTTCGGTAGCCGATTAATGAGTAACATCAGAGAAGACAAAGGTTTTACCTACGGAATTGGATCACATATTGTAGAAAATAACACCTTTGGATATTTTGTCATAGGAACGGAAGTTGGGGTCAATAACCGCATAGCCACTTTTGAGGAAATTCAAAAGGAATTCAAACGACTTCAGACGGACTTGGTGAGCGAAGAGGAGCTCGGGTTGGTGAAAAGCTATTTGCTGGGGCAATTACTTAAGAGTGCAGACGGCCCCTATGCCATGCTAGATCTATATGCCAACGTGTATACCTATGGACTAGATCTCAATTTCTATGACCAATACATCAAGGCGATCAAGAAAATTGAACCACAAAGGTTAAGGTCTTTAGCTCAGCAGTATCTCAACTGGGATGAAATGCTGATTATTTCAGCAGGCTAGCAACCTTTCAACCCATTTTGCCGTTATAATAAATATATAAAAACTACGTTTACAAACGGATGTTCAAAGCCCTAATTGCAAGCTTATTCCTACTTTTGGCTCATTCGAGTCTTGCTTCGCATGTCATGGGAGGAGAAATCACCTACAAACATCTAGGCAATAACAACTATCAATTTGAGTTGGTCTTTTATCGGGATTGCAATGGAGCAGACGTCAACGCCGTTTCTGAAATACTCCGTGTTTGGAACCATCCCACGCTGAGCTCTATTGCGGTATTATTTGTTCAACGCCAAGACCTTTCACCAAACTGCAATCAAGTGCCAGGAGGTGCTGGGCCTTTGTTGTGTGGCACGGGTAATAATGGCGGGAATGGTATCGGCGCCATTGAAAAAGTTATTTACCGCAGCGCACCAGTAGCACTAAGCGGTACGCCACCTGCCGAAGGATGGGTCTTTACCTATGAAAATTTTTCTCGCAGCGGCTCATTAACCAACCTGCTCAATCCATCTACTTATGGCATCACGCTGGCAGCCAAAATTTTCAATCTTGATTTGCCCGATGACTCACCTGTATTCAACGAAGATCCAAATTTTGTGAGTTGTGCTGGTCTGCCCTATCAATATAATGGTGCGGTGAGCGATGCCAATTTAGATTCTCTTTTTTTTGAATTTGGTGTACCTTACAATAATTTTCCGACTGGTGTATACAACCCACCCCTCAACCCTGCTCCGGTTCCTTTTGCCATGGGATTCAACAACCTAAGCCCTACCCCAGGCACCGCATTCAATCCATCAAACATTCCTGCCGTACTCAATCCATTGAATGGAACCCTTACTTTTCAATCGTACAGCATTGGCAATTTTGCAGTTAAGATCAGCATCAAAGCATACCGTCAAGGCGTCTTGATTTCTGAGACCGAACGCGAAATGCAATTGGTCTTACAACCCTGCAACAGCAGTAATTTTCCGCCAATTATTGCACCACCTTTCTCTGCAGGTACCTCCTATGAGCTGACTGTCAATGCCGGCGACTTGGTTTCTTTCGATTTATTGATCACCGACCCCGATACCCAAATCAATGGCAGTGCTCAACAAATTACACTCGATGCCAATTTGGCTTGTGGAGTTAGCCCTTGCCCAAATCTTGACATCTTGTTGCCCTACACCGCTCCTGGTCAAATTCAGGCACAATTTACTTGGCAAACCACCTGCGACCACATCCTTGATGGTCAAGGGCAGGCTCAAAGCGCTAAAACCTATCATTTTGTTTTCAAGGCCACAGACGATGTTTGCCCCATACCACAAGTACAATATGCTACGATTACCATCCATGTACTCAATGCAGGCATTGTTCAGGCTCCAGAAATTGCTTGTATTCAAACCAACAATGCCAATGAGCTCAACATCTATTGGCCTACAATAAATAATGGGAGCGTAAGCGGTTTTGCATCCTTTGCGCTCTTCTCTATTCAAAACGGTTTACTCGCTGATACACTCGATGTGAATGCCACCTCCTTTACGCTTTCCCCCACCAATACAAGTCATCAATTTTATCTTGCAGTCAATTCA
>JAURGK010000012.1 GCA_030833845.1 Crocinitomicaceae bacterium | reverse complement strand
TTTATTACTTTTGATTTGATAGTAAAGATAATTAAAATTACTACCATTTTAATAGTAATAATCGTTTTTGTGATTATGTTGTTTGGAGATAAGTTTTTTCGGTGTAATTGTCCTGTAACTTCAGCATTAGATATTGTTGGAGACAAATGGACCCTTGTTGTTATAAAGTTGATGCTGATCGAACACAAAAAAACATTTAAAGAGTTCTCTGAAAGTGATGAATCAATTGCACCAAGTATTTTGTCTAATAGGCTGAAATCACTCGAGAAGATGGGGTTTATTGTCAAACAAAAATTACCTGACAATCAAAAAACGAATCACTATTTTCTAACTGAAAAAGGACTTTCGTTAACTCCGGTTATAATAGAGTTGGCCTTGTGGGGCCATCACAATATTAAACCTGTCGATAATCAAGACATAGCAAATGTTAAAGATAAAAATGAATTAGGCCTTGTACTCATAGAAAGATATAAATCAAAAACGGCTACACTTTAATAGTGTAACCGTTTTATCATTATCAGTTGCTCCCCCTGCTGGACTTGAACCAGCGACCCTCTGATTAACAGTCAGATGCTCTAACCAACTGAGCTAAGGAGGAATGTTCTCTTTCGAGGATGCAAATATATATAATTTTTAGAATTTGAAAACTCAAAAACCGAAAAAAAACAGGACTTTTTTTGGGGAATTTTATAAGTTATTCAAAATCATCACTATTCATGGCTAAATCATCTAAAGTATTATCAAAATCATCCGCATCTTCTTGATCGTAGTAGGATGTTAAAGCGTCGTCTTCTCTATTTGCGGGTCGCAAAATATTAGTTTTAGAAACGTTGAGTCTGATTTCGGTGCGCATTTGTCCATCCTCTAACTGGACACTTTTGGCAAAAGGGGTGCCGAGTATTTCAACTAGTGTTCCTCTTGTTAGAAAATCTAGGATGCGCATGTTTGCACCCTCACGTTTCCAAATGGTGCAATTGACCCATGTGGTTTTGGTGCGCATTTGGCCAGATTTTTTGTCTTTCCAATTTTTATTGTGTGCAACTGGAAAGTTGACCGCGACAATTCCGCGTTCCATTGTTTTAACATGGGCATCTTTACCTATATTGCCAATGAGTCTTGTTTCAAATACTGTAGCCATGTGTTGTTGTTAAAAAAAACGTGCAGGGAAAATACCCTACACGTTTGATAACAACTTAATTATGAAAATGTTGAAATTAATGCTGATGCCCATGTGGGCCATGTGCATGGCCGTGAGCCAATTCTTCAGCTTCGGCGTCGCGTACTTCTAATATGGTACCTGAAAAATGAAGGTCTGTGCCCGCAAGCGGGTGATTGAAATCCATTTGAACAGTCTCATCTGCTATTTCTAAAATGCGACCTCTCAATTGATTTCCTTCGCTATCAGACATCGGTACAATACTGCCCACTTTAAACATTTGATCATCAAATTTGCCATCCTCATTATGAAAAATGTTGGCAGGAAGCATTACTATGTGCTGTGGATCTTGCTCACCATAGGCATTGGCAGCAAGAATATGAAAGTCAAAATGCTCTCCTGCAGTTTTGCCAGCCAATTTTTCTTCAAATTCTGGAATCATACCACCCACACCATATAAAAAGGTAAGGGCATTTTCAGGAGTTGTTTCTTCGATTTGCTCGCCAGTCGTATGATCAGAGAGTTTGTAGGTCAAGGTAACGACCTTTTGGTGTGCGATTTGCATGTTATTTTTGTATTAGTTGCTTTACAAAATTTGGTAAAGCGAAGGTTGAAAAATGAATTTCCTCGTTGTAATAACGAAGATGATTGTCGGCAACAAAAGCTTTGATTGCCTCTAGGTTAGTAACCTTACGTGGGTCAGCTGAGCCTTTAATGCCATATTGGAAGCTCCACATTCCGGTAGGGTAGGTAGGCACAAAGAATAGTCCTACAGGAGCATTGTCTTGGCCAAAAATTTGTTGTAAGGTTGAATTGAGTTCTGCAAAAGCTTTTTCATTAAATTTAGGAGACTCACCTTGTGCTACCAAAATTCCATCTGCCTTGAGTGTGCGGTAGCAATTTTGATAAAAATCTACACTGAACAATCCTTCAGCAGGGCCCACAGGGTCTGATCCGTCTACGATTAATAAATCGTAAACAGCGTCCGGAGCATTTTTGACAAAGGCAATACCATCATCTACAATGAGCTCTAATCTCGGATCATCGAATGAAGCGGCTATTTCTGGCAAATGCTCTTTACAAGCCTTGATCACCTCGCCATCGATTTCAACCATAGTTACTTTTTCAATGTTGCTATGGCGCAATACCTCACGGACTGTGCCGCCATCGCCACCACCAATAACCAATACATTCTTGGCATGCGGCAAAGCAAACAAACCAGGGTGTGAAATCATTTCATGGTAATGAAATTCATCCTTAATGGTGGTCATTACCATATCGTCTAGGGCGAGCATTTTGCCATACTTGGTTGATTCCAAAATGCGCACACGTTGATACGGAGATTGCACATCGAAGAAAACATCGCCGGTAAAACGCAATGAAAGCGCTTGATCTTCATCTTTATCAGTAAACCAAACATTTCGAGTGTAGAAATCAGGATTACGCCACTCAGCTGCTTTTTCACGAGCCGTGGTTAAATCAAAATCATTCCGCGTAAGAAGGTTTACAGAGCCGCGTTTCATCTCAATAGCAGAATATGATTTCGCCCCAAAACATTCTTTGAGGTGATCAAAAGCAATCCAAGCATTCATGTCGCCACAGGTAAATACATCAACTGCTGCATAACCATATTCGGGCCAGGTATGTATAGCCAAATGACTTTCTTGTATCACAACAACCCCTGAAACACCATAGGGAGAAAAATGATGAAAGGTTGAGTTAATAACGGTTGCTTCCGCCTTGCGGGCAGCCCCAACCATGTCACGTTCAATCGCCGCTACGTCATTCATGACATGCGGATCACAATTCATAAACTCCACTAAAATGTGGTTTCCAAGTGCTGTGTTACTCATTTTTTGTTTAAAAAATTAAAAATAGGACGCAAAGTTACGGAATTCCAAGGGATTGATATGTAACTCATGTTAAATTTCAATCCGTTAGATAACGCAGTTTATCTAAACTCACTTTCAAACGAGCTTGCCCAAAAATAACGGTAAGCTGTTTGCCTTTGATTTCTTCAACAATGCCAATCCTATTTGTTTGAATCAATTGCACCTTACTTCCTAGTTTAATCTTGTCTTGTTCATACTTTTGGGCGCGCTGCACTTCTTTTTTTGTTGGCTTGAGCGAAGAGGCGGGTAGAGGTGCTTTTTTCTTGATGGTTTGCTTAGATTTTTCTAGGCGTAAATATTGTGTCAACTCTTGAAAAAGAGCTGAATTGATGTCTTTTTTTCGTGAGGAGGTATTGAAGCGCTCTATAAAGCCGAGCATCTTTTTACCTGCTTGCAATTGCCGCTGGCTCGTTTCTTGAACCAGACTTACTTGCGATTGTTTGTGCTGCAATTTTTCAATCTCTTGCTGATACTTTAAGTTAGTCTTTTCTGCATTGTTGGCTGCTTCTTCAAGGCGCTTATTTTGAGACAGGAGTTGATTTCGCTCTTTTTGCAGGCTACTTAATAATTTGTCAAGCCGAACTTTTTGTTGATTCAAGCGATTTTTTGCGTCAGTAATGAGTGCTTTAGAAATACCATTTAATTGCGCCACTTCAAAGGTAAATGAGCTACCTGGTTGCCCTAAAGAGAATTGATAAAGTGGGGTGAGGTCTTTTTCATTGAATAGCATGCATCCATTTCTAGCCGCTGAGAGCTCATCGGCCTTAAGTTTAATATTGGAATAGTGCGTTGTAATGACAGCAAAGGCATGGAGTTGATACATTTGCTCAAAGAATACTTCGGCCAATGCAGCTCCCAGCTCGGGATCTGAGCCAGTGCCAAATTCATCGAGTAACAACAAAGTATTCGCATTAGCACGAGCTAAAAAATACTTCATTCTTTGCAAACGGTAAGAATATGTACTTAACTCATTTTCAATAGATTGATTATCTCCAATGTCGGAATAAATTTGTTTAAAAAAGCACATCGTGCTGTCTGGCGCCACGGGCACCAATAAACCAGATTGAAGCATCAGTTGCAAGAGTCCAACTGTTTTTAAGGTAATGCTTTTTCCTCCGGCATTTGGACCCGAAATAACCAACATTCGGGCATCTAGTTTAAGGCTAATATCTTGCGGTAGAGTGGGTTTGGATAAAGCTTGATTTGCTCGTCTAAGCAAAGGATGGAAGGCACCCTTGAGATGCATATGGGCGTGCTTAGAAATTGCGGGCAGCACCGCTTGCATTTCAAGGGCCAATTTGCATTTGGCATTTAGAAAATCAATACGCGTTAATAACACCTGATAAGCCCCAATAAGCGTTGCATATTGCACCATGAGACCTGTAAGCGCTTGTAAAATTCGGTGTATTTCTTTGCGCTCATCATCAAAAAGAAACTCGAGCTCATTATTGAGTGGAACATTCACTAAAGGCTCAATAAAGGTAAGGCTGCCCGTCTTGCTTGAGCCATGAATATTGCCTGGAACCTTGCGCTTAAAAGTAGAAAGTACAGTCAAGACACGGCGTTCGTTGACAAAGGTTTCAAGGGTTTCGCCAAGCACCTTATCTTTGTTGTAGCGTCTTAATTCCTTGTCAAAGTTTTTGTTGATTTGATTGCGCAACACCCGAATTCTTGATCGAATTTCCATCAGGTTGCTAGAGGCATCATCTTTGATTTGCCCATTGCGATCAAAAACCTGATCAATCTCGTTGGTAATCTCTTTGGTATAATATACCTCTTGGGTGAGCTCTTTGAGCAGGGGGTACTTGAAAAGCGAATTTTCAAAAAACAATACGATTGCATTGACCAATTCGGAGGCTATATAGATACGCCTAAAACCTTCAAGCGATATGACAGCCTTTTGAATTCCCAATAATTTGATTTCTTTTTGAAGCTCTTCAAATTCTAAGACCGGAAATTTTTCACCATGCACACGCACTTGTCTGAGTTCATCAAGTGCGCTCAATTCTTGTCGCAATAATTGGAACTGATTGCAAGGCTGCAAGAGCTGCACTTTTTTTGTAGCCGTAGGGCCAATGCAAAAGGTTTCTAACCAGCTCTTTATGGCGGAAAATTCTAAATCCTGCAGGGTTTGGTGATCAGTGCTATACACAATAACAAAGATAGAATAACAAAATTATACGTACCTTGTTTAAAATATAATTAATGAAGAGTAAAGAAGAAATCGTCGAAAATTGGCTCCCTAGATACACCGGTGTCGCTTTAGAACAATTTGGGTCCTATATTTTATTGACCAATTTCTCTAATTACGTACAGATATTCGCTGAAAAATTTGGTGTTGAAATCATTGGCGCCAATCGGCCGATGCAGGTGGCTACAGCCAATGACATGTCGATCATCAATTTTGGAATGGGTAGCCCGGGAGCAGCAACTATTATGGATTTACTCACCGCTATACAACCCAAGGCGGTCTTGTTTTTGGGTAAATGTGGCGGCTTAAAAAAAAGAAACAAAATCGGGGATCTAATTTTACCGATTGCGGCCATTCGTGGCGAGGGAACCTCCAATGATTATCTGCCAGCAGAAGTTCCAGCATTACCTTCATTTGCTTTGCAGAAAGCCATCTCAACAACTATTCGCGATGCCAATCTTGATTACTGGACTGGAACAGTGTATACTACCAATCGGCGCGTTTGGGAACACGATGATGAATTCAAGAGCTATCTACAGAAAATTCGCGCATATGCCATTGATATGGAGACCGCAACAATTTTTACTGTAGGGTTTGCCAACAAGACACCAACTGGTGCTTTGCTGCTAGTGAGTGATTCTCCGATGATTCCCGAAGGGGTCAAAACCGAAGCGAGCGATACCACCGTTACGCAACAATTTGTACAACAGCACATACAGGTAGGTATAGACGCTTTGTTGCAATTAAAGAATAACGGTTTAACTATCAGACACTTACAATTTTAATAATTGTTATATAATTAATATTATGTTAAATAGAAACTATTGACCAATGGCCATCTATTCGTTTAAGGGCTTTGTCCCAGTAATTAAACCTTCTAGCTTTGTGCACCCCCAGGCAAACGTTACCGGGAATGTAATCATAGGTGAAAACGTTTACATTGGCCCAGGAGCTGTATTGCGCGGCGACTGGGGTCAAATTATAATTGAAGACGGCTGTAATGTCCAAGAAAATTGTGTAATTCATATGTTTCCGGGAACAACCGTACATTTAAAAGCTGGCGCACATGTTGGGCATGGCGCCATCATACACGGCGGGATTCTAGAAGAAAACTGTTTGGTAGGAATGAACGCCGTTGTGATGGACGATGTTATTATTGGCAAAGAATCAATTGTCGGTGCTTTGTGTTTCGTTCCTTCAAAAATGCAGATACCTAAAAGAAGCTTAGTTGTGGGTAATCCGGCTAAAATCATCAAAGAAGTTTCCGACGACATGATTTCTTGGAAAACCGACGGAACCGCCCTATACCAACAATTACCTTCAGATTGTCATTCAAGTCTGATTCCTTGCGAACCTTTGACTGAGGTAGAAACGAATCGACCCACGCAACAAAAGACCTATTTTAAGTGGCAAGAAAGGAAATAATGTATTACCTTTGTTTCCCGTAGTTACAAACGTTATATGTCCAATTCAACCAAGTATGTTTTTGTAACCGGGGGTGTGACCTCTTCTCTAGGGAAAGGTATCATATCTGCGTCGTTAGCAAAACTTTTACAAGCACGTGGTTATACCACCACTATTCAAAAATTAGATCCCTACATCAACATTGATCCAGGCACGCTCAATCCTTATGAACACGGCGAATGCTACGTTACTGATGATGGTGCTGAGACGGATCTTGATTTAGGACACTATGAAAGATTCTTGAATGTGCCCACCTCTCAGGCCAATAATGTGACCACTGGACGCATCTATCAGTCAGTAATTGAGAAAGAACGCCGTGGAGATTATCTTGGAAAAACGGTTCAAGTGATTCCGCATATTACCGATGAAATTAAAGACCGCATTCAAGCCGTAGCTAAAAATGGCAAATTTGACATCGTTATTACGGAAATTGGTGGTACCGTCGGCGATATTGAATCCCTACCTTATGTGGAAGCTGTTCGTCAGATGCTCTGGGAATACGATTCAGATTGCATCGTTGTGCACCTCACCCTTGTACCCTACCTTTCTGCTGCTGGCGAACTCAAAACCAAGCCTACACAGCATTCCGTCAAGCAATTGCTTGAATTAGGTGTTCAGCCCGATGTTTTGTGTTGTCGTACCGAACATGAACTTGACCTTGGCTTGAGAAAGAAAATTGCCAAATTCTGTAATGTTTCTGTCAATTCAGTGATTGAAGCACGTGATGCAGCCTCTATTTATGATGTTCCATTATTGATGCAAGCCGAGGAACTCGACACAGTAGTACTTGAAAAACTAGGTCTCTCTAAAAAGCAAAGCCCGAAACTCGATAATTGGAGAGCCTTCTTGGAGCGTCTTAAAAACCCAAAACACACCATTCATATTGGTTTGGTTGGAAAGTACGTTGAATTAAAAGATGCCTACAAATCAATCTCTGAAGCCTTTATTCATGCGGGGGTTACCAATGAAACAAAAGTAAAAGTCGATTGGATTCACTCCGAAACGCTTGATCCAGAAAACATATCCACTGCTCTAAGTGGCCTTGATGGCATATTGGTAGCACCTGGTTTTGGCTCAAGGGGTATAGATGGTAAAATTGCCGCAGTACAATTTGCCAGAGAAAACCACATTCCATTTTTAGGCATCTGCTTAGGTATGCAAATTGCCGTAATTGAATTTGCAAGAAATGTCATGGGACTTACCGACGCCCACTCCACAGAAATGTCTGAAAACACAAGCGCTGCTGTCATCTCAATGATGGAGGAGCAAAAACGTATTTCAAACATGGGTGGCTCCATGCGTTTGGGCGCCTATAAATGCGAACTAAAACCTAATTCTAATACGGCCAAAGCCTATCAGAACAATAACATTTCAGAAAGGCACCGACACCGCTACGAATTCAATAACGCTTTTTTAGCAGACTTTGAAGCCAAAGGCATGATTGCCACAGGTAAAAATCCGGATACAGGGCTTGTAGAAGTGGTTGAAATTCCAACACACCCCTGGTTTGTTGGTGTCCAATTTCATCCCGAATACAAAAGTACTGTTGACGCCCCTCACCCACTCTTCGTTGCATTTGTAAAAGCAGCACTTACTAACAAGAAAAAATAAACATTATGGATCGCAATTCCACTATTGGCCTCGTACTCATTGGTCTGATCATCACGGTATTTTCCGTAATGAATCAGCCGTCAAAAGATGAGTTAAAAGCAGCTCAAAAGAAAGAAGCCCAGGCCAAAGAAAAAAATAAAGAGCAAGAAGTAAAAAAGACCAAAAAAGGTAAGCAAGCTTCTTTGAATCAGGCAGCAACGCGCCCCACTCCAATCAAGGAAGAAGTCCTAACTACGCTTGAAAATGAAGACCTCCGCGTAGAATTGAATTCAAAAGGAGGAATGATTGCCGGAGTTTACCTCAAAAAATACCATAGCTATAAAGATTTTGCAGCCAAAAAAGACAACGCACTTTGTTTGTTTGAAAACGGCGATGCACACAATCAGTTGATCCTTGCAACAAATAAGGGCAAGCGCTATACCAAGGATGTTTATTTTGATTTGATAACAGCCTCGAAAAACAAAGTCATATACGAAGCGCAATTCCCAGAGGGTACCATCAGACAAGTTTATACCCTAAAGGAGGGTCATGACCTTTCTTACAAGATTGATGTACTAGATAACAAGGGGTTTATCCTCGACAATACGATGCTTAATTGGGCAGCTGATTTCAAAAAGACTGAACGACTATTTTCTGAACAACGCCGTGTTTCTACCATTTGTTTCAACCAAACAGAAAGTGGTTTGGACTATCTTTCAGAAACAGCTACTGAATCTGGCACTCCAGAAGAGGACCTTGAATGGGTAGCATTTAAGCAAAGTTATTTCTCGGCTATCCTACACCCTACGAATCCTTTTCCAAAAAAAGGAACTAAATTCTTCATTAAAAATTTCAAAGAAGGACACCCCCAAGCTTGGACGCACTTAAAAGGCTACCATGCAACGATGGCACTCAATTTCCAGAACAATTCGGCTAGTTTCAATTGGTTTTTTGGGCCCAATGATTACGAGGTTCTTAAAAGCTACGACAGCAACTATGACGATATTCTCAATTTTGGATGGGGCCTTTTTAGATGGATCAATATTTATGCCGTTCAGCCCATTTTTAATTTGCTCGTAGACAACGGTATTGCCATTGGTTGGGCCATACTCATCTTGACGCTCATACTTAAAACCATTTTGATGCCCGTCCAATGGAAAATGTTTGTATCGTCTGTCAAAATGCGCATTCTTAAACCTGAAATTGATTCACTCAATGCCAAATACCCGAAGCAGGAAGATGCAATGAAAAAGCAAATGGAAATGATGACGCTCTATCGCGAGTCTGGTGCAAGCCCATTGGCCGGTTGTTTGCCGATGCTCATTCAGATGCCTATTTTACTTGCCGTATTTAGATTTTTCCCTGCTGCTTTTGAACTGCGCCAAAAAGGATTTTTATGGGCTGAGGATTTAAGTTCATTCGATTCTATTCTTGATTTTGGCTTTCACCTTCCAATCTACGGAGACCACGTCTCCTTATTCACCCTACTGATGGCCGGAACTACCCTAGCCTACACCTACATGAATAGTGGCAATATGCAAACGCCACAGCAACCAGGAATGCCAGATATGCGGATTATTATGTATATTTTCCCTTTTATGATGATATTCTTCTTCAATAATTACTCCGCTGGTTTGTCTTATTATTATTTTGTTTCTACGCTCTTATCTATCGTAATGATGGTTTTGATCAAGCGCTTTTTTGTAAATGAAGAAAATCTGAAGTTAAAAATGGCAGAAAGAAAAGCCAATAGCGCTTCCAATCCAAAAGCCAAAAAGAAATCGCGTTTCCAAGAAAAGCTAGAAGAAATGCAACGTCAACAACAAGAAATGCTTAAAAACCGAAAAAAATAACCCCATGAAATTTTTTATAGACACCGCTAACCTCAAAGAAATTGCCGAAGCCCATGACATGGGTATCCTAGATGGCGTTACAACAAATCCATCGCTGATGGCCAAAGAAGGCATTACAGGACAAGAAAATATCTTAAACCACTACATTGCCATTTGTAATATCGTTGATGGTCCGGTAAGTGCAGAGGTTATTTCCACAGACTTTGAAGGCATGGTGCGCGAAGGTGAACAATTGGCTGCTCTGCATAAGAACATTGTTGTTAAGATTCCAATGATCGCCGAAGGACTCAAGGCAATCAAGTATTTTGCTGCCAAAGGAATTCGTACCAATTGCACCTTGATCTTTTCAGCTGGTCAGGCATTGATTGCCGCCAAAGCAGGAGCTACGTATATTTCACCTTTCTTAGGTCGTCTTGACGACGTATCTACCGATGGGCTTTCATTAATTGAACAAATCCGAGTGATTTATGATAATTATGCTTTTGATACTGAAATATTAGCCGCTTCCGTTCGACACCCTATGCATATCATTAACTGTGCAACGATTGGTGCCGATGTCATGACAGGGCCATTATCCGCGATCAAAGCCTTGGTTAAGCACCCACTTACAGACATCGGACTGCAACAATTTTTAGCCGACCACGCCAAGGGCAATCAATAAAAAATGTTATCTAAAGAAGCGCGCAAGGCTTTCAATGAAGCTTTTTGGTCAGGTTTCAAACAACACATGCGCGCTTGTATGTCCGCTTCCGGGCGTAGAGTCAATTGGGCCAACTACCCTACTCAGGTCAAAAACACCTATTTACGAATGGTTTGTGATGGGCAAAGGACTGCCCTTTGTTACGACATACAATTCAAAGACCCGGGCATTCAAGCTATTTTCTGGGAACAGCTCATTGAACTCAAAGTGGTGTTAGAAAGCAATATGTCTGTTGCCACTCAATGGGAAGAAAACTATTTGAACAAGGAAGGACAAACAATAGGTAGAATTTACTGGGAATTGAAGAGCGTAAATTTTTATAAAAAAGAAGATTGGCCTGAAATCTATGCATTTTTCAAGAAACATTTAAAAGAGTTTGACGTCTTTTACCAAGAATTCAATGACATACTTATCACATTGGTTGACTAATTAGAATAACTATCTTTACCCCATGAAACTTCTTGCATCCCTCCTCTTTACCTTTATTTTGTTTGTCATCGATGCGCAGACTAATATTCTAATGACTGATTTTCAAGGAGGCATTCCAAACAACTACACCTTATTAAATATCGATGGTGCCCAGCCCAATGCACAAGTATTGGATTTTGCCAGCGGTTGGATTGCCATACCAGACCCCGAAAACCCAACAGATACTGTGGCAGGTGCGAGCTCTTATTTCATTAGTGCCGATACGTCCAATCGATGGCTCATCACGCCTGCGCTGCAGCTTGGTAGTTTTGGCAACTTCATATCTTGGGAAGCCAAATCACATGACCCCTCCTACCCTGATGATTACCTTGTTTTGGTATCGAAAACAAGCAATGACCCTACCTCATTTACGGATACTATCGGCTCAGTGCAAGAGGAGAACTTTGAGTGGACCTTTAGGGAAGTGGATTTGAGTGCAGCGGGCTATAACGATTCCACTATTTACGTAGCTTTTGTGTTGCGTACTTTCGATGGTTTTAAATTGTATCTAGACGATATTCAAGTACGTAAAGACGACCCCGTTGGAATGAATGAAAATATACTCAACTTGGTTCTGTACCCTAATCCCGCATCTCAATTTTTATCAGTACAGCTTGAAGGGTTCCTAAAGGCTACTGTTTATAATTTGGACGGTCAAGTTTTGATCCATTCTACCACTGAGCATATTGACCTCTCTACTTTACATGCTGGATCTTACTACATTCAATGTCAATCAGAGTTTGGCACCCTTACCAAAAGATTTGTAAAGCTGTAATGAGGGCACTCATCGAACTTATTGAAATTCGAATTAAAGAAAAATTCTCCAATCAGGAAGGAAGCCATGACTATTTCCATATTGATCGGGTGAGAAAAACCGCCCTACTGTTGCAACAAACTGAAGGTGGAAATGCTGAACTTATAGAACTAGCCGCATTGCTTCATGATTATTCTGACCACAAATACAACGGGGGTGATTTCCAGTTAGGGCAAAAAGAAGTTTATGAGTTGTTAATTTCCTTAGGGGCAAGCAATCAAATAGCTCAAGAGGTGGCCAATATTGTAGCTGTCGTATCCTTTAAAGGAGCGCTCGTTGCAGACCTCTCTACCTCTTTAGAAGGGCGAATTGTAAGAGATGCAGATCGCTTGGATGCCATCGGTGCAATTGGCATTGCACGTGCTTTTTCCTATGGCGGAAGCAGAGGGCGGGCACTTTACGACCCAAGCATTCCCCCGACAATGCATCAAAGCAAAGAAGCATATGCCCAAGACAAGGGGCACACAGTGAATCATTTTTATGAAAAACTCTTGCTTTTAAAAGACCGCATGGAAACCATTACAGCTAAAAAACTTGCCGCTCAACGTCACGATTTCATGCTGGCATTTTTAGAAACCTTCAAGAAAGAGTGGGAAGCAGAAATGCCGGATACATTTTGATAAATTCCTCCTCTTTTTGGATGATATTTTCTTGGAGTCTTTTTGCGCTCATACTTTCTGGATACAGTATTTCATGAGCTTTAAGCCGCTGAATCTCATTCCACTTTTCAATTATTTGTATACTTTCTACTGATATTAATTCCTGCTTTACTAAGTTCCAAACTTCATTTATCGCCTCCTCATTGGGGTGTGCTTTGTCTACTTTGAAAAATTTGTAATCTCTCAATTCATCAAGCACCAACTCATAAGACGCCAAATAACTGCAGTTTTGTAGCGCCGTAATGTGTTCAATTAGTAAATGCAAGCGGGCTTTGCTTCTGTTATTTTCAATAAGACCTTCTTTAAGGTGCCTTACCGGGCTAATGGTAAATATAAGCTCGAGTGCTGGATTGAATTGTCTGATCTTTTTGATCAGTTCCTCCCAAGAAGCGGTCATCATCGATACATCTGCCATCTTTTTTTCAAACATAGTTTGAGGCGCCTTGTGGCAGTTAGCAACTAGCCATCCGTCGGTGCAAAGTTCATATCCCCAACTTGTTCCAAAGGTAAGAAAAAGGAATTTTGAAGTTTTCAATTCCTCGTGTAGCTCTTGATGCAATACCGCTGACTTTTGATGCAATTCACTTTCTGACATGGCATAAAAGGTCCCCGATAAATCCCAGGAAAAATAAATATCCTGATGCTGATAAACCCGAAGTGGTTTAAAGTTAGGATCCATTGCCCATTGAATCAAATGCAATATCGCCAAAGGGTGAAAAATAGTCCCTCCAGGGTTTACTAAGGACCGAAAACCATTTGCAGCAAATTTTGATCCGATTTGATCCGAAAAACAGCTACCAAGCAGTACAATCTTATCGTGATGGGAGATGCCTTTCATTTGATTGCCAAAAGCGACTTAGCATTTTCAATGGCTGCCGGGGTAATGCTTTCTCCACTCAGCAAGCGGGCTAATTCAGTAATTCTATTTGCTTGGCTCAGAGACGTAACTTTTGTTTGCATGCGCTCATCGACCACGTATTTTTCTACCAAGAAATGGTGCTTGGCCTTAGCTGCAACTTGAGGTAAATGTGAAATTGCCATGCATTGACCTTTTTGTGCCATTTCATGAAGCAATTTCCCAATTTTGAGTGCCACATCACCAGAAACACCAGTATCAATTTCATCAAAAATAATTGTAGGAAGGGCTTTCTTCTGTGAGATCATTTTTTGTAAAGCCAACATCAGTCTTGATAACTCTCCACCGCTTGCCGCCTTCTCCACCTCAATAGGCTGATGGCCCAAATTGGCAGAAAATAATAAAGAAAGAGCAGTACAACCTGATGAATTGAGCTCTGTATTTTCCTTGAGTTGAAATGTTAATGTTGTATGCGGCAATTTAAGTTCGGTTAATATAATTTGCAATGCCGATGCGAGCTCGTTTGCTCCTTCTAACCGTTGCTTATGTAATTGTTTTGCCGCAGTCCATAGGCTCGTATTTAACTGCTCATACGTTTTCTTTAAACGAGCAATGGTTTCTATCTGTTCGGAGATTTGTACGGTTTGTGACTTGAGTTGCTCTTCAATAAGAATCAATTCTTCGATCGTGTTTACGCGATGTTTTAGAAACGCAGCGTTGAGTTGGTCTTGCAATCTTTCTAAGGCGGGCAGTTCGGATGGATCTAATTCTGGGCCACTTCCAAAAGCTGCATCTCGCGCCAACTCTTTGATCTCTATGAGAATTTGATCCAAGCGTTGAGAATAATCATTTAGAGTTGAATCAAGATCTTTGACTTTATCTAAAATGGATTTACGTTGATGTAAGGCACTGTACGGCCCTTCATCATCGAGAATAGACTGAAGGGCTTGACGAGCTTCTGAAATGTGAGCAGCATAGGCAAAACGATCAAGCTCACTTTGTAAACCTTTCACTTTTGGTGAATTCAATTGCAAATCTTCGAGCTCATGGAGTAAAAAGGTATTGTAGTCTTGTAAGGCTTGGGCGTCCAACAAGGCTTGTTCACGCGTTAGCAAGTCTTTTTTTACATCCAACATCCTTTGATACGATTTTGCAAAATCTTTTTGTTTCGTATCGAGGCCTAGCAATAAATCTAACAAATACAATTGAAACTGTTTGGATTTGAGCTCAAGGGTATTGTATTGTGAATGAATTTGCAATAAAGAGCTGGTGAGTTCCTTGAGAATTTGCAAAGACACAGGGGTATCATTGATAAATGCCCTTGATTTTCCTTCTGCTGCTACCTCTCGTCTGATTAGCGTTTGCTTCTCAAAATCTAGGTCATGTTGCTCAAAGAAATACTTATGATTTTCATCGAGTTCAAAAACAGCCTCCACAATAGCTTTTTTAGCGTTTGGGGCCAATACTTTTGCATCGGCTCGTTCTCCTAAAATGAGTTGTGTAGCCGCAAGCAATATTGACTTACCGGAACCTGTTTCACCAGTAAAAACAGTAAAACCCTTTTGAAAATCGAGCTCTATGGCATCGATCAATGCAAATTGTTCAATACGTAAAGACCGAAGCATTAGTCTAGTATGGTGGCGTAGCGTGTAGAATTGGCCGGATCCAATCTTTTCAATAGATTGACTAAATCTTGTTTGTCTTTGAGCTCAGAATCCGAGAAGATATTTTTTAGCTCTGTAGTTTTACCGAAAAGAAAGCTAACGATATTGACCGTATTTGGTCGAGTGGCCATGATTGGGCTCAAAACATTGAGCGCCCCATAAATGGCTTTCTTACCCTCCTCTTTTTTATCATACAATTGGTCTAAGCCCAAACGATGGTATTGATATAGGCAGGTTCTATACGGATCAAATACGGGCTGAAGCATATTGTCGGCAAGGTAAAATCTATTGCGTTTACTGCTTTCAGAAGATTTCCAACCTGGCGCACCACCCGTTTGGGCGAGCGTAACTATTTGTAAGGCTTCTTGAAAATATGGCGTGCCCCCTTTCAAAGAAAAAGAATCGTAATCCATCCCTATGATAAAATAGGCATAGAATGCCAAAATCGAAGTAAGGTTATCACGGTATTGGTTGGGAACATAATTCAAGACTGCTCCCCTTGAAAAACTTGCTTGAAAATTTTCATCCTGAAAATTAAACAAAGTAGAATTGTAATTGCTATTGAACGCCGGACGCACACAAGAAACTTGAATATCTCCTTTGTAGGCTCCTGTGGCGGGAATTTCTCGGATTTGTATTTGTAAGTTGCAATTGATGCGCTCTTCGATCTTGAATTTATCTTTGGTCCAGACGGTGTTATTCATGATCTCAATGATGCTTTGTTTCATCTGTGCAATGATCTCTTGCTCAGTAGAATTCACCTCTACTTTATTGTCAACGACGATATTCACCTGGCAATTTAGCTCTTGGGCACGTAAAGCAAAGGTGCCGCTCAAAAATAAAAACAAGATGATTGATTTGTTCATAGGGTCGTTTCTAAGTATTGAATTATGGCCTTTGCCAAAGAATCTTTGCTTTGAAGAGTAAAATCTGTACGCTGCTCATCTTTGTCGAAGATAGTAATTTTATTGGTCGTTGCCCCAAAGCCACTCACACCATTTTGTTGCTCATTGAGAACGATGTAGTCTAAATTTTTGGCATGCAACTTCATTAACGCATTTTGCTCAGAATTATTTGTTTCGAGTGCAAATCCCATCACAACTTTTTCAGCCTTGTGAGCAGCAGCCCAAGCCAATACATCAGGATTCTTGACTAATTCAAGCAGCAAATCAGGGGCTTGCTTTTTAATTTTTTCAGTTGCAGCATTTTTTGGCCTATAATCAGCAACTGCCGCACTGAAAACTCCATGACTAGCCCAACTCCAATGTTTTTGTACAGCTAGTAGCAATTCCTCGGCAGTTTCAATATCAACGCGCCTTAGATTTGGGTGTGTAATACTTAATTGCGTTGGCCCGCTGATCAATACCACCTCGTGACCAAAAGCTAGGGCTGCCCGAGCAATAGCATAGCCCATTTGACCTGTAGAATGATTTGATAAATAGCGCACCGGATCTAGGGGCTCACGCGTGGGGCCAGCAGTGATTAAATACTTTTTCTTTTCAATCGTTTCAGGTCTTGTGGTTTGAAAATAAGCAGCAATGAAATCAGCGATTTTTTCAGGCTCCTCCATTCTTCCCTGTCCTTCTAGACCACTGGCTAATGCACCAAAAGTTGCAGGAATGATGTGTACATTATCCTTTTGTAGTTGAGCTAAATTACGTAGTACACTCGGATGTTTATACATATCAAGATCCATGGCAGGCGCAACCACACAAGGGCATTTTAAAGATAGATAGGTGGCCATTAGCAGATTGTCACAAGCGCCATTGGCCATTTTGGATAAGGTATTGGCCGTGGCAGGAGCCAAAAGCATGAGATCTGCCCAAAGAGCCAGCTCCACATGATTGGTCCAAACACCCGTTTTTTGATCCCAAAATTCAATGTAAACTTCTTGTTCTGAAAGTGTTGAAAGCACTAGAGGGCTTACGAAATCCACAGCCGAAGGTGTTAAAATGCAACGCACCTCTGCACCCTGCTTTTTGAGTGCACGAACAAGAATAGGAATTTTATAGGCAGCAATACCTCCTGAAATACCAAGAAGGATCCGCTTGCCAAGCATGCTTACTGTAATTCCTCAGGTTTGCGGAGGTAAATTTTCTCTTCCAATAGCTCTTGAGTTGCAATAGCCGTTGGCTTAGGCATTTTTTCGTAATGCTTTGAGATTTCAATTTGCTCACGGTTCTCGAAAATTTCTTCGAGGTTGTCAGTATGCGTGGCAAACTCTTGAAGTTTTTGAGTCAATTCTTCTTTGAGTTCTGTAGAAATTTGATTTGCTCTTTTGGAAATCGCAACCAATGATTCGTATATATTACCAGTTTTCTCCTCAACTAGGATGGTATCGCGGGTAACGGTTGTTTTTTCTGCAGCGTTGTTTTTAAAACTCATGATGTAGACTTTATTTTATTTTTTCAAGTGCCTCTATGTAAGCTGTCAGTTCTTTCATATATGACGAACTTGCATAGCGAAGCGCAAAGTTACGGAATCTTTCATTAGTTTGGGCGCTACGCTCACTTTTTTTGCTTTCAATGCTATTGATAGTCATGAAATATGAATTCTTCACAAGTATATAATGTGCTTTTTCTACAAACTGAGACCTGCTATAGTTTTCTAAAAAACCTTCAGCAGAGGATACAGCTGCTTTGTAGTTTTCAGTTTTGTCATAAAGCTCCACAGCATCAAAGGCCTTGCGTTCAAGCTTGAAATGTAGCTTATCAATGATCAAATTACAGGTATCCACCAAATAAGAATCTGGATAACGGTCGACAAATTGTTGCACATTGCTGATGGCCAGTTCGGTTTCAGTTTGGTCTAGGGAGTGCTCCGGTGAATTTTTTACCGAGCACATCGCGATCATAAAAAGTACATCCTCAGCCTTATTACTGTATGGAAAACGCTGCATATAAGCACTGTAGTAGTATTGCGCCATGTAGTAATCGCCAATTTCGAAATACGATTGTGCTAATCTATAGTAGGATACTTCTCCTTCCCCTGATTTTGGAGCATGTTGATAAATTTGCTCATAAAGTACAATTGCTTTATTGAACTCTTTGTTGTCGTACAATTGATTTGCACTCACAAATTTCTGACTGTAATCCGCACCCTTGACAATTTTTGAATACTCGGAGCACCCTACAAAAAGCCAAACACTAACAACTAAAAATAGAACCTGTTTCATTTTATTTAATTCTTAAACTTCTGCCTACCTGTAATACAGAAGTTGGCTTTATCCCATTGAGCTGACACAACTTTGACACGGTAGTAGCATTTCTGTCAGCAATTTTTGTAAGCGTATCACCAGGGCGCACTTTATAATACTTGACTTGGGGTGTTCTAATAACAACGGGAGTTTGCGCCACTGTGCCTTCTTTTTCTTGGTTCAGAGCATTGGTATTGGCACCCGGTGCAAAGAAACTTGATACTAAAAAGAGCTCTTCACTTTTCACTTCCTTTTTGTCAAAATCTATTAATATTTCAGGATTCATTGGAACATCATAAAATCTGGTTTCAAAATGTAAATGCGAACCAAATGAGTGGCCCGTATTCCCTCCCAACCCAATGGGCTCACCAGCCACAATATCTTGGTCAGGATAGACGAGGTGTTTGCTAAGGTGCGCATATAGTGTTTCTAGGCCGTTTGGATGTCTAATGATCACTAGGTTACCATAACCGCCATCGTTGTATTTGGCATACCTTACTTTGCCAGTCCAAGCCGCATAAACCGTATCGCCTGTTTCCAAATCAATGTCAATGCCATAATGTTTACCACCATGACGCACACCATACCGAGAAGTTACTATTCCATTACGGGGCATGAAAAATTGAGCATCATAGGCTTCATTCTCCTTAAGCCAAAGGGTATCTTTTAGTTTCGAGAGATCATTACGGCTCACAAAGCAAACTTCATTATTCCATGGATGTGAAAATGATGGGTCTTGTTGTCTCATGAATGAATCAATTCTTGGATTCATGACCCCATCAAAGTTTGACTCCTGTAAAAAAGACCAGGATTTATTGCTGTACAAAACTACTTTACCAAGATCAGTTTGAATTGTATCTAGTGCTTTTTGGGCGTATACACCATGATGAACACAACAACTCAACAAAAGAAAAAGACCGAATAAGCGACAAACCATGAGGATGTAAATTTAGTGATTTCCTAAGATATGGACCTCACCCCAACGATATCAATTAAAAAGAATACAGGTTCATCTGGGGCAATGGAATTGGCATATCCCTTCTTACCGTATGCCTGTTCTGGTTGTAAAACCAAATAATAACGCTCTCCCTGAAGCGCATTTTTCAATATTTTTCGCAGTCCGGGAACGGCTGATTTTTGACCTGCAACATAACGTTGTGGAAATTTCCTAGCCACAATAGCATTGGCCCTATTTGGCGTTGAAGCCACAAATTCGTAGGCAATTTCTTTAGAGGCTCCAGCCTCCAATTCAAAGGGTTGGCCATCGGCAAGTTTCCATGCCCGTATCCCATTGGCATCAATACTTGGTTTGATTTTAGAAATCACTTTGACATAAAGCCAATTGGGAGTATTAGGCGCCAAGACATCCTTGATTCCTCGGGCCCCATAGGCCAAGGAGGCAGGTATTTCAACTTTGACAAAATCACCCACTTTAAGGTATTCAAAAGCGATATCCCAACCTTGGGTTTGCATACTAAAACCAGTTACAAAAGGAATAAAAGGCATGTCAATACGGTTGTTCCCATCGATAATTCTACCATCTGGCGTTCCTAAACGATAGTCTATGATCGCCATTTCACCCTTCTTGAAACCTGGGCCATTTCCTTTCTCAATCCATTTAAGTACCACACCACTCGCTAACTTTTTAACTCGATTGACTTTGCCTTTTTCAAAATTAATCAAGTTCTTTTTAGCACCATTGGCCGTGGTGTCCAAAGCATTCAAATCAAGATCTGTAGCTTTGGTGATTTTTTTATGCTTTGCACCGGTATCTTTTTTGGTATTGTTTTCACATGCCACATGTAATAACACCAAGGTGATCACTAAAATATATTTCATTGTAGATCGATTAGTTGAATGTCTATATATAAAATGCTTTGAGGGGGTATTTTCATGCGGTCACCAAGCAAGCCATGTCCGAGGTAGCTAGGTAATATCAATTTGGCCTTATCCCCTCTTCCTAAAAGCATTAATGCTTCATGAATCCCGGATTCTTTTTCAGAATGTGCAATCACAATTCTCTCAACCTCAAATTCAGGGGTTTGATAGCACGTTGTGCCGTCTAGTAAACCAATTTTCAATTTTACTATGGCTTGTTGCCCTTCTTTGGCTCGTTGCGAATTTGGTTGATCTTGGTGATATATAAAATAGCGCAATCCAGAAGCGCTTTGAGTCATTTTTAAATCGGTATAATGCGCAAGAAAAGTTTCGATTTTTATATTTTCTCTAATACTCAATTCCTGATTGAAATCTACAGAACTTGCATTGTTCCATTTTTTCTTGGGCTCAGTGGTTGGCCCCTCACGCCTACAAGCGTACAGTGCAAAAATCAATACAAATAAAGCCCTAAAATAAGAAATCATCAAATTACAAATTATCGAGAAGTTCCTCTAGCTGATTGATCACACTTTGGAGATCCCCCACAGCAAAACCGCCTGCTGCATATTTGTGCCCACCCCCATTAAAATAAGTGCGTGCAAATTCATTGACATATCGCGTTCCTTTTGATCTAAACGATAGCTTGACCCCCTCGTCTGTTTCCATTAAAAACACCCCTACCTGATAGCCTTCAATCGATAAGATGACATTAACTAGCCCTTCTGTATCTCCTTTTTGGTAATCAAAGCGTGCCAATTCTTCTTTACTCAGGCTCATTAATCCGATACCTTTTTGAGGAAATAATTTTAGCTTCTCAGCTACGGCATAACCACGCAACTGCAATCTTGTGACGCTATTGACATCGTAAATGGCCTCGTGAATTAAATGATGTTGCATGCCCGTTGAAAATAATAGGGCAATCATTTGATGCGTTGCCGCAGATACTGAAGGAAAACGAAAAGAACCTGTATCTGTTACAAGCCCAAGATACAAGCCCTTGGCCATCGCCTCATTGATAAACTCTGTTTGGCCAATAGATTGTAAGGTTTGGTAAATGACCTCTGTTGTGGAACAGGCCTGAATATTGGATACCATGATGTCACAAAAGGGATCAGGATCAGGATGATGATCAAGCATCACCTTAAAAGCACTTGAATTTATTATCAAATGAGCCATCGCATCGCCAACCCTACTGGGTGCGTTGTAATCGAGTGCAAAGAGTATATCGTGATGATAATTAGCTTGGGTATCAAAGACGCTCCAATTCAATTCATCAAGAAAAGGGCATAAAAAAGCTGCCGGTTGATCTGCAAATAAAATCTGATAAGATTTATTGTTTTGTTTGGCTAGCTCTGCCCAAGCCACTACACTACCAACGGCATCTCCATCGGGTCCTTTATGGGTGGTAATGAGCCAATGATTGTGCTGAAGTAAGGCAGTTTTTAAGTCTGGTTGAGTCATTTAGTCTTTTTGCATGTGCTCATCCTCTTCAGGATCAGGTGGGAATAACTTGGGTGCGTCCGCTTTATTTTGAAGCTTATCAAGCATGTCTTCTAATTGCGATACAGATAAATTCTTGGCAATGATCTTCTTGTCTTTGTCTAGTACAAATACCTTAGGCGTCGAATAGATATCATAGGTTTGCTGGTAATTTAGACTTTGAAGCGTTGTTGGCTTTCCTTTTTCGCCGGGATACATAGGCACCAACTTTTCTGGAGTCGCCTTGGCAATTTCGTAGATGGAATTCGTTACAGCAACATTGATAAAGCTTAATTTGTTGTCGTGGATATACTTTTTCCACGCTTCAAAATCTTTGCCTACACCCTTTCCGATGGCATAAACCTCGATATTGCGATTTTTCCATTTTTCGGCATAGAGGGTCTGAATTTTTGGAGTAACCTTTTTGCAATGTCCACATTCTGGATCCCAGAAATAGAGTATCGTATATTCCGAGTTCAGACTGTAAAAATCCAACCATTTGGTGTCCGTTGTATCTCTCATGATGAGGTTTGGTGGCTTGATCCCCATCACTGTATTCATTTTGTTATCTAGGTTTTCACACAAATCTTCAAATTTATCTTCAGCCACCCAAAACGCCGGTGATTTACCACTTGCGTCCTTGGTACAGAAGTATCGCTTAAGCATGTAATAGTAGACCTTGTCCATTCCCATGATCTCACTTTTGCCAAAGGTTGACGCTATCCAACCCACAGAATACTCATACATTCTTGACTTTGGATCTAATGCATCGCAAAACGCAAAGGCATATTTGATGATCGTATCCCAGTGCTGGATCATCATCTGCTTGCCAAAGTAAAATTCCAATTTATTGGCAAAAATTGGATTATTGACAAGGGCATCTGATTTCAAATCGGTATTGTCCCAGAAGTGACTAAAATAGTATTTATAGCGAAAATTTGAATCCAAGATGTTTCCTTTATCATCCTTGGGTGGTTCTGGAACTTTTACTTCTGTAGACATCTTTACGATTTTACCCACGAGCATGCTTGGGTGAGTGGCTACAATATTTGCTTGATAGGCATCTACTTCGGCATTCAGGGCATCAATTTGCTCAGAGAGTGTTTTGTAAAGGGCATCTTCGGGCTTTAATTTTGCGCGCTCTTCGGCCAGCTTGGCAACATCGCCTTTCTTGCTAGAAATGAATTTGACATAGGGAACAAAAATTTTGTTCTCTTCAGACTTTTTAACAATCATGTTGCCCATGAAATCAGGACCTTTTGTCTCTAGATGAATTTCTTCGTTATTGTATACGAATTCAAAATATCGCTGTCCGGGTAAGAACAACCCTATAATTCCTGGTTTTTGCTTGGCCCCTTCAAATACGACCTCTCCATTTTTCATCTCTGCAGTGTCTGCATAGAAAAGTTTTGATCCAAAGTACTTGATTAAATAAACAGTTGTATCTTTTTGACCTTCAACTTTTAAGCGAATTTTTTGAGCGCTCAAATGCTGCACAAACATGATAGATAAAAGGAGCAATGTTAGTTTCATATGGAGTTGTTTTGTCACGAAAATGCTCGAAATTAAGGTTCGAACGAGGTTTTTAACATTTCTTTAACCATTTATTTTTTGGATCCAATCTTTCACCGCATTTTTATCTAAAGGATCCAGAGCCGTAATCCTAGGGTATTTTTTCAACCACGTAAGCTGTCTTTTGGCATAATTGCGCGTATGTTGCTTTATTTTATCAATGGCTAATTCTCTTGATATCTCAGCACTAAAAAAAGCGAACAATTCTTGATATCCAACGGTCTGCAAAGCTTTATTTTCTATGAAATTTGGATAAAAACGTTGAGCTTCATCCTCAAGGCCCTCGCTCATCATTTGATCAACCCTTAAATTGATTCTTTGATACAACATTTCTCTGGGCCAATCCATAAATACGCGATAGATTTTATCGTGATCATCCTTGAAGCCTTGACGCAACTCCGTATTTGATTTATTTGTCAACTCATTCACCTCCAATGCACGGATCAAGCGTACAGGGTTATTAATGTCTACAACATTATAAAATAGAGGGTCCTTTACCAATAATTTTTCTTGTAAAGCAGCAATTCCATTGGAATGATAAAATTCTTGCCATTTTATATTCACATTTTGATCATGTGGCAAGGCATCGAGCCCTAACAACAATGCATCTGCAAACATAGCCGATCCGCCAACCAAAACAACCGCGCCCTTATTTTGCAATAAATTGTCGAGAATTGGTTTGGCTAGTTGAGCATATGAAAACGCATTGATAGGACTTTCTATAGACTGTGAAGCAATAAAATGATGCTTCACAGCACTGAGCTCTTCTTGGTTCGGCCGAGCTACACCAATGGCCAATTCTTCATAGAATTGTCTTGAATCAAAGGATATAACTTCAGTCTGAAGATGCTGCGCTAACCTTATCGCTAATTTTGTTTTACCTGAGGCTGTTGGGCCTTGCACCACATAGATAGAATGTCTCATTTACTTCCAGCGATCATATAATGATAGCACCGCAGTAGCATACCCAGTAGCATTGCCTCGGTAAGCTCCACAACGGACAACATCTGAACGATAAAATTCTGGATCACTCAGTTTCTTCACCATTAATTTTACGTTACCTTCCCATAAATTTGGATCCAAACCAGCAGCTTTTGCCAAGCGTTGGGCGTCTTCAATGTGCCCCATACCAGCATTGTAAGAGGCAAAAACAAAACACATGCGAGTGCGTTCGTCTTCAATGGCGCTCCAACGTCTATTTACCGATGCCAAATAGCGCATGCCACCATTGATTTGCACCTCAGGACTGGAGTCTGGATACACACCAAATCTAGGTCCCGTATTCGGCATAAATTGCATAAGCCCGTAGGCACCACCAAAGCCACGCGCATTAGGATTGAACCTCGATTCAATAAAAGCAACGGCCGCTAGCATTTTCCAATCCCAATTGTATTTTTTTGCAGCTGCTTTAAAAATGGCATCAAACGGAGAAAGGGCACCTCGGGGTGTCAAACGAATTTCAGCATTATCAGTCTGAATATAATCAAAGTACTTTTTCTTGAGCTGAGCAAAAGCATCAGAAGTGATATATTGCTTTAAAAAAGCATCCATTTTTTCTTTGAGCACTTTGCTTCTCGGTCTCATGGCAAAGGCAATGCGCTGCTCAAAAGAAATACGCGTATCGATATCTAAATTTGCATGCTTATCTTTGGCAACTCTTGCCTGGTTTTCATGAGCAAGCGTAAAATTAATTCGTCCATTGGCCACCTCCTCAATCAAATCTTCTGCCAAGGGCAAATTCCGTTGGTATCTGACATTAATTTCTTCTCCAACCTCTTGCTCTAATGCTTGGAGTCTTTTCTCATAGGCCGAATGCTTGCGCACATAAACTGTCTCTTTGGATAGATAAGCAGGTTCACGCAACAAGGAATCTGATTTTCTTTGTACCAAAACCTGATAAGTTTGGTAATAAGGAAGAGAGTACGAAAAATGATCGCCCTGATTGATTTCCACAGGTAGGTTTGCTGCTACGATATCACCCTCCCCTTTTTTAAGTAAAGTTTCGTAATCCTCTATCTTTTCAAGCACTTTGACTTCAAGTTTCAAGCCGTGGGCCCTACAGAACGTATCTAATATCTCATACTCAAAGCCCATGCGCTTTCCTTTGAATTCAAAAAATGACAAAGTAGAGTTTTCAGTAAGCACCGTCAGTTTACCCGCTTGGGTAATGTGCAACCAATCTTTTGCTTGGATCTTGCGCTCAGTCTTTTCTGAACAGGATGCAATAAAGCCTCCTAAAAGCACCCAGATAAGGATATATCTTATTGAATTAAATCGCATAATTATTGTTTTACGATGCGGAAATTTAAAAGTTTCAACAAGCAACAAATTGAAAAAGAACTACATGTGAAAATAAACACAAAAAAAAACGCTATTTTTTTCACTATAACGAATAATTACATATCTTTGCATTCGTTAATTCGAAAGGGGGTTTAGCTCAGCTGGTTCAGAGCATCTGCCTTACAAGCAGAGGGTCGGCGGTTCGAACCCGTCAACCCCCACTACAGAAACCCAGTAGCTTTGGTTACTGGGTTTTTTGTTTCACTATAAGCAAGTTTTCAACATCGCGCCTTTTCTCGGAATTTCTTAATGCAGCTTACAATTACAGGATACTAGTTTAACTTTCATTCTTAAATTGTTTATAAAAAAATAACACAGTTTTGATGCAAGTCTGTCCAATCATTAACATCTTTGTTATAATCAATAAACTACTTTTATGATGAAGAAAAAATTACTTTGGGGTTCTTTGCTCACCTTAGCAGCAAGCCCAAGTTTTGCTCAAGTCGGAATGGATGAAGATACCACCCGCGAGCAAAACGTAAGAGAAGTACGTGTCATTTCCAGTTTTGGAAAAGAACGTAAAACCCCTGTAGCAATGTCTACGGTTAATGCACGTCAAATTTCAGAAGTATACGGAGGTTCGGCAGAATTACCCGAGGTGCTAAAAGTAACACCGGGGGTATACGCCACCAAAACAGGTGGTGGAGTTGGTGACTCGCGAATCAATATTCGTGGTTTTGACCAACGCAACGTAGCTGTTACAATCAATGGTATTCCTGTAAATGATATGGAAAACGGTTGGGTTTACTGGTCTAACTGGGCTGGTTTGGGTGATGCTGTATCAACTATTCAGGTACAACGCGGTTTGGGTGCATCCAAATTAGCGATTAACTCTGTTGGTGGTACCATGAACATCATCACAAAGTCTACAGATGCCAAGCCAGGAGCCTCTGTCATGACATCTTTAACTGACTATGGTCAATACAAAATCATGGGTTACGCCTCAACAGGCTTGATGGACAATGGTTTTGCACTCACCACAGTGTTGTCTAAAACAGCTGGTAATTCTTATGTTGATGGCACATGGATCAATGGTTATTCCTATTTTATGACCTTGGCCAAAAAAATCAACGAGCGCCACAAGCTGGTGTTGACTGGCATCGGTGCGCCACAATCTCATGGTCAGCGCAGTTCTGGTTTGACACCAGGTCAGTACGATACATTGGATCGTCGTTTCAATGGTGACATTGGTTACTACAACGACGGGACACTTTTTAATGACCGCGTAAACTACTACCACAAACCACAATTCTCATTGAACCACTACTGGAATGTATCAGAGAAAACTTCTGTAAACAGTTCATTGTATTATTCAATTGGCCACGGTGGTGGATCAGGTCGTTTGGGATCTTCTTATTCAAGAACAGCTGAAGGTTTATTAGACATCCAAGCCGCATATGACTACAATGTCGCCAATCCGGATGTGACTAACGGAGGTGTAAAATATGCACAACGCAACTCTGTAAATAACCACTACTGGACAGGTTTGATCACTACAGTGAATCACAAAATCAATGCAAACATGGACCTTACTTTAGGTCTTGATGTACGCTCTTACCGTGGTGAACACTTCCGAGAAGTACGTGACCTACTAGGTGGTACGGCTCGTTACGATGCAGTAAACGGACTAGTTGGCGTAAATGAATACGCTTCAAACTATGGCAATGTATTGCATGTCACTCCAGTAGACCAACGCGTTTCTTATGACAACGATGGTTTGGTAAAATATGCAGGTTTGTTCGGTCAATTGGAGTATAGCAAAGACAACTTATCTGCCTTTGTAACTGGTGCAGTCAACCAAACTTCTAACCAACGTGTAGACCGCATGCTTTATATCAATGATACGACAGGTCGTGGAGAATTGTCTGAGAAAGTAAACATCATGGGCTACTCTTTCAAAGGTGGTGCCAACTACAACATCAACGAAAACCACAACGTTTACTTCAACGCTGGTAAATTCTCTCGTGCGCCGTTCTTCTCTTTTGTATTTGTGAACAACTCTAACGATGTGGTTCAAAACCTACTGAACGAAAAAGCTGAGTCTTTTGAATTAGGTTATGGTTTCCGTGCCAACAAAGTTTCAATCAAATTGAATGCCTACATGACTAACTGGAGAGACAAATCTTTACTTTCTGGAAACATCACTGGCCCTAACGGAACTATTACGCGTGCACTCATGACAGGTGCAAATGCACAACACAAAGGTATCGAAGTTGAGTTCAATACCCGCCCAATGAAAGGTCTTGAACTAGGAGGTATTGTATCTATCGGTGACTGGCGTTGGATTGGAGATGTTAACGCAACTGTTTACTCTGAAATTGACCCAACCCAATCAGTAACCGTAACATCTTATGTTGATGGTGTTCACGTAGGTGATGCTCCACAATCTCAGTATGGTATCCAAGCACGTTACCAAATTGCAAAAGGATTCTATGTGGGGGCTACATGGGTATACAACGATCGTTTCTACTCAAACTTCGATCCATCAAAGAAAACATCTGAAGCAGACCGCATTGACTCTTACCAAATCCCATCTTACTATAACTTAGACGCACGTTTAGGTTATGAATTAAAATTGGGTGACCGCACACTTAACCTAGGCATCCAAGGCTTCAACCTTACCGATGTAAAATTCTTGTCAGACGCAACGTCAACTGCTGATGGCACTAATTTTGCTTATGGTTTCCCTGGTTTTGGCCGCAACTTTAACTTCATGGCTAAATTCACATTCTAGTCATTAGAAGATAACTAAGCTTTAATATCGAAAGCCTTGCCGATTCATTTGGCAAGGCTTTCTTTTTTAGTTGAATTATTCTTTCAGTTTAATAATTTGATCCACAATACCAGGATCCAAAAGCGTACTGGTATCTCCTAAGTTACTTGTATCGCCTTCGGCAATTTTTCTTAAGATACGGCGCATGATTTTGCCACTGCGTGTTTTAGGAAGGCCAGGCACAATCATAAGTTTATCAGGTTTGGCTATTGGGCCAATCATTTGATTTACTTTTTGGATAATTTCTTTATTGAGGGGGGCTGAATCATTTTCTTCACCTTCAATAATCACATATGCAAAGATGCCCTGCCCTTTGATATCGTGCGGATAACCAACCACTGCACTTTCTATAACTCTTGGGTGCATATTGATGGCATTCTCTACTTCTGCGGTCCCAATGCGGTGCCCACTGACATTCAGAACGTCATCTACCCTACCCGTTATGCGGTACATGCCATCGGCATCGCGCAAGCAACCGTCACCCGTAAAATATAAATGCTCATAAGTAGAGAAATAGGTCTGATGGCAACGTTCGTGGTCTTTGTAGGTGGTTCGGATCATGCCGGGCCAAGGAAATTTGATACACAAATTGCCACTCACCCCATTGCCATGAATTTCTTTACCGTTTTCATCTACCAAACAGGGCTGAATGCCCGGCAAAGGCAAGGTAGCAAAAGAAGGTTTAGACGGAGTAATGCCCGCCAAGTTTGATATCATTACCCCACCTGTTTCAGTTTGCCACCAAGTATCAACGATGGGGCAATTTTTATGCCCGATGTGTTCATTGTACCAATGCCATGCTTCTTCATTAATGGGCTCGCCTACAGTACCCAAGACTTTCAAGGAACTCAAATCTTTGCCATACAAGGGTTCAAGACCACAGCCCATCAGACTACGAATGGCCGTTGGGGCGGTATAGAGAATATCAACTTTGTATTTATCTACAATATCCCAAAAACGGCCAGCATCTGGCCAAGTAGGAATACCTTCAAACATCAAAGTGGTGGCACCAGCGCTCAAGGGACCATAAATGATATAGCTATGACCGGTTATCCAACCAATATCTGCCGTACAAAAATGGATCTGACTTGGTTTGTATTGAAAAACATTCACAAAGGTATAATTTGCCCATACCAGATATCCAGCCGTGGTATGCACCACTCCTTTGGGCTTACCGGTTGAGCCTGAGGTATACAAAATGAATAAAACATCTTCCGAATCCATAGCCACAGGAGCAACTGCAGGATTGCCCACTGCAGCTACCTTATTGATTTCATCTTCCCACCACACATCGCGACCACTGATCATCTGGACTGTTGCTGAGGTTCTTTGATAAACAATAACGCGCTGAATGGTTTGATTACCAACTAATGCTTCATCAATCACACTTTTTAAGGGAATTTCTTTGGCACCTCTAAAGGCGCCATCACAAGTAATGACAAATTGGGCTTGGGCATCTTCAATGCGATCTGCAATAGCCTGCGCAGAGAAACCACCGAAAATAACCGAATGAATGGCACCAATACGCGCACAAGCCAAGGTAGCTATGGCTAATTCAGGCACCATGCCCATGTAGATACAAACCCTATCGCCTTTCTGCACCCCATTGTTGAGCAGCACATTGGCAAATTGCTGCACTTTAAAATGCAGCTCATTATAGGTGATTTGACGATTTTCTTCTAAAGGATTGTTCGGCTCCCAGATAATAGCTATTTCATTGCCCTGGCTTGCCAAATGTCGATCTAAGCAATTTTCAGTAATATTCAATTGCCCACCCTTGAACCACTCTACCTTGGGTTCTTTAAAATTCCAATCTAGGACTTGATTCCATTTTTTCTGCCAAGTAAAATTCTCGGCAATATCAGCCCAAAAGGCTTCGGGGTTTTCAATACTTCTTTGATAAGCGCTATGGTATTCTTCTATAGAACTTATTTGATAGGGGTATTTCATTCTAGCATGTTTATGCTAAAATTAAGGAATTATCACTGCAACTCAAATGCCACCTCATTTCTGCGTCCAATGAAATCCCAAGGCGCATTGTAGCCCATGTAAATCAATTTATCATCAAACGCAATACCTTCGGCATCCAGAACTGCCTTTAGTTCCTTGGCTTTTTTTTCAATTTTTTGATCGTCTGAATACCCCCCAAAACGCAATACAGCCAAAGTTCTAGCTTCTTTTTGCATGAGGTGAACTTGCTGATTCATGGGCTTAGGCAGAGACTCTATGACATACTGTTTAGGCATTACAAAGGAAAGTTCGGTCTGTTCGCCCATTTCCATGATGACCGGAGCCGTCATTGCAATTTTCTGCTCTTGCTCATTGCCCCCAAAGATATAAGAGGCAACCCGTCTGAAACCTTTACTACTACTTTCTTTATAAGTAGCAGCCTGCATTTGTGTTTGTGCAAGTACCAAAGACGGATACCTTCTGACCTCTACTTTTCTATTGATTGTTTGCAAAACTTCATAGCTTGGAGTTTCAATAGATGAACCCATAAATGATACGGTTAAAATGAATAATACAACCAGTATTGACAATCCAATGATAACTTTTTTCATGCTGATTTATTAGCTATAACATTGCAATTCTAAAAAAGTTCTTATCTTTGCAGTCGAAATCGGCCTCGTAGCTCAACTGAATAGAGCATCAGATTACGGCTCTGAAGGTTTCAGGTTTGAATCCTGACGAGGTCACAAGCGAAAAACCCAGCACGAATGTGCCGGGTTTTTTGTTTTTACAGCGTTCAAAACTCGTTTTGATAAGCAAGTAAAAAGAAAAAAACCGAGAACTGCGCAGCAAGGCTAGGGTTTCTATGCTTGGATTGAACAAATACGAGAGGATCTGAAATCCTGACGAGGTCACAACCAAAAAACCCAGCACGAAAGTGTTGGGTTTTTTGGTTTTATATTGTTAAAATTGTTTTGGCGGGAAATATAAATCATATTGTTAAGACTTGAATTCGAGGATAAATAAATTGGAGTTCAAACAAAAATTAAGAGATCTCCTTCAATAATTTCTTAGGATCTTGACGATTATCCCAGAATGCCATAACGATTATTTGAGTTTCAGTGATTTTATAATACAAACTAAAATGGCCCATGGCAGATTCTCGCAAGCTATCAAATTCCGTTTCCTTAAATGCTTCAGGATTTTTTAAGATGACTTTTCGATGCTTTGCGGTAACCTCAATTAACTTTTCAGCAAATGCTGTGCTTTGATTTCTCTCTGTCCAATATTTCAATATTTGTCGACGCTGTTTGGCAGCGGTATCTGTCCAGACTATTGTCCTTTTAGCCATTCAAGGTCGTTTTTGTCAAGCTCAGTTTGAGATATAGTTCGACCATTTTGAAGGTCTGCTTCACTCATTTCGAGCATCAACTTTTGCTCTTTAGTCAATTGAATTTTTCCAATTTCAACTGTACTATTATCTACCAAACGAAGCAGAGCCATCAAATAATCTTTATCTGAGATAGCAAGCAGTCTGTCAATAATTCCATTTCTAATTACATCGACTTGGGCCATGACTTTTTTATTTCTACTAAATTAATAATTCAGTTGAGTAAATCCAAATGTCATGATATCCTCCACCCCCTCCAAATCCCCATAAAAGTTAGATTTCTCGACCCCTTAGGTCACAAAGAAAAAACCCATCACAATTGTGTTGGTTTTTTTTATTGAGTTGCGAATTACATCTGCTCATTCGCGTCAAAGAATCTTACTCAATAATTGTACGTGGATGAATAGCGCCAAATCTTGCAGCAATTTCCAAAGATCTTGTCTACCTATGATTATCATTATTTCCACTTCATCTTTATCTATTCAAAAGAAGATACTATTAACGCCGCAAATACAGCGGCGATAACTGGGTTTGATAAATTCTACAGACTCGAATTAATATGGATTTTCGGCAATTAATTCAAAGTGCTTAAAGAATGAGTCAAAGTTTTTCTTTTTTTTCTTCACACCTTAAATGTTTTAGCTTCTTCTTTGCACTTTTTTTCTCTCTTTCTGTTTTTGTTATCAGTTTCAGGCATTTAATTTATTTCATTGATGATAAAGAGCATAAGGTTTAATTTATCAACTGATTTGGGTAACATCCTTAATTTCTGCAGTTGAGTCATATACCATTTTGACGGTTTCGAAACTTCCGATCTTTTCATTGTAAACTTCGCATATATCAATTGGGTGCGCATAAACATGAAGCGTCATAGATAAACCGCTGGATACGTTTTCGAGGGTATGGAAACCCATACGGTCATGCATGTATGATATGCTACCTGCCTCTAGAGTCGCGTCGTTAGTTAACTCAAATCCATGATGCTTTTGTTTGAAGCGCTTTTCTGAAATAGTTCCAGATATTAGATAAACCCAACAATTCTGTCCGTCATGCCCATGAATAGGAGTTTTGACACCTGTGTCCCAACAAAGTAAGATTAATTCAAACTTTTCATGTCGCACAATACAATTTCTCGTATAACCTCCTTCTTTCCATGTTGCAAATGCCTCAAATTCTTTCCTTGGAATGTCTATACTTTTTAAAACACCTACCTGTTCAGACGGTTCTACGTTTTCGAAAGTTTCAATCAATTCTATAATGGTTTTGATAGTAGGCATTTAATATAATTTCTATAGAAAATAAATAGTATTAACTTTGTACTGTGCTAATTAATTATTATAAAAATAGTCAAAAAATATTCATAAAATGGGTATTTTTTGAAGCATTTTTGAATTTTAGCATTCATTTAATGCAATAACCAATAAATAAATAAAATATTTTGTATGCGAAATACATTGAAAATTTTTGACCGTATTACCAAGAAATTGCTTGACGATGAATTGAATAATCCCATGGCAGAATTTGTTCCCTCGGAAGAATTATATGAACGTATTAATCTCCGTCTTGAACGCAGTGGAATATCGGAAGATGAATTAGAAGAGGTATTAAAAGACCTTTTAATGAAAACACCAAGAACCGCTACAAATAGGTTCTTTAATCAGCTTTTTGGAGGAAGAAATGATAAAGCCGTCTTAGGCGATCTCTTGTCCGTTGTCTTGAATAATAGCATGTATACGTACAAGGCCGCAGGACCTCAAGTTGGGGTTGAGAAAACCGTTATTCGTGAAATTTGCAACATTATTGGATGGGATAAAAATGCCGACGGAACATTTGCTCCAGGAGGTTCTATGACAAATTTCATGTCAATGATATTGGCAAGAGATCATTTCGATAAGGAAATACGTTATAATGGAGCCAATAAAAGTATGACGGTATACACTTCAAAAGAATCTCATTACAGTATTCCAAAAAATGCAGCATTCTCAGGAATTGGTAGAAACAACGTACGTTATGTTCCTTGTGATAAGGAAGGAAAAATAGATCCGGTAGCGTTAGAAGAAATGATTCAAGAGGACGTTGAAAAAGGACACGCACCTATTATGGTCAATCTGACTGCAGGCACGACAGTACTTGGTGCGTTTGATCCAATTCGATCGGTTCGTGAGACTTGCGATAGGCATGGAATGTGGTTACATCTAGATGGCGCGTATTGTGGTTCAGTTATTTTCAGCGAGAAGTATAAACACCTTGTAGATGGATTGGAACTTGTAGATTCGTTCAGTTTTAATGCGCATAAAATGATAGGTACACCACTTTCATGTTCTATAATTGTTGCAAAAAATAAAAAGCATCTCTATAACTCTTTCTCAAATGATGCGAATTATTTATACCAGACTGATCATGATGAATTTAACCTTGGCAAGACTTCCCTTCAGTGCGGTAGAAGAAATGATGCTCTTAAATTCTGGACCTTATGGAAAAGTGTTGGAAGTGAAGGATTGGAAGAAATTGTAGACCATCAGTTTTTTCTCGCAGATGTGGCAAGAAAATATGTTCGACTGAATGGTGATTATACGTTATATAGTTATGATGAATCTATTTCCATCTGTTTCAATTACAAGGGAATACCTGCTAGAAAAATCTGTACGCTGTTGTATGAGCATTCAGAACTTTTGGTAGGTTACGGGTCTTTTGACGGAGTTGAATTCATTCGATTAGTAACAATCAATGCACAAAATGACGAGAAGGATATTTTGAATTTTTTCAAAATGTTGGAAGGATTTGTAGAAAGGCACAGTAGTTTGCTTCTTGAAGAAACGCTAGAAAAATAATTGACCTCGGACATCACAAAATTTTTAGTTCTTGGACTTTTTGTAGCTATTCTTTTCCTCATAGGAATTACAGCATCGCGTCGTGATAAAGTATCGGTGACTTTTTATGTAGGAGGAAGATAACTTGGCTTCAGGACAGTAAGTTTGGTTGTTGATCGGGTTAACAGGAATATGGACTTTATCTAACCTTTAATAATACTGATTATCAAGGCCTTAACCTCAAACTATTTTTCAATAATATTTTCACCTGGCGTAATGATCGGAGAAGCATCAACATCTTCTACTTCCATAAAGCGGATTAAAAGTGTTAGAGAAGATTGAAGCTCGTTTAGATCTTTATCTGATAACAATTTAAGCTTTTTAGTAAGTTTTTCGTGCATCAAATCCGGAATTGACTGTACAATCTTGTCACCAATAGCCGTTAAATAGATGTATGTTGATCTTTTATCGAAAGCATTGGGTAGTTTAGCAAGGTACCCCTTGCTTTCCAGTCTTGAAATTATACCGCTAACTGTGCTGGGGTTTAAATTTAGATGGGCTCCTATCGCTTTTGCTGTTGCTCTGTAGTTCTCGTTGCTACTAAGAAAATTTAGACACAGGTATTGCGGGATACTGATGCCATATCCTTTTTCAATGCGCTTACTTTCCAAATTTATGGAGCGTATAATCTTTCGAATATTTATGAGCACTTCAGAATATTCCATTGTCTATTAAACTACCGTACGAACTTAACAATTTGATTCGTATTCTCCAAAAAGTTTGACATCTTGCCATAGAAGGTTAAAAGTAAAGCAACTCATTAAGTAACTCAACATTTGTCGAGTCAATGAAAATATAGTCACATTTAATGTATCAATAATGTATCAAATGTACCGCTCTGGCTCAGTAATTTTGTAATACTAATTTGATCCTATGAGAGTGGTAAGCATGATTTTTATTTCATCATGGATTTGTATTTATGTTGTGCTAAATACAGGAAAAGAAGTCTGTATCAATGAATGCTCCATAGTCAATGGCCGATATAAATATCAAAATCAACTTTTTACTGGAAAAATAATCGTTCCAAAAGGACGCGGTAAAAAAAATCTTGAAATTGAGGTAAGCAATGGGGTCAAGCATGGACGTGTTGTAAGCTACCACAACGACGGAGAAACTATATCTTCAATTTCTCAATACAACCAAGGAAAGCACATTCGAACGACATATTTTGATTCCTCAGGCAACCAACGCTATGATTCAGATTAGACAACATAAGTTGTTATTTAGTTTTACAGAGTTGTAAGACATTTCGACTAATTTTGCAGTCAAAATGTTATTATGCGCTTTAATCTTTCTGAAATCAATGAACTGATTCGTTCAAGAAGAACAATTTATCCTGAACAATTCTCAGACAGGAAGGTCCATAAGGAACAAATTGAACTCTTGCTCAATAATGCGCAGTGGGCTCCTACACATGGCAACACACAACCTTGGCGTTTTCATGTTTTTATGGACGAAGGTCGCCAAAAGTTGAGCACTTTTCTTGGTGAAACTTATTTGAAATTAACACCTCTAGATCAGCAAGACGATGCCAAACTTGCAAAAATGCTACGCCGGCCCTTGCTTGCATCGGCGGTGGTGGCCGTAAGTATGAAAAGACAAGAAGCTGAGAAAATTTTAGAAATTGAAGAGATAGAGGCCGTTGCATGCGCCATTCAAAACTTACATTTGAGTTGCACGGCCTACGGGCTAGGAGGCTTTTGGGCAACGCCAAAACTTATTTATAGCGCTGCAATGAATGAATTTTTAGGTCTTGTTGACAAAGACAAATGCCTAGGACTGTTCTATATTGGCTACCCTGCCATTGATTGGCCCGAAAGCCAACACCGCAGACCATTAGAATACAACTGTACTTGGATCAACGAATAAGCCCACCCCTATTCTATCAAATTTTCGTTTCTTTGTGCATGCGCTTTTTGCTTGTTATTGTTATTTGCATTCCCTTTTTTACTTTCTCGCAGGCCTACAACCAACTAGGCAAGCCCAACTTTTTTGGATTCCATTACCGCCATTTGCTTCCGATGCAACAAATGCAGTCTGGTACACAAAAATTTAGCGATAGTCTGCTTCAAACAAGCATTTCACCCATCGACGGCTATACTTTTGGCGGAATGATACGCTATGGCATTACGGATTTGATATCCATAGAAACAGGCCTCTATTATACGCAGCGCAATTTTGCTATTCAAAGCACCATAACAGACAGTGCCTTAACCGTTAACCAGCGCCTGCGTTTTGTGCAATTTGAAGTTCCTGTGCAGGGCAACATTGGGGTGCAGTTGAGCAAATCATTTTATGCCAATGCCGCACTTGGCGCAGCAATAATATTTAAGCCTACAAGTGTAGCTACGTATATCAATCCTTATGACAAACATGAGTTCAGGCAAATAGGGCTTGTAGACATCAATAAAAAAGTGGGTTTCGATATTAGAATGAGTACCGGATTTGAATACCGCAATAAAAAAGCAGGGGTATTTTATCTAGGCGCCACGGCTTTTGTTCAGCTCCAACCTGCTTTTATTTTTATTTCTAAATATCAATTCGAGAATTTCAAACAAACGGCTTCTGGCCAGGTCAATGCCTCAGGTTTTGGGCTAGATTTGAAATACTTTATACCCTATACCAGACCAGGTCGACTTATTTTTCAACAGGGCCCAATTGAGTAGTGCCAATGTGCGCTAATCGATAGCCCAGGTAGGCCATCGGTAAATAAGCCAAAAGTAAATCTACCAAGCTAAAAGCTAAAGGCGTTTGTGGTAAGGAGAGCACCATCATTACTCCTCCTGCTAAAAAGGCAAATCCAATGGCCATAGATTTGAGCAAGGGTTTGTCTACTTTCATTTTAGTTACAAAATAAGCACCCACAACAGTACCTAGGGCATGCGCCAAAAAGGGAAATACAAAATGTTCAAAACCCATCAAAGGCATCGCTTGTGCTAATCCTTCTTCAGTGGAAAGATCATAAGCGCCAGGAGCTTTGATAAGATAGGTGCCCAATTGAATAATTCCCATATTAACAAAGGCTCCAATGAATAGGCCACCTATGGCAAGTAAAATTGATTTCATATGGTAAAATTAGTGAATTTTAAAAAGGTCTTCTTCGCTTTGAATGACGAGGTACTTGCGCTTGGCTTCTTCCCGACTGCAGGCATTGTAGTGCCACCATTCAGTGGGGAGCTGCCTGAACCCTTGCCCCTGCATGGCGCGGCGCAGTATTTTTCTGTTTTCAAGTTGTTTGCTACTCAATTGCCCACTTGCCAGAAAAGATTGCTCCAAACTCGGATAGGCAATGCGGCGAATGTCATCAAATTCAGCGCCCATATCTAGTGGTATGCCCTTAGGATCAATAATCGTTAAATCAATGGCAGCCCCCAGGTTATGCAAGCTTAAATGCTTAGGGTTGGATACAAATTTTATTCGCGCAGCAACCGGCAAGGTATCTAGGGCCTCCCACATAAGTTCTTGTACAGCTACAGGACGCAATGCGTCGTAGATCAAAAGCCTATGGCCAGGGTAATCTTTTGAAAGTTGGTCTTGAACCTTTGACAAGCGCAGAGCCACCTCTTTTTGAAGGTAAGCGCGGTTGATTTTAAAGTAAAGCTTTTTGTGTAGAAAGTTGTCTGAAGTACAGTACTTTAAATCAACTTGAATTTCTGAATTGAGCGCTTGTATATCCACAATATCAAGACGAGTTGAGAGTATTTGAGGTTTTTCAACTTCCTTTTTGTAAACTTTTGGAACAGTCGATTTTTTTGGTGCAGGGTTTTCATTCTTACAAGCACTCAAGCCAACTAAGCAAATAAAGACAACTAACCTTAGCAAAGAAAAAGTTTATAGTGAGCCTAGCAATCTCTGTGATTCAGTTTGTATGCGCGAGCGCAAATGATCTGAAATTGGATACAAAGGCATGCGCATTGTTTCAGTCATAAGGCCTCGCATGGCTAAGGCTACCTTTACCCCACCGGGGTTACCTTCTTCGAAAAACATCTTCGTAATGGAAAATAGATCGTAATGTGCTTCTTTAGCCAAACGCAAATCACCGGCCATTGAGGCATGCACCATCTGAGAAAATCTTTCTGGAAAAGCATTGGCCACTACCGAAATTACGCCGTCTGCGCCCGCAGCAATAAGCGGCATAGTAAGGTTGTCATCACCAGACAAAACCGCGAAACCCGATGGGCGCAGTCTGATGATATCCATAATTTGCTCCATGTTGCCAGAAGCCTCCTTCACCGCTACAATATTTGCTACCTCCGACAATTCAAGAGTGGTTTCAACACTCATGTTTGATCCTGTACGGCCAGGTACATTGTATAATATTATTGGTAGGTCTGTAAATGATGCCACTGCTTTGAAATGGGCTACAATTCCTTTTTGAATAGGTTTGTTGTAGTAAGGAGAAACTGACAAGATACCATCAATACCTTTTGGAAGATGTTTGAATGCAGCTTCGAGAGCGTTGGTATGATTGCCTCCAATACCATAAACTATAGGCAACTTGCCATTATTGACTTCAATGACGGTTTCTAGTACCTTATTTTTCTCTTCTGAACTAAGTGTTGGAGACTCACCAGTAGTGCCCTGTACCACTAAAAAGTCAGTGCCACCCTGGATTTGTAATTCAACTAATTTTTGAAGCCCATCAAAATCAATGGATTGATCGGCATGAAAAGGCGTGACCAAAGCCACCCCAGAACCTTTAAATTTCATCATTGTTCAATTTTTTCTAGCGTGTCGTGTATGTAATTGAGCTGTGCTGCAATTTCTATTTGAGCACAAGCAATTTGAAGGTCAAATTTAGGATGGTCCGCATTGAGTAACAAACGCCGTTTGATTGAGGCTTGCTTGAGTAAAGGAAAAAATTTAGAATCCAAATTTCCATTATAAATAAGCAAGTCGTAGGTTTTATGCAATTCTGAATTTAGTTGCACATCCTTGAGCTTACCAAACATGGAATAATCGGCTGGTGAATTGTAGTAGATTAAAAAATGTGGTGGCAAGGATTTTTTGTCAATGTCTTTGGGAACGGATACCACTATGAGCACATGCTTGAATTTCTTGAGCAATAAAAATTGATCTATGGCCTTGACAAATGCATTGATTTGTTCTTGACTCTCATATTCCCAAAAGAGAACAAGGCTATTGGTTTGTTTCCAAATACTGTTTGTACTCACTGTGATATCAATTGAATAAATTCATTTTCAGTTAACAAAGTTACACCTAAGTCCGTAGCTTTTTGCAATTTTGCTGGCCCCATGTTGGCACCAGCAATTAAAAAATGTGTTTTGGCAGAAACCGAAGTACCTAATTTTCCGCCATTGCGCTCAATTAGTTCTTTGAGTTCATCTCTACTAAACGTATCAAAAGTACCGGAAATTACGCAGGTTTTTCCTTCTAGCAGATTAGAATCTTGTTTTTTTTCTTCACTTTGAAATTGCAAGCCTACCTGTTTGAGGCCCTCTATAAGAGCAACATTTTGGGCTTGCTCAAAATAACTTCGAATTGAACTGGCAATTTTTTCACCAATTTCGTCTACAAGAAGTAATTCTTCAGTTGTTGCACTTTGCAATTGATCTATGTTTAAAAAGGCTTGGGCTAATTTTTTAGCAACCGTTTCCCCAACGTAACGAATCCCTAAACCATAAAGCACCCTCTCGAAAGGAACTTGCTTGGCAGCCTCAATTGATTTCAACAAATTATTGGCAGATTTTTCAGCCATGCGCTCCAAAGAAAGTAATTGATCAAAGGTAAGATAAAACAAATCTAAAACATTGTTAATCAATTTTTTAACAAACATCAATTCAACCGTTTCTTCACCTAAGCCATCAATATTTAATGCCTTTCTACTGATAAAATGCAAGATCTTACCCGTGACTTGTGGAGGGCAATTGAGTTCATTGGTACAATAATGTTGCGCCTCACCCTCTTGGCGCGTCAAAGGGGAATGACACTCTGGGCAGTGCTCAATAAATTGGATGCGTTCTTGATGTTTTCTTAATGAGGTATTCACCCCAACAATTTTTGGAATGATCTCCCCGCCTTTCTCCACCTGGATTGTATCTCCTATACACAAATCGAGTTTATTGATTTGGTCTGCATTGTGTAAGGATGCTCTTTTGACAGTTGTACCTCCAAGCTGCACTGGCAGAAGATTGGCCACAGGTGTAATGGCACCTGTTCTGCCGACTTGAAAGTTTACGGATTCCAAAATCGTTTCAACACGCTCGGTCTTAAATTTATACGCAATAGCCCAACGCGGAGATTTTGCAGTAAGGCCCAAAAGGGTCTGCTGTTCATATGAATTCACCTTGAGCACCACCCCATCAATATCAAAGGGCAATTCATTTCTATGCACATCCCAATAGTGAATGAAATCCATAATACCCTCAATGCTATTGGTTTTCTCAATCATGCGCAGTGCTGGATCAGGCACCTTAAATCCCCATTTTTTGGCCAACAGCACCGCTTCATAATGACCCGCCGCCTCTGATTTTAGGCCATGCACACCATACAAATAACAATCAAGCCCCCTTTTGGAAACTTCTTTGGAGTCAAGTAGCTTGAGCGTACCCGATGCAGTATTTCGAGGATTGGCAAAAAGGGGTTCCCCCATTGCTTCACGTTGCTTATTGAGTATTGCAAACTGTTGATGTGGCATGAAAATTTCGCCACGAATTTCAAAATCTGTAGGGTAAGTTCCACTCAGCACCAAAGGAACCGTGCGAATTGTCCGTACATTGGCAGTCACTACCTCACCTTGCTCACCATCGCCCCTAGTGAGGGCCTGATGCAGATTACCCTCTAGGTAATGCAACCCAATAGCCACTCCATCATACTTCAGCTCGCAAACAAATTCTGAAGTTTCGCCTAGAAGTTTTAAACAACGCTCAGCCCAGTCGATAATTTCTTGCTCAGAATAACTATTCGATAAAGAAAGCATTGGAAACCGATGCTTTTGAGTAAGGAATTTTTTAGTAAGATCTTGCCCCACTCGTTTGGTAGGGCTATTGGTTTGAGCAAATTCGGGGTATTGTTTTTCAAGTGTCTCGAGCTCTTTGAGCATCATATCAAATTCATAATCAGAAATTGATGGTGTGTTCAGCACATAATAGGCATGATTGTGCGCGTGAAGCGCCGTGCTTAGCGCAGCAATTTTAGCTTCAATTGATTGGGTATCCATTAAATAAAATTAAGATTTTTGTGCTAAAATCATGCGATGTTTGCCTTGTAAATCAACAATAATGTCTCGTTTCTTGAATTGTTTTGAATCGAGCAGTTCGAGTGTTTCTTTGGCCTTGTTTTCATGAATTTCAAGTGCTAAATAACCTTCAGATTTTAAATTGCTAAGCGCCAACTGAACTATGCGTCTGTAGAACAACATAGGGTCATCATCGGGTACAAATAAGGCCATATGAGGTTCAAAATTCAGCACATGACTTGCCATTCCTATAGCTTCATTGTCTGGAATATACGGCGGATTAGACACCAATAAATCGAATAGCTCTGTTGGCTGCCATTCAAAAATATTAGCTTGTTGAAAGTCAACATCTAGGCCAGTACTCGCTGCATTTTGCCTGGCTAAATGAATGGCATCAATCGAATCGTCTATACCTATGGTGCGGGCCCTGTGGTATATATTTTTAAGTGCCAAAGCAATGCAACCTGAACCTGTACATAAATCAAGTATGGACTCAAATTCAATAGGAAGATTGGCTATGCAAGCAACGAGCTCTTCGGTTTCCGGACGGGGTATCAGCGCTCTAGAATCAATCATTAATTCTATGTCGGCAAAGTATACACTACCCATTATGTGCTGAAAAGGTTCATTGCCCTGCAATCGTTTGACTACCGATCGGATGCGCAATAAATCGGATTCAGACAAGCGCTCCTCGGATTTTAATAGTATCTCACTGCCAGACCAGCCAAAGAATTTCAATAGCACACTATACCACATCGATTTGCACTCACTAGGCGTAAATGATGCATTAAGTTCATTATAGAAATAGTTTTTGGCCGTACTGAGTCTATTATCTGCTACAAACATTAGTTCGATCTACGTAATTCAATAAAAGATTGAATTTTCTCGTTTTCAATGAGGACTGTCAAGTTGTAATAAGCAATTTTCCATTGTCCATTCTCCAAAATACAGATGCCACTACCTCTGCAACCTTCCATCCAGGTGGCTAAATCCTCGTCAAAATAAGCTACTGTATGGTTAGCTGCAAATTGCCATTGACGGTTACTTGGCTTAAAATCCCAGGCTTTCCCCTTGTCAAAATAGGGTTTACAAAAGCCCTCGAATTCTTCTTTGTTCCAACGCTCATTTGGGGCCGTACCTAAAAAAATAAATTCAGCTGATGTCGCATTGAAATAAGCTTCGAAGCTCGCATTTGCTGCAGCAATGTGCCAGTCATTGATAAGCAAATCTAATTTTACAACAAGATCTTGAGTTTGCTTTTTTTCTAAATTGCTTTGGTCAATCTGCTGACCAAAAAGATTGAATGAAAGGGTCAATAACAAGAAAATTGAATACTTCATTTTGGTACAATAGATTTAGAGCGCATCCAACTTAAATACGCATTTCCCTTTGATAAATGTACGCCATGCGTAGTTTTGAACTTGCCCTAGCTGTGTATTTATTGGATACTCAAAAATAGCGAGTGTGGCATCTTTTCCCTTTTCGAGGGTGCCGAGTTGTTTTTCTTGAAATGATGCAAATGCCGCGTAGATTGTCATTCCTTTAATGATTTGATCGAATTGAAGATTTTCACCAAATGGATTGTTTGACGCAGCCTGTATCGTAGCAAATGGATTGATTTGCTCCACTGGAAAATCTGTACCCAAGGCGATCATACCGAATTGATTGAAAAGCGTTTGATAGGCATAAGCACCTTTCAAACGATCCTTACCCAAGCGTTTTTCTGCCCAATGGGCATCTGATATGGCGTGGGTGGGTTGAACCGAAGGAAAGACCGCAAACTGAGAAAATTTAATAAAGTCTTTTAGATCTAAAATCTGAGCATGTTCTATACGGAAACGATGATCTGGTTTCGTATTAAATACTTTTTGGTAGATAGACAAGACGAGTGCATTGGCAGAATCACCAATACTATGGGTATTCATTTGATAGCCATGTGCTAAACAAAATTGAGCTAAATTTTGCATTTGCGCCACCTCGGTAAGCAAGAGCCCACGGCTTTCTGGATGGTCGTGATAGGGCCCTTTCAACAGTGCGCCTCTCGACCCTAAGGCCCCATCGGCAAAACATTTAAAACTCCGAATAACTAAGTTTTTGTATCTGTATTTACCATGTTTTTGAACAAACGCACGGTTTTTTGGCGTATCCATCAGCATGGCATAGAGGTTGACATGCAAGCTGTGCTTATCGATCAATTCTTTAAACCAAGAAATGTGCTCAAAATCTATTCCCGCCTCATGCACACTGGTAATGCCATACTGCAAAAGCTCATCTTGCACCATTAAAAGCGCCTCTAGATATGCCTTTTTAGAAAAATCTGGCAAAAAAGGCTGTACCAAAGACATGGCATTGTCTATCAATAAACCGGTTGGTTTATTGTTTTTAATTACAACCTCGCCATCAGAAATAGGCGCTGATTTTTGGATCAAATCACTTTTTTTCAACAAAAAGTCATTGACCAGTGCCGCATGGCCATCTACACGATACAAACAGACGGGTATAGAGGCAAACAAGATATTGAGCTGCTCATTGGTGGGCATTTCTTGATTGGCCCAAAGATTTTGATCCCAACCTTGCCCAACAATGAATTTGAGATTTGGATTTTTAGCCTTGTATTGCTCACAGCGGTGAATCATCTCTTGAAGTGATTTGACACCTCGCAAATCAACACCAAGAAGTTGTTTGGCATACATGAGCATGTGTCCGTGTGCATCGGTGAGCCCAGGATAAACGTCTTTTCCTTGGGCATCAACAGTTTGCTCTGCGCTGTATTTATTCAAGATCTGACGCTCAGCTCCAACTTCAATGATCTTTCCATTGCGTATGGCTATAGCTTGGAGCACACGATCTGAGGCGTCTAAGGTGTGAATTTGGGCGTTGTGAATAATGAGATCTACACTGACGCCTTTCATACACGATGAAAGAAAAAGTACAACTGATATAAACGCTATTGCTTTGTACATACTAAAACGGATAGCCGATTCCAAAATTGAGGTAATTAGGTAGAAATGGTCGAGGCATTAGGGCTTTAACTTGATCGTACGACATATTAAAGAAGCTCATGCCTTCTTGGTAATAGGTCTCACGGGTTTTAAAATCCTGAAAGACCCACCTAGCCCCTTGAGCAAAGGCTGGGTCGTAGATTGGAAAACCGATATCGAGTCTTAGAATAAAATAGTCAAGATCCATGCGCAAACCTAGCCCTGAGGAAATACACAGCTGTGGAAGCATAGTTTGAAATTTGAATTGAGAGCCCACACGAGAAGGATCTTCGCGATAAGTCCAAATGTTGCCAAAATCGGTAAACAATGCTCCTTTGAAGGTGGCGCTCAGTTCAAAGCGATATTCCAGAGAGCCACTAAAGCGAATATCACCAATTTGGGTTGCCAAACGGTTGGTATCAATGTGATATTTGTAGGCACCAGGTCCCAAGGCCCTAGCCCTCCAACCACGATTATCATTGGACCCTCCGCCAAAGAAGCTATAATCATAAGGCATGGCTGTTTGCGAATTGCCATAAGATAATCCAGAACCTGCCAAAAGGCGCATATGTACGGAGGATTTATTTGGCATTTGCTTTGAAACAATGAGTTGATTATCAATGCGAATGAACTGAGAATAGGGCTGTTTGCCAAATAAATATTGCCCATTCTGACTGTCTTGCTTGTCCCTAAAGGCATAGAGCAAATTGCCGGCAGCATCTAAGGAACTATTGAAATACAGTGCACCCGAAAAGCGTTTCTTTTGCCCAGGAAGGATGTCTTTATCCTTGTTTGAGAATTCGTAAGAAAATTTAAAATCTTGCCAGATGAATTGATTGCTGTATGAATTAAATAAGTACAAATCATTGATTTGATTGAGCTGAGCTTCAAATTCGGCAGACTTTTGGATATTGACATATTTAATCACCGAAGCACCCGGTAGTCCCATTTGAAATACTTGGGTTTTACCTACCAAAAATTTCCAAGTGTAATTGAGCTGAAACACTCGGCGATCGAAAATATTGCGTTTTTCAAAATTAAGTGCCGCGCCCAATACCGTGCGAGGCTTCTGACGCTTACCAAGAAGAGTAACGGGAGTAGGAAAAAGTCCAGGCATATCTAGTTTAACACTAGGGCCAAGTTCAAAAGTATTGAAGGTCCTGCCTGCCACAATAAGTTGATCATTGGAACTCGCATCAAAGACAGGCGGTTGAGATTCAAAGCCACCACCAATAGAGAATGTTAGTCTTTGAGCGCCTCCGAATAAATTTTTATTGGTATAGTTCAGCGATGCTGCTGCGCCAAGCAGACCAAAACTAGAGGTGAAACGCGGATCAAAAGCCCATGATTGCTTTTTTGATGGCTCTAAGTAGTAATGCACATTTAACAGATTGGTACCTGGTATTTCTTCTATAAAAGGCTTAACAGAAGAAAACACACCCAGTTGTACCAACGAGCGGTACGTTCGTTCTAAATAGTACTCCTTATAGGTGTTGCCCTGTTCTAGGTAGTTTTGCATTTCCAATACATTTGGATGAATCCATGGCCTTGACCCATTGTAGCGCAGTGTCATCGTGCGCCAATCACTCAGCGTGCCGTAAGGAACTTTCAAAGCTGCGGCTTGTTTTTTAGAATATAACAATTCTCTGTACAATAAGAGTTGAAGTGTTTGAAGGTATTGGGGTTGTAAAGAATCATTGATACTGAGCCCCAAACTATCGATTTGATTGCTAAAAACACCTTCTACCTGCAAGGTATCGGCCAAATGAAAATACACCTTATTCACTTTGGTCTCACGATAAGGAACCACCATCAGGCTATCTGGATTAGCAGGCGAAGCAATCAAGCGATCTTCAAAAATAACTTGTAAAAAAACAGTCATGGTCTGCCGATTGGTATCGGCAGCAAATTGAATGCTGGTACTATTGAATTTGTATATGCTTTCATCGCGCATAAACTTAGCTACCCGCTCTCGGTATGATGCCAAGTAGTCCAAATCAAAAGGTTGGCCGATGAGTGGGTGTATGCCCTGGGGTTGTATTTCTTTTTTGATAAATTTCTGATGCAAATCGCGCAGTAAGCGCGGGCCGCTGTATGCAACAGAATCAATGATGTATTGTGGACCTTCATCGATGTGATAGGTAGTGTGAATGGTGCGTTTTTTTTCATTGATGGTCAGCTGAGAACTCACCTTACCGTAATAATATCCTTTTTTAATCAAATATCGCCTGAGTTGATCCTCGTTTTTTTGGTGCAATAAAGTATCAAATACAACGGGCTTTTGCCCATATTTGTATTTTAGTTTTTCGCGCCAAATTGCTTGTTTAAACACACTATCGGGTAGTGCTTTATATCGATAATCAAGCTTACCTCTCTCTAGTGCTTTTTGATTTCGCCGCACATTAATGGCTTGTACCCGTGTTTTTTTATGCTGCCACTTTTGTTCAAATTTTTGATAACTCGAAGTTTTCTTGTTGGCAACCGTTGTTGAATCGATGGCATTGTACAACCAAAGTTTCCATGGAGCACCAAAAAAGCGAGCGTTTGGTTGCTGTCGCAAAACGCTTGATAAATCATAGCGATCTAATTTGGTGGTCAGCGGATTGTCTAGCGATATATTGGCATTGCGCAAAAGGTAATTTCCTTCTGGAACGCCTTTAGATAAGCGACATGCTGTCAACAGCAAGGTTAACAAGACAAATAATTGTACTTTTGAACTCCGGTACATGACCCTACAAAAGTAAAGAATTATCAAGTTGGAAAAGCTCAGTTTGCAAAAGATCAAAGACCTCAAGAAATTGCAGTTAAAAAAATACCGCGATGAACATGGCCTATTGTATTTAGAGGGAGAAACGCTTATAAGCGACCTTATTTTAGAATTTCCAGCCCTCATTCATACTTTAGTGCTTACTGAAGATAAAGTAGAGAATTTTGCGCATCAAGATTTACCCATGCTTGTGGGATCAGAAAAGGACTTAGAAAAGTTAACCCAACTACGCACTCCAAAAAAAATCAATGCGGTGGTGCACTACCCTACCCAAAAAGAATTTGACCCACTGCAAAGCGCCCTCTTATTAGATCAAATTCAAGACCCGGGTAACCTAGGTACTATTATTCGCACCGCAGACTGGTTTGGCATCAATCAAATCATATGTGCTCCTCAAACCACCGATTACCTGAACCCAAAAGTAATCCATGCATCGATGGCTTCAGTTTTTCGCGTCAATGTACTTTACAAAGATCTTCATGCCATCATTGCCCAAAATCCGGAGCAAACCTATGGAGCCTTCATGGACGGTAAAAATTTTCAAACCATACCTTCCGAAGAAATCAAGTTTTTAGTGATGGGCAATGAAGGTCATGGAATTAGCCCTGAAATTTCTAAAGCCCTTTCCAATCGGATTGGCATTCCCCAAAAAGGACATGCTGAATCTTTGAATGTGGCCGTAGCTACAGGAATTTTACTTCAACACATGAGTAAATCGAATAAAGATTAGCAAGATCGATGAAAAGGATGTAATTTTGCAAGATTCCGATTTTACGATGCTAGACATAGATTTATACGAGGCCAAAAAACTCTATCCCTTTCAAGAAAAAACTGTAAATCAGGTGCTCGACGAGCTCCGTAAAAATGGCAGTAATTTCAATTTACTCTACCAATTGCCCACGGGCGGTGGTAAGACAGTTATTTTTTCGGCTATTGCAAAAAAGTACATTGAAGAGTCTGGAAAAAAAGTCCTGATCCTCACCCACCGAATTGAACTTTCCATACAAACCTCCAAGCAACTTTGTGCTATTCAGGTCCCCAATAAAATCATCAATTCTGAAGTGAAAACTTTAGACGATCAATGCGACTACACTTGTTTCATTGCCATGGTGGAAACGCTCAATAACCGCCTCAATGAAAACGATCAGTTCATTGAAAACATTGGCCTGGTCATTGTAGACGAAGCCCACTACAACAGCTTTAGAAAAATATTCCAATTTTACGAAGACGCAAACATACTAGGCGTAACGGCGACTCCTTTGAGCAGCAACCGCAACCTACCCCTCAAAGATCATTACAACAAATTAATTGTGGGTGAGTCTATATCCAATCTTATCAATGACGGGTACCTTTCAGATGCTGAAACCTATTCCTATGACGTCAATCTGCACGGCTTAAAGATTGGTTCAAACGGCGACTTCACTGTAAGTTCCAGTGATTTGCTCTATTCCAATTACTTCATGCAAGAAAAACTCATTTTTGCATATGAAGAGGTTGCCATTGGCGAAAAAACTTTGATTTTCAATGCCGGAATAGAAACTTCACGGCGTGTGGAGGAATCTTTCAAAAAACTCAAGTACAACATTCGGCACCTCGATTCTACTTTCTCAGACAAAGACCGCAAAGATGTTATCAAATGGTTCAAAGAAACGCCAGGTGCTATCTTAACATCAGTCGGTATTTTAACCACAGGTTTTGACGAACCTTCGGTTCAAACCATCATTATCAATCGGGCTACCCGCTCATTGACCTTGTATCATCAAATGATTGGCCGAGGATCCAGACGTATCAAAGACAAATCACAATTCAAGATCATTGATTTAGGCAACAATGTGAGGCGTTTTGGATATTGGCAAGATTATATCAATTGGCAAGATGCATTTCGCTTCCCTGATCGCTTCTTAGAATCGCGCATTTCGGAGCTCGAAGACATGGAATTTGAAGTAGAATACGAATACCCTAAAGGTTTTGAGCAATTAATTGATACCAAAATTTTAGAATCATTTTCGATCAAAGACTGTTATTTGGAATGCATCGATAGAGGTGCTAAAGGCAAAGAGGCCATCGATCTTTCTATTCACAACCACTATGCCGCAATTGAGGCTTCGGCCCGAAATCTAGACCATGCCTTAGAATTACAGATTTTGCTCCAAGACCACATTGAGCATCGCGTAAAACACTACACAAAGTGCATTTCTAAATGTACCGATAACTATTTCAAATATCTGCTCGAAACCTACAACCGTCAGCTTGGTCAGAAAATCAGGTTGAATATAGTAGATTAGGCACTTTTTTGTAAATTTAGAGACATGAAAAAGGTCCTACTGATACTATTTTTTGTCTTGCCATGGTGTTCATTTAGCCAAACAAAAATCAAGGCCTACCTAGACACCAAATATTTCTATGCCCCTCAAATGGGTCCATATTTAGAAATATATATTGAATTTGTGGGTTATACCACCCAATTCATATCTTGCGATGGCGGGCAAAAAGCTACTGTTTTGGTAGACCTTGCAATTGTTGATTCAAATTCAAATACTCTTTTTAAGGACTACTACGCCCTTGACTCTCCAATTTCTACGGATTCAACACAAAACAATTTTATTGAAGTGATACGTGTCCCACTTCCAAGTGGTGCATACACATTAGCTGTTCAGTTAGAAGATGCCAACAGAGAGAAAAGCTCCATCAAAGGAAGCTTACCCCTTGTGGTACCCACTTTTAAAGATCAGTTTGCCTTCTCAGCTATTGAAATCGTTGATCTCGCCTTTTTTGTTACCGGGGAAGAAAACCGATTTACCAAATCCAATTATTACATTATTCCACTTTTAAAAAACTATTTCAGCGAGGACATGACTGCCCTTCCCTACTATCTAGAATTGTATGGGGCAAAGGATGCGATCTTATTAGAACGAAAAGTAATCAATTCCTCAACAGGACAACAATACCCCGCATTAGCACTAAAGGATACGTTAGAAGCTCAAGAAGTAATAGCCCTACTGCATAAGGTAGACTTAAGTGATTTACAAACAGGCACCTACCAACTTCAAATCAAAGCAACGGATTTATCTAGCAAAGAAACTTGCCTCACGAGCTTTGATTTTGAACGTTTCAATGAAAGTGAAAGTGCCTTTGATATGGCCTCTATGCTATTAGATCCTGCATTTCAAGAATCTATTTCAAATGACAGTGTTGCCTATTACCTAGAAAGCCTCATACCTATTGCCCAAAAAGGAGAAATACGTACAATCATTGCCGTATTGAAAAACAATGACATTGATCAAATGCGCAAGCACCTGCAAGCCTTTTGGTACCAAACGGCTGGCAGCAATGCCTATGCACAGTGGATAAGTTATCAACAACAAGTGCGGTCCGTAGAACGATACTATGCCAACAATTATATGGAGGGTTTTCAAACCGATCGCGGCCGGGTTTATTTGAAGTATGGTCAACCAAATAGCATCGTTGTAAAGGAATCTTCACCTAGTGAATATCCTTATGAAATTTGGGTTTACGATAAGATAGGTATCTATAGCAATAAACGATTCGTTTTTTATAATCCAGACCTAGTAACCAATAACCATCGCCTCTTGCACTCCGACATGATTGGAGAACTCAAAAACCCTGCTTGGCAACAAATTTTAGTGAGGCGCAATACTGTCAACGGTACCGTAGATGACCCAACCATGATGAATGTAAAACACTTTGGGGGTAACTCCAGTGATTTTTACCGTCAATATTAACACCATCATGTCGAGTAAAAACGCGATTGTTATTCTCAACTACAATGGCTTGAGGCACTTACAAACCTACTTGCCTAGTGTTATCGAAAATAGCCCTCAATGGGATATCATCGTTGCAGATAATGGCAGTACAGATGATTCCTTGACTTATTTGAATACACAGGTCAAACAAATTAAAACCATTGTCTTAGCTAAAAATTATGGTTATGCAGGTGGTTATAACGAAGCTTTGAACCAACTTCAAGGCCAATATCAATTTTATTTTTTGCTCAATAGTGACGTACGTTTGACGACACATTGGGATGTGCCGCTTCTTGATTTTTTGAAAAACAACCCCCTTGTCGCCGGCGTACAACCTAAGGTTCTTTCAGACAAAGAGCCCAATAGATTTGAACATGCTGGAGCCTGTGGTGGATACCTGGACTGGTTCTACTACCCTTTTTGCAGGGGGCGGGTCTTTGATGCCATTGAAGAAGATCAAGGGCAATACAACAGCACACAGCAGGTGACTTGGGTTTCTGGAGCCGCCTTTCTCATCAAGTCAGAGGCTTTTCATAAAGTAAATGGATTTGATTCCGCCTTTTTTGCGCATATGGAAGAAATTGATTTGTGCTTGCGCTTAGGATCTATTGGCGATGAATTTTATTGCATCCCCGAATCAAGGGTATATCATTTAGGTGGAGGAACCCTTGATTACAGCAGTCCAAGAAAGGTGTTTTTAAATTTTAGAAATAGCCTCTGGATGATCGTCAAAAACCAAAAGCGTTTTTTACTTCCCTTTCTATTTATTCGAATGGCCCTTGATGGCATCGCAGCAATTCAATTTTTAGTCAAGGGGAAACCAAAGTTGACTTGGCAAATTTTTTTGGCGCACCTGGCACTGTACAGACATTTTATGCATTTCTATAAAAAGCGCCAACCTCAAATTTCAAAGCCTCTCACCTATCATGGGTTTTTGATTTGGGATTATTTTGGCAAGGCCGTCAGACACTTCTTTTCACTTAACAAACGTAAATTTCATCGATGAATAAATTATTAGCCGGCTTGATACTCTGCCTATTATGGCAACAATTCAAGGCTCAAGTACCTGCACTTCAACAGGCCAGTGACAAAGCCCAACAAAAATTTGGTCAAAGCACAGCGCCCCAACAAAAAAAAGACCTCATTATTGCATCGATGCTAGTCAATCCATTGATTGGTACAGGAGGGCACGGACACACCTTTCCTGGAGTTTGTGCGCCCTTTGGCATGATGCAGCTCAGCCCGGACACACGCTATGAAGGATGGGATGGTTGCGGAGGATATCATTATTCAGACTCCATTATCTATGGTTTTAGCCATACCCATTTGAGCGGAACCGGTGTGCCAGATTATGCAGATTTGTTGGTGGTGCCCCAAAGTGGAGAAGCCAAATGGAAAGGCCAATTTGAAGACCCCAATGGTTATGGATCTCGGTTCAGCCACCAAAATGAAGTTGCACGCATTGGATTCTATGAAGTACTCTTGTCGGATGAAAACATCCGTGTCAATTTAACAAGCACCCCTCGTGCGGGCATGCATCAATACACCTTTTTGAATGCCAATGAGAAAAAATACATACTCCTTGACCTCAATTACCGAGACAAACTCTTGGACGCTAAATTTGAAATGCATGACAATCAAAATATAAGCGGCTACCGCATATCTCAGGCCTGGGCCAACGAACAACATTTTTACTTTCATCTCACTTCTTCTATTCCATATATCAGTTATGAAATACAACAAAGCGATGGCCGCGCAAAGTTGCTTTTAGAATTTCCGATGGACACCAAGGAGCTATTGATCAAAGTAGGGATGTCTCATGTAGATGCAGAGGGAGCAAAATTTAATCTTCAAACTGAAATCCCACAATTTTCTTTTGATCAAGTATACAATCAAAATGTTCAGCTTTGGAACGCGGAATTCAATAAAATTAAAGTTCAAGGCGCAATTCAAGATATGATTACCTTCTACAGCGCACTCTACCATTGCATGATTGCTCCGAACCTAATGAGCGATGCCGATGGTCGCTATCGCGGGCGAGATCAACAAATTCATCAATTAGATAACTTAAAAGACCAGCAATACACTGTTTTTTCACTCTGGGATACTTACCGTGCCAACCACCCCTTATTCACACTCATTGATCAAAAGCGCACCAATGCTTATATCCGTACTTTTTTAAGGCAATTTGACCAAGGCGGAGACCTACCAGTTTGGGAACTTGCTGCTTGTGAAACAGAATGCATGATTGGCTATCATAGTGTAAGTGTCATTTCGGATGCCTATATGAAAGGCATCCGAGATTTTGATGTCAAAAAGGCACTCAAGGCTATGGTAAGCACTGCAAATGCCAATGAATTTGGCAAACGCTCCTATATTGAAAAAGGCTTCATCAGCGCGTCCGATGAACCCGAATCTGTTTCGAGAACTTTGGAATATGCCTATGATGATTTTTGTATTTCTACGATGGCTGCTGCCCAAGGCAATAAAAAAATAGCCGATGAATTTCAGAAGCGTAGCTATCATTTTATCAACCTCTACGACCCACAAACAAAGTTCATGCGCGCCAGAAGAGGTGCACAATGGTATGGCCCCTTTGACCCATCAGAAGTGAATTTCAACTATACAGAAGCCAATTCTTGGCAATATTCCTTGTATGCGCCACATCGAATGGACCTACTCACAAGGCTTATTGGCGGGCCTGATTCTTTGGAATTATGGCTAGATAGGCTGTTTACCACGGATATGAAACTCAGCGGCAGAGAGCAGGCAGATATCACAGGATTGATTGGTCAGTACGCACATGGCAATGAACCTTCGCATCACATGGCCTATCTCTATAACTACACCAATGCACCGTACAAAACTCAATTTTATGTCGATCGTATTCTCAAAGAAATGTATCACAACGAGCCAGATGGACTTTCGGGCAATGAGGATTGCGGTCAAATGAGCGCATGGTATGTTTGGAGCGCCTTGGGTTTATACCCTATTGCTCCTGGCAATCCAATGTACCAAATCGGGCGTCCAATTGTTGAAAATGCAACAATCAATTTAGAGAATTCTAAAAAGATTCAAATCATTTGTAAAAATCAATCCAAGGAAAACAATTATGTACAGAACGTTTGGTGGAATAATCAACACCTGACCGATCTTCGAATTTCACACGAAGCCCTGATGCAAGGCGGAATATTGACCATTGAAATGGGTCCGGAACCAAAAGTAATCAAGTCAATTACAGCGGTGGAATCTGATCAATTTTCCCTGCAAAATCTATCCCCTGTACCTTTCATATGCACTGAAGAGCGTGTATTTTTTGATTCCTTGCTTATTGAACTAGGCTGCGTAAATGTAGGCCCGCATAATACCAATGAGCTTTATTTTCAATTGAATAATGGACAATGGCAAAAATACAGCACCCCCTTCTCTATCTATGATCGAAGTGTGATAAACGTTAAAGCCAAGAATAGTTTTGAAAATAATAAGGCCATTTGGAGCCCTGTAGTGACATCAGAATTAATAAAAATAGATACTCAAGTTCAGCTTGAATTGAAATGCTCCTACTCCAATCAATATGCCGCCTCGGGCAAAAATGCACTCATCGACGGATTACGTGGCGGTGGTGAATTTAGAACCGGTGACTACCAAGGATACTACAATCAAGATATAGTTGCTATAGTTACTTTTCAAACACCAAAAACCATATCCAAGGTGGGAATATCCTACATCGAAGATCAAAAATCTTGGATTTTTGCACCTAGCCGTGTCTCAGTAGAGGGCAGTTCAGATGGTATTCATTTTTTCCCTTTGACAGACACCCCTCTTCCTTTGACTGAACAAAATAATTCAAATCCTAAGAAAAGAGAAGTGATGCTTCAATTCAATGGCAATAAGCTATTGAAATACAAATCTTTAAGATACACCATTAGCAATCCTGGAAACTTACCCCAATGGCACTTAGGAGCAGGAAATCCGACTTGGTTATTTGTAGATGAATTGTTATTTGAATAAGAGTAGAAAACAACTAAACTATAGGTAGCCTGCCTTTGTGAATGCTATACTTTTGATCTACGGCTCCAAATTTGCGATAAAATGAAGCGATACCCTCTTGATTTGACCCAATAAAATCGAGTACTTCATGACTTGAAGCAAATTTCTCTATAACGCTATCTATCAAGAACACCAATGCACCATTTTTTTTACCCACCTCATTGAGTGTGCCTTTGATGAAATAAAGCATCTTATCCCATTTAAAAAAAAGACCTGCTGCTAAAAGTTGCTCACCGTCAAAGGCTCCTAAGCAAACAACGGCCTCATGATGGCTCGCAGCTGCAACTAAATTTTCAAGTCGGTGCCAGGCTGCAGCATCCAGACTTCCAAGATTAGCACCTTTTTGTTGGATAAAAAAACGGTGAAATACAACAAAGTCTAAACCATTTACAGTCAAGTGCTTGGCTTTCTTTAGGCTTCGTTTGACATTTTCTGAGTAAGTATCCTTTGGATTTTTTGAACTCTTGCCCAGTGTCAAGGATTGGTAAATACCAATCTTTGATTTAGCTGGCATTAAAGGTTTTGAACATAAATTGAGATGTAGCAAGTTTTTTTTACCTAAGAAAGCCACAAGCTCTGATAATGCTGATTGGTTTGGGGGTCCTACATAGGTCAAAGACCTGATGAACAGTGGTTGTAAGTAGGCCTTGATACCAAATTTTTTAGAAACCGGCACCCTGAGCATTATTTGATCCGCAGCATCAAGTACATAAGCCCATTGTGGGTGCAATATATCTTGCACCCATAATAAACTAAAAAAATCCAAATTGGATTTCAAAGCAACTATTTGCTCGTATTGACGTCTTAATTGATGATTTTCGGTGACAATGCGCATCGCCTTACGAAGTTAAATAAAGCAGCATTGCCAACCATCAATCATGTAACTTTTTTATGTACTTTCGTTATAATCAAATGCTAATCAAACTTTAATATATCATGAAAAATCTTTTTTACCTCGCTACAGCATTGCTCTTAAGCATAAATAGCTTTGCACAAGCGCCGAACCAAAATAACAAGGAGCCCAAAAGCCCAGAAGACCGCGCTAAATTCCAAACTGAAAAAATGGCCAGTGAATTGCAACTTACCGAGGCGCAAAAAGAACAAGTATATACCATCAACCTTGGTATTGCTCAGAAAAACCAAGGGATTCGCAATAGCAATTTCACTGAAGATGAAAAACGCAGTATTATTCAATCCAACCGTGAAGCACAAATAGAAATGTTGAAAAACGTTCTTACAGCTGCTCAGTTTGAAAAAATGAAAGCAAATTTCAAAGAACAGCACCAAGAAGGTGGCAGAGAGCATCACGAAAAACATTGATAAAAAAAGGCCTCAGTTAAGAGGCCTTTTTTTTTGCTTCACATAATCAATATTTAATGATTTTAGATGTTTCTTGGTGCACCCCATCATCAAATGTCAATAGGTAAATGCCACTGGCGTATTTACGCATATCCAGATGAAACTTGCCCGCCGATAGTTCAAATTGATCGAGAATCTGACCGTTAATCCCCAAAATACTCAGCCGCATCTGATCTTTATTGCAGTCAATAAAAAGTTCGTCTTCAAACGGATTGGGGTAAATACTTATTGGGGCTACAGTAAGATCAGCTACCCCGACATTACAATTATTATCGGCAAGCGGTGTTGGAATGATGGTCGCAAAATCTTGACCAGCATCAGGGCAACGCGCATAAGAAATGTTGGTTAGTTGTGGCCCAAAAGCAATTTGATCGTGAACATTCCAACCATGCGATAAATAAACATATTCACCTGAACTATTTAATTTAAAGTTGGCATGCAAGCCCGACTGCAAGGCATCCTTATCAGCCCATACGAGTAAATATCCATTGGCAGGGATGATAGTGCCCGCTGGAATTGGCCAAGCCAATAAATCAAGCGGATCATCAGATAGATAAAATCCAGCAAGGTCAATAGGTGCATTCGTTGTATTGACAAGCTCGATCCAATCATCATCCTCAGCATCTTGATCAAAGAGTAAGGAATCATTCGAGGCCAACACTTCATTGATCAAAACAGAGCCAATCATTGGGGTAGAAAAATTTACGGCGAGAGAATGAAACTCATGCTCGGCACGCTGAGGTGAAAATAGACCCGCATTGTTGTTATCGGCATAAATATAATAATCAAATGTAAGACCATCTACAGGTAGCTCAACACCATAAACATGATCATTGGCCGCACCATCATTATGCACACCGTCATCATACATCTGGACCCGATTGAATTTTAATTGATGATTGGTGCGGTAACCCAAATAGACCGAAGTTTCATTGGCGCAAGTTGCATTGAGTACAACAGTTGCCCCATAAATTAAGGGGTTGCTAGTTGCACCTTGTGATAGAATTGCTGGTGCTTGCAACAAATAGGCCGCATTGCTAGCGAAGAATTGGGCTCTTGCATCCATAAGCGCCTTGATACCAGGAATACTACCTCCTCCCCCTGGCCCTCCGCCAGTCACTGCTGTAGTGAGGCTATTTAAGAATTGGTTGTAAGTATAAAATTTATAGTTATCGGCCTGAATGGAAGAATCGGCAAGATTCATCAGGCTTTGTGCCCAAGTTTCGTACTGTCCGTTGGCAAAAATTTCTTGTACCATCGTTCTTATGTGGGCCATATACATCCTCTTGTATAAGGGATTGGCTAAAATTTGTTGAATCAATGGATGATTAGCAGAACTTGCATTGGAGTAAGGGTCCAAGCTAGAGGGTGTAATAGTGCCCGTGCCTGTACCACCAGGAAATCCACCAAAACTCATGTTTAAATCCCAAACTGTGGGTACAAAACGCTCATTGTTATCCCAACTCAAGTAATAATTTTGACGAAAAGCACCGCTGTATGAATCCAGATTAACCAATACATTGTTGAAAGCCAGCATCCAGATGGCCCGATCTATATCAAGTACATTTTCAATATTTGTAAAATCATTGTTGAGTACTGTACAAAGCTCAATCAATTTGTCCCAACCAAAATCAGTTTTCAGTTCATAACCAGTCAAATAAGCACTACTATCTGTCCCCAAATATTTTAAATCAGGGCTAATGCCTGTTCCACCTGGCCCTGCACCACCACTCGGATTGCATTTGAAGTAGGTATCATTGGCATAATAATGGTCTTCATTAAATGTACTTTTAATAGATTCATTGTTGGTATACACCCCTCTGTAAACCCCATTGATGTATACCCGTGCAAAATTTGAAGAAGGACAATCCATGTATTGCTCTAAAATTTGATAGGATAGAATTTCTCGTATCATGGATGGGTCTTTATAACAATTCGAGAGTTTGATGTCGGTAATACCCTGATAATCCTGATTTGATTTGATGGTATTGAGCTCGATATGCAAAGGATTTTTCTGATTGTTTGGACTGTAGGAACTATTACCCTTGTAACGAACACCGCACGAATCATAAACTTGACCATTGATTCGAACAGAATCTGCATAAATATAAGTTTCAGTAGCCTCATTGGCATCTAATTGAGCATCCCAATTTGTGAAAGAGAAATACAGTTCAATCACCTGAATGGTATCACGACTGTAAAACGATTGGCAATGCAGTGAGCCATTAAAAAATATAAGGAAAATAAAGGCGATGAATGCTAATTTCATAATTTTCGTTTAATTGAGAACGCAAGCAGCGTATGATTGGATGTAAACTTTTAACTTTAGAGCATGAAATTAGCCATATTTAGTATACTTAACATCGCTTTTCTCTTTAATAGTTGTGCACAAGCACCACAGAAAGAGGCAAAAAAAAAGGAAGTCGTCATCATACAAACCAAATTTGAACTAAAAGATTTTCTTACAGACAACCCTGATCTTGATGAGGCTGTCAATAAAGTTTTTGCAAACCAAGACGATACGGCAATTGTCGCGCAACTCTTAATGCCGGCCGTTGGCCGCTTGGGGCAAGAAAAATCTACCATTGATCAGCATATCAAAGAACGAATCATTGGCGGAGTTTTGATGCTCAATGGCACAAAAGAAGGGTTCAGTGCTTGGATCAAAGATTTTGAAGCCCAAAATAAGACTTGTGGCAATTTACCTTTTTTATACAGTGCTGATGCGGAACCAAGTTTGGTCAATCGTAAAATAATGGGTTCCTCTTTAGTAAAAAAAGCAAATGAATTACAGTCTGTGGAAGAAGTGATGGCCTGTGCCGAGACCATCTCTAAAGATCTAAAACACATAGGTATCAATTACAACTTCGCACCCGTTGTGGATATGTCGCCGAATGCAACCGTCGGTTTTAGGAGCTTTGGCGCTGTACCTGCCAATATCATACCGTGGTCGGGAGCATTTATTACTCAAACTCAAGACAATGGAATTATTGCTACAGCAAAACATTTTCCAGGCCATGGTCTCGTTTCTGGTGACACGCACAAGGCTTTACAAGTCATTGATGGAGAACTCAAAGAAATTCAAAATTACCCACCTCTGATCGGCCAGGGGGTACTCTCAATCATGGTGGCTCATATTGCTGTTGAGAATAACCCAAAATACAACACCCTTGGATTGCCCTCTACTTGTTCGAAACCATCGTTACGGACTTACTTAAAGATGAATTAGGATTCAAAGGCTTAATTGTAACAGATGCAATGAACATGGGTGGCGTCATTGCGGTGCCCAAGGCAGCCAATAAGGCAGTAGCTGCCGGCTGCCATATCATTTTGATGCCTGTAGATGCGAAGAAAACTCACAGCGAGCTGCTTGCGCAATACCGAACCGATACTGCCTTCAAAAAACAGGTGGACGAGGCAGCAAAAAAAATAATTAGAATGAAAATTGTTTTGGGCTTACTTAGCGCTAATTAGGCAAATACAATTCGATCAATCCCTCAGGAGCTTTGATATAAAGCTCCTTTTTTTTGCGATCAACCTTAGAAATAAGTCCATCAAATATAGGAATGAGGATTTCGGTTCCGTTGTAATCTATTTGCAATAAGGGATTGGCTGTCATATCAATGACATCAACAACCAAACCAATATCACCTTTCAATTCATCACTCACCTTGTAGCCAATCACTTCATGATCATAGAACGATGACTGATCAAGTTCCGGTAAGATACTCAGTGGAAGGTAGGCCTTTTTTTTAAGCAGACGTTTGGCGGCTGCTTCTGATTCAATGCCTTCAAATTTGATGGCTGCAAATCCTTTGTTTTTTAGTTTAAATCCTTCGATAAAGAAAGGAGTCAAGGTGCCATCGATATCCAAATAGAGTGCATCAAGTTCTTGATATTCTGCTGGATTCGAAACGTCTAAAAACAACGAAACTTCACCTTTAAATCCGTGAAGTTTCGCAATAAGACCTAAATAATAACAATCTTGGATCAGCATATGCTTATTCAGCAGCTGCTTCTTCCTCTGTAGTTTCAGCAGCAGGAGTTTCAGCAGCAGGAGCTTCTTCGACTGCAGGTGCCTCTTCAGCTACTGGAGCTTCTTCGACTGCAGGAGCTTCTTCGACTACAGGTGCCTCTTCGGCCACTGGAGCTTCTTCAACTGCAGGTGCCTCTTCAGCTACTGGAGCTTCTTCAGCTACTACTTCCTCTGAAGCTGGAGCTTCCTGGGCAACCTCTTCTACTTCTGGAGTATTTTTAGCCATTACTTCAGCGGCTTTTGCTGCATTTGCTGCAGTTTCTGCTGCCATTCGGGCTGCTTTTTCTTTCTCGGCATCTTTAGCCAATCCAGAAATTTTTCCTTCAATTTTCGAAGATTTATCAGCCAACCATTGGTTGAAACGCTCTTCTACTTGTTCAGGTGTGAGGGCGCCTTTTTTAACGCCATTTAACAAGTGGTTCTTGTATAATACACCTTTGTAAGATAGAATTGCTCTTGCTGTTTCTGTCATTTCGGCACCCTTTTGAACCCAAGCAAGTGTTGCATCGAAATTGATGTCAATTACAGCTGGGTTTGCTGTTGGGTTATAAGTTCCGAGTTTTTGGATGAATTTACCATCGCGTTTTGCACGGCTATCAGCGGCTACTAAATGAAAAAATGGTTTGCCTTTTTTACCGTGTCTTTGAAGACGAATGCGTGTTGCCATTGTACTTTACAGTTTAGGGTACGAAACCCTGATTTATAAATTAGTGAATTAAGGGTGCAAAGATAGTGATTTTTTTTACAAAAAATACAAAACATTATTTTCCCTGGGCCTTGAAGACAATAATGACCGTATAGAACATGATTTTAATATCAAGTGCCAAACTTCTATTCTTCATGTAAATGAGATCAAATTTCATGCGCTGCAGCATTTGATCTACATTTTCGGCATAGCCATACTTTACTTGCCCCCAGGAAGTAATACCAGGCCTCACTCTGGTCAAATGCATGTATTGAGGTTCAATCTGCACTATTTGATCAATATAATACTGTCTTTCAGGCCTAGGGCCCACCAAAGACATTTGCCCCATGAGCACATTAAAAAACTGAGGAAATTCATCGAGACGTGTTTTGCGCATGAATCGACCAATGGGGGTTATGCGCGGATCTCCTTCTTTGGAAAGTTGTGGACCTTGTTTTTCAGCATCTAAATACATGGTCCGAAATTTAATAATCTTGAATATTTTACCACCCTTCCCAACACGTTCTTGAAGAAAGAAGATGGGGCCAGGAGAGGACAATTTGACAACAACTGCAGAGAAAATAAAAACTGGAATCAAACAAATGAGTGCTGCCAAAGAAAAAAACACGTCCATGATTCGTTTGAGTGTACGTTGCCAATGAGGCATCACATCCGGATTAATTTCAATAAGCAGCGCACCATAAATATTTGTCATATCTACTGATCCTGCCAATATGCTGTACATATCAGGGAGCACCCTTATTCTAATGCGGCCATTGTCTATTCGTGAAATGATGGATTGTAGCCTGTCGTGATCTGAACTTTCAATCGCTATGATGACTTCTTCTACTTGCAAGTCGCTCATTACTCGTTCTAGATCTAGCACTTTTCCAAGATGCGGTAAGTGTTTAGAAAGCAAATTATCGCGGCCATTTACTTGGATAAAACCAACAAAATGATTGATCATATTGGGCGCCGCTAATAATTCCTTATAAATCTCTATGGCCTTTTGGTTACCGCCAACAATTAGTGTTTTGAACCCATGGCCCGCCGCCTTGATATAATTAATGAGTAAGGTGGTAAAAATCAAACGACCAATAGAGGTAAAAGTCAAATGAATGATAAATAACCATATGGTGAGTTGGTAATAATTTTGATAGCTCCGTACTTGATCATCAATTAAAAGCGTAAAGAATAAAACGAGTGTTCCAAAAAATGTAGCCGCTAAACTTAAATGAAGCACTTTTAACCTAAATAACCTTCTAATTTCAGCGTAGGTGCCTTGTAAAATGTAAAACAAAAGCCAGAAAAGTGGCAATAAGAGAACACCTAACCAGAAGTTTTTGTCCGAATGAAAGGTCTTATTTTCAATGTAAACTTGTCGGATATAAAAAAATAGCCCCCAGGCGCTACTTGCAGTGAGTAGGTCAATGCAAATTAAAAGTGCTATCCAAAAACGATCCCTCATCAGAAATAAACAACTTTAATGTTATCAATAAGGATAAGGTTATTGCTTATTGAAGGATCATAAAAAGACCGAAATGCTTGGATGTAATTCGTGTTGTTCGGACCCGCCGTAATGACCTCATTGAGCAGGATATACATTTTCTTCCAACGCAATGCTGAAAGAGGGCTATTATTCATTGTTACCATTGGATTCTCAGTAGTCCCATTGGAATTCACAAACAACAAATAATGTGTAAAGGGTACTGAATTGCAATAATCAATCTCCAGCATGGCCTGCTTGTTCTTTGGAATACTCAGTTGGTCATTTTCGTTGGTATAGGCCACCCACATAGAATCCTGGGCACTCAATAAGACCTTAGCATAATAATTTCCATTGAACCATTTTAGCGTATCATTGGCAAGTTGTAAATGAGCAGTTGAAGTGTTCGGATCGTCATTGAGCCGTATGTTGATGTCTTCAAAATCTTCAACCCAAAAATTAAGCTCAGATTTATACCTTGTTGTTGGATCAATTGTTAAGACTTGATTTTGGATCAGTTCTGCTTCTATTTCGAATGGTTCTAGATGCTCGTTACGCATTTTAGTTGCAGCAATCCCATTGACACGTATCGTTGGATAGAGTCTAATTTTAGCATTTCCCTTATGGAGAATTGGAATTTTAAAAGGAACTTCAAAAACGCCAATCAGTTGGTCATCGATGTAGACCCAGGCATCTGTAATGTTGTGTGTCAGTTGTCCTTCCTCACCATTCAGTGCAGGATTGGCAAGCAGTGTCCAAGAATTAACCGCTAACCATGATGGATCGGGGTTGTTTTTTACACAACTAAATAACAATGGCAACAAGAGCAGTAGGTAGCGATACACCATGATGGTCAATTAACGTATTTAAGCCTGGATTATTGTTTGAATATTAAACATGTAAATCTCGGTTTGCAAGTTGCTCAATTTCAAGGGCAACTTCAAGAGCCCTCACCCCCGCCCTCAAATCCACTAATGGTGCTTTTCGCATTCTAAAATTGGCAGCAAAATCTTGCCATTGTGCGGCAAGTGCATTGCTTTTTTCTACTAGGATTTGCATTTTGCCCTCTGATAAGAGAGATTGTTTGGTTAAGGAAAAATGAAGTAAATCTAATAGATAGATGCTGTTTTCAGTAACTACCTTGATGCTTCGCTCTTTGTGATTGTCAATGCGGGAAGCATATAAGGTGCATGAGAGCTCCTGATCAAAAAACAAATTTACTTTGACTTGATCTGCCAAGGTGGTTTGCTTTTGACGGGCCTGTACTTCCATGCCTTTTGGCATATCATCTACCAAACTGAGCAAAAGATCAATGTCATGAATCATGAGGTCCAGTATGACCGATACATCCGATCCTCGTTGTTGAAAAGTAGCGCAACGCTTTGATTCGAAATGTGTGATTTTTGAATTCTTGAGCTCATGAACAAAGGCTTGAAAAACAGGATTATACCTTTCAACATGACCAACTTGTAAGAAGGTTTCTTTT
>JAURGK010000013.1 GCA_030833845.1 Crocinitomicaceae bacterium | reverse complement strand
CGCATGCTGCTCATGGCAGCGCTTGTTACCCTTTGGGGTGCAAGGCTTACTTTTAATTTTGCACGTCGAGGAGCCTATACCCTTAAATTTTGGGCTGGGGAAGAAGATTACCGCTGGGAAGCTTTGCGCCAACGCCCGGGTTTTAATAATAAATTTATCTGGGGATTATTTAATCTTTTCTTTATTTCAGCCTATCAAAATGTGTTGATTTTTTCTTTCACCGTGCCTATTCTTGCGACGGTATCTCAAGAATTGGATTCCGGACTGAATTTCATAGATTATATTTTGGCTGCCTTGTTCTTGTTGGCGATCGTTATAGAATTCATTGCAGATCAAGAGCAATATAACTTTCAGACTGAGAAACACCGCCGTATCAAGGCGGGAGAACCACTTGGTGAATATGAAATTGGCTTTGTTTCTAAAGGGCTTTGGGCAATAGTGCGTCATCCAAATTATGCAATGGAACAATCGGTTTGGGTAATTTTCTACTTATTTAGTGTCAATGCTACTGGGCAATGGATCAATTGGACCATAGGTGGATGTATATTGTTGATTATCTTATTTAAAGGAAGTTCAGATTTCTCAGAGGAGCTCTCTTCTAATAAATACCCGGCATATAAAGATTACCAAAAGCGAGTACCAAGATTTATTCCACAACCATGGAAAAGTAAAGCATAGCCTTACCAAATAAATTTCAAGAGGCTAAAAGTAAGCGCAAAGAAAACCACAACTTGCATGAACCACTGGGCGCTACTTTGGTGACCTTTGGATTTAAGGTAAAGATGATTACCTGAACCAAGAAAAATACCGATAAGTAGAGATAAGATAAGGGGGTTATTCATTGAAAAAATGAATAAGGTACATTATTGAATTAAGCCAAACTGTTCGAAATGATGGGCAAAATGCTTGGAGTGAAGCTTTTGCCATTGATTAAAATTGAGTTGACCGTAGTTGGGGTGTAAATTAGTTTGAGCTGGATGTTCTTCGTAGTAGTCCAAAAACATCAAAAAGGCTTCAGTGAATTCATCTATGGCTGTCTCAAGCTCGTCGTTGCGCAGAGGTGTATTTGGTAAAGCAAATGAAACTTGCACCCCTTTGGCCATGGGCTTGTCGGTTTCTAACCAAGCTTGCATACGCTCTATGCGATCTTCAGGCACTTCGAGTTCAAATTTACCATGCCCAACAGACATATACAGCCCATCGGCGAGGTGTTCGACCATGCGTTGTGCATTCATTTCACCCCAAGCAGGTTTGCTCGTAGGTTTGAGCAGCGTCAGCTGAGCCAGCATAGCCTCTAAATCTAATTGAAAAGTACTTGACATTATTTTTGACCAACAATGATATGAAGTGAATGAGGCACCACCCGAACATTGAGTTCTTTGGTGAGCATTAAGGGCTCTCCATCGTGATGTCCTTGACCGTTGGGTAACGATATTTTGGCTTTCTCGAAAGAAATTACCTCAGCATAGCTAGATTGATCAGATTTTCCGGTGAAAAACTGATATATCATTTTTGGAATACCAAAAAGCGAGAAAGGCTTTAGTAGAAACAATTCTAATTTACCATCGGTGGCATCAGATTTTGGTGATACTTTGAATCCATTTCCAAATTCTGAAGTGTTAGCTATCGTACAGAGCACCACAGGCATTTTTTTTATTTGACCGTTGGTGTCTATGGAGATATTCATAGGGTTATACCTGAAAAACTCTTTGATTACATGTTTGACATAGGTCCAAAAACCTCTTTTATGATCTTCATCAAACTTTTTTGCAATAATGGCATCCAAACCATAGCCACCCACCCCAAGAAAGGGTTGTTCATTGACTAGGACGGTGTCCATGAGAATTTGATTGTTTTTGTTGATGGTTTCGATAGCCTTCTTGACGTTGCGAGGTATAAACATATGCCTAGCAAGGCCATTACCAGAACCAATAGGAATCACCGCTAGGCTAGTTTTTGTATTGATAAGTGCGGTACCTACTTCGTGCACTGAGCCATCACCACCTACGGCACATACTATATCAATGCCTTGATTAACGGCGTCTAGTGTAATTTTAACGGCGTGTCCTTTGTACTGGGTATATTGAATTTCAAAGTCAAATAAATGGACGTCGAGGAACTGGCGTATGAGCGCAGGAATGTCATCCTTGCGCCTCACCCCTGAGATGGGGTTAATGATGAACCAGATGCGTTTTTTAATAGACACGTTTACCTCTTTTTTCAAAATTAATCATTTTTTGCCGACGGTGCATCAAGTTTTATCCTAAACTAAGTGTACAACTAAGGCTTTTCACTTAAATTTATTACAAATATAATGCCATGACTAAAAAGAAAACATCCGATCCTATCATTGCCAATCGCCAACAGCTCATCGATATCCTAATGCATAAATCTGCCTTAAAACAAGATGTCGCCGATGATCTCGAAATGGTATTTACACAACTACGTGGCCTAATAGAGCAGGAATTTATGGCTTTAAAGGAAGTGATTAAAGATCAAAGGGTCAGGCTTTTTATAAAAGATAGAGGTGATCACGAATTTCATGTATATATCGGTAGTGATGTCTTGGTATTTAATTTGCATCATAATGTTTTTCGCTTGCCAGACTCTAATCCACTTTGGGGGACATCTTATTTTAAGTCCAATCCAAACAATGGGTATTTCGGTACAATACATATTTATAACTTCTTGGCAGAATCTATGCAGCAAAATCGATTGGAGGACCTTGGAAATCTGATTGCACGAATTTTTGTAAATCACGAACGGCACTTTTTTATTGAAGGAAAGGGCGCCTTGGGCTACACCTTTAGTGACCCACAAAATATGCTGCTCTCCGAACAACTGTTGCAATTGATAGCGCAAATGGCTTTTGCCTATGCGCTGCAATTTGACCTCTACATACCTCCTTTTGAATACATGGACAACGTCAGTGTTGGTCAGATTTTTATGATGGGCGAACAACTAAAACTAAAAACAGCCAAAAGGCTTGGTTTTAAAATGAGTGCAGACGACATAGAAAATTCATAAAAAAAAGAGAGGAGCCCTTGCTCTTCAAGAAATTCATACTATATTTGCAATCCCAAATTCTGGGGTTTTGACATTTTGGCCCATTCGTCTAGTGGTTAGGACGCAAGGTTTTCATCCTTGAAACAGGAGTTCGATTCTCCTATGGGCTGCCAATTTTGGCCCATTCGTCTAGTGGTTAGGACGCAAGGTTTTCATCCTTGAAACAGGAGTTCGATTCTCCTATGGGCTGCATTTTAAAAGAATAATTATACATAAGCTATGGCAAACCATAAATCATCCATCAAGCGCATTCGTTCAAATGAGTCTAAGCGCGTGTTGAATAAATACCAACACAAAACAACGCGTAATGCAATGCGTAAACTACGTGCGACAAAAGACCGCAAAGAAGCTGAAGGTCTGTTTCCAGCTGTAGTTGCAATGCTAGATAAATTGGCAAAAAGAAATATCATTCACAAAAACAAAGCTGCTAACCTGAAATCAGGATTGCAATTGCGCATCAACGCGCTTTAAGCTAGTTTTTCTTATTTTTTTAAAGGGCTGCCCCTATGGGGGTAGCCCTTATTTTTTATAAGTTTGTGCTATGCGCTTTTTTTTACATCTGTTGTTTGTTTCGCAGCTCTTTTTTCAATTGAAGGCACAACAATCTTTCGTGCCAGACACCTTAAAAGCAACAGATCGTGCATTAGTTGCCACGGATTCGCTTTTACAGTTCATGAATGGTTTTGCAAGCCCATTTTTTTATGCACCAAATCAAGAGTTTCCGCACACCTGGGATTTATTTAAGCCAGGCTTGTCTAATTTATCAGTCGGCAATTACACAAAGAAAGATTTACTCTTTAGCGCCTTACCTCATCTGGGTTTTGCATACGGATTTGGAGCCCAAGGTTCTCAACGGTTGAGGTTAGATTATGAACAGCAATTCTACAGAAACACGCTTTTTAATTTGCGATACGACCGTTTCCAGCAAAGTGGTTTTATCAGAGCGAGTGAATTGCGCTATAGTTCTTTGGATCTTAAGTTCCTATATGACCATAGGCGCACAAAAATTCTTGCATCATTTGATAATTTAAGTAATGACAGACAATGGTCAGGCGGTTTGTTAAATTGGGAACAACTGCAGAGCGGTAATGCGGCACTTTTACCGGTGCAGAAAGTGGAAAGTTTCACTTTTCAAAATGCTTATCGTGGGCAAATCGAAACCTCATTTGCCATTCTTCAAGACTCCATCAAAGGGGTATATTTGGTATCTAAGCACATGTATCAATCGACAATTCGCAGGTATGAAGAAACAGATTCCTTGGAGCTTTACTATCCGCAGCTTTTTTTGAGTACAGATTCCTGTCGAGATCTTTTCTCCACACAGATGCTTACCAATGACGTAGGTATTGCCTATCAAAGTAAATTATTGAAGGCAAGAACGGCGCTTCAATATAAATCATTGAAATGGCAAGACACGCAACTCTTCTATGATACCACTGAAATTAACCTTGACAATTCGCTTGAACTAGAACAAAAAGGGTGGCGATTTACGCACAAGAGTCAACTTAATCTCGTGGGTGCTGCACAGGGCTTGACAACTGCTAATCGTATGGATATTGCCCTGCCAAAGGGGAAAATATACATATCTCATTTTTATCAAAATGCTTGGCCGGAGTTAATCGAACGCAGCTACCAAAGCAATCTTACCTCCTACCAACAATTACAACCAGAGCGAGAGCAGCTGAGCCTCAGTCAATTCAAATATAGTTTGACTCAAAGCAATTTGCATTTAATCCTTAATCTGCAATATATGCGCGCAAAGCAGATTTACCGTTTTGATCTTCCCAGTATGAATTGGAGTTTAGAGGGACCTCAGCAAGCCTTAGAAGCTGCACTCAAATTAGAATACAAAAGGCAAGCATGGCGATGGATTTTGTTTAATCAATATACCAATTGGAAAAGAGAAGATCAATTTGTTTTGCCACCTATGCAGAGTTCACTCGGGTTGCAATGGGAGGGAGGGGTTTTCAAAGAGAAACAATTGAAAATGCATTTAGGTGCAAAGTTCTATGCCCTCTATGGTGCCTCAACTAGACGAATTCAATACCTTCCTTTTATAGAAAGTATCAATTGGCAAATTTATGAGACTGCTGCAATCAATCCTGTTGTGGCAATTTATAATGCCCAATTGGATATTGCGCTTGAGGTAAAGACCTTTCGATTCTTTGTACAGGCCAGTAATTTGTTGTCTGCAGTAGATTATACAGCAAGTATGTTTTCGGGTATACCCTATCCGGCCATGCAATTACGCTTAGGCCTTACCTGGGATTTCTGGAATTAAAGGCTATGGACTATCCTAGTACTTCGGCCATTTTCGCACCGATTTGTGCTGGAGAGTCAACTACATGAATGCCACACTCTCGCATGATGCGCTTTTTGGCCTCTGCAGTATCGTCTGCACCACCAACAATGGCTCCTGCATGGCCCATAGTGCGTCCCTTAGGAGCGGTTTCACCGGCGATGAAGCCGACAACTGGTTTGGTTCCGTTTTCTTTGATCCATCTTGCGGCAATGGCCTCAAGGTTTCCGCCGATTTCACCAATCATAACAATGCCTTCTGTTTGGGGGTCGTTCATCAATAACTCAACAGCTTCTCTTGTTGTTGTACCAATGATAGGGTCTCCTCCAATACCAATGGCAGTAGTGATTCCCATCCCTGCTTTGGCGACTTGATCTGCTGCTTCATAGGTGAGCGTTCCTGACTTAGAAACAATTCCAATTTTACCCTGCTTGAATACAAAACCAGGCATGATACCCACTTTGGCTTCACCAGCGGTAATGACTCCAGGGCAATTGGGGCCAATCAAACGCGTGTTATAGGCTTTGATGTATTCTTTGGCTTTCACCATATCATTGACAGGAATTCCTTCAGTAATACATACGATGACACGAATACCAGCTTGGGCTGCTTCCATAATGGCATCGGCAGCAAAAGCTGGTGGTACAAAAATTATCGAGGTATCGGCACCTGTACTATTAACAGCGTCAGCAACTGTATTGAAAACTGGTCGGTCTAGGTGAGTTGAACCACCTTTTCCGGGTGTCACACCACCAACAACGTTGGTGCCAAATTCAATCATTTGACTGGCATGAAAAGTACCTTCGCTTCCTGTGAATCCTTGAACTATTACTTTGGAGTCTTTATTGACCAATACACTCATATAATTTATTTTTTGCGTGTCAAAATTAAGCAATTATTTGGCTTCAACCACCCTCATTTTAAAATAGAGTATTTTATCCTGTCCAATTTTATCTTTACCTGCTTGGCCATAACCTAATTGAGGTGGAATAAGGCATCGCAAACTACTGCCAATTGGCAAATTATATACAGCCTCTTGCCATCCTTTGATTAGATTTTTTACGGGTAATCCGATTGGATTGGGTTGAAAATCAACGACTTTCCCCGAAAGCAGTTTGAGGGTGTAACTTACCCAAATGCTATCGTTGATTTGAATAGGTCTGCCTTTTCCTAAGGTGTCGATATGTAGGTACAAGCCGCTTCCAGTTGCTTTTAACCCCAAATTAAATTTTTCATTGAAACCTCGTATGCGCGTGTCAAATTTATTTATTTCGTTTTCACTGTAGCCACATGCCCCTAGCAGCAAGGCAACTACTGAAATTTTGATTACATACCTCATATTTTTTCTAGAATCGCCAAATAATTATCTTCAACTGCAAATGCACGTCGGCATTTAAAACCACAGGCCAAGGCATGTTCGTGGAGGGTGTCATAATCGATATAAAGCCACTCAAACTCAGGTCCGCTAATTTTTTTGTATTGCATTTTGAATTTAAAATTGCCGTAATAGGCTGCATTCAGATCTAGCCAATAGCTGCCGTCTTCGTCTTCGTAGAGGTATTTGACATCGGTAGAATCCGCGATAAACCGCCCGCCTGGCGACAAAAGCTCATATATTTTTTTAAGAAAAACATCTAAATTCTCTAAGCTTTTGGCCAGACCCATGCCATTCATCAAGGACAAAATGGTGTCATAAGTACGGGAAGTTGGGAGCTTATATAAGTCAATACACTGCGCATTAAGACCGTTCTGTGACATGTATGCTACCGCACCCAAAGAAACATCAATGGCCTGAACTTTAAACCCACGATCTTGGAGTACCAATGCATGTACGCCTGCGCCTGCGCCAATATCTAATACATGCCCTTTACATTGGTCGAGTGCACAGAGTTCGAGTTCAGGCATTTGACTTTCATTTCTAAAAAGTACTTCAATAGGAATGATATCATCATCACACAAATCTGAACTTACAATGATATCGAATGGCTTTCTTAATTTGGCATAATCTAGTATGGCTTGCCCAATTGGATCGCTTGTGGATTGAGAAGATTTAATAGTCATATTGGTTGTAATCATTGAGGTCGTCATCGGAGTAATCATCGTCAAAATCATCGAACCCGTATTCATCGTCGTCTGAATCATCCGTATGTTGGATGGCTGTCGCTTCCGAGTCAAAGAGGTTTTCGTCTAATATCGATTTACTATGCTCTTGCGGAGCAGTACCTACGGCTAAAAGCATCGATGGTTCTGCAGGAGTTTCTTTCTCATAAGCAATGAGTTCTATGAGAAAAATCCACATGCGCATGAAGTCATAAACAAGAATGTAGCGCTGGTCTGGTTCCTCTAAAAAGTCCTGAATTTTAGCTAGTTTCATTACCGATGCGGGTTCATCGATGGCATCGTCATCATAAGACATATCGAGTAAAGAAAGCTCGTGCCCCTTGTCCCAGTTGTCATTGGAAACGTAAAAACTAGCCATTTGGTCGCCATTAAATCCAAAAGCTGACATGATGGCATTGTAGAAAGTTTCAAAATCAGCTTCGCTAGAAATTAAAATGTCTCTAAATATTTCTTCGGTGGTATCCGTATCGAGTAAGACCCGAAATTTTAGACCTGGCATGGTGTGGGATTTGAGGTAAAGATAAAAATTATTCAGGCATTGGTGGCGCTTGTTGTACTTTTAAACCAAGCGTTGGAGCGATACGCAGCATTTCTTCTACGGCTTGCTGATAATCATTGGCAATATGGCCCTCGAGTATCGCATCTTTGATATGACTTTTGATTTGTCCGATAGCCGCACATGGTCCAATTTGAAAAGTGTCCATGATGAGTTGGCCTGATACCGGAGGTTGAAAGTTGCGCACCCGATCTTTTTGCTCAACCATCTTTAATTTTTCAGAAACTAGTTCAAAATTTTGCTTGTATCGTTTTACTTTGAACTCATTTTTACTTGTAATGTCGGCATTGCAAAGCAACATCAAATCTTCGATGTCATCTCCGGCTTCGTGCAGCAAACGCCTGATAGCGGCATCCGTGACGGATCCTTTAACCAAAGCAATTGGTCTTAGGTGCAGGCGAACCAATTTTTGAACGTATTTCATTGGTTGGTCTAAGGGTAGACGAAGCCGCTTGAATATCTTAGGTACCATTTTAGCGCCAAGTTCTTCGTGCCCGTGGAAAGTCCAGCCAATTTGAGGATCGAAGCGTTTGGTTGGAGGTTTTGCAATATCGTGTAAGAGAGCCGCCCAACGAAGCCAAAGATGATCAGAATTCCTTGACAAATTATCTAGCACTTCGAGCGTATGATAGAAGTTATCCTTGTGTGCTTTTCCATCACGGGTTTCTATACCCTGAAGAGCAGTGAGCTCTGGAAAAAAATGAGCAAGTAATCCGGTTGCTTGTAAAAGTTTAAAACCTCGAGAAGGTTCATGAGTAGCAATGATTTTATTGAGTTCATCGGTGATGCGCTCTTGAGATAAAATATTGATTCGATCTGCTTGATCCTTCATGGCCTCAAGACAGGGCCTCGTGATTTGAAAATCAAAGCGCGTAGCAAATCGAATGGCTCTTAACATTCTAAGTGGATCATCACTAAAAGTAATGGATGGCTCAAGTGGTGTTCTGATTAAACCTGCTTCGAGGTCTTTTTGGCCATTGAAAGGATCAATGAGCACTCCAAAAGTTTCGTGTCTGAGACTAATGGCCATGGAATTAATGGTAAAATCACGTCTATGCTGATCGTCTTCAAGTGAGCCTTGATGGGTTTGCGGCTTTCGCGAGTTTGGTAGATAAGATTCCTTTCTCGCACCAACGAATTCGATGTCTAGATCCTTATATCTGAAATGTGCGGTGCCGAAATTTTTGAAAATACTCACTTTTTTGACACGTAATTTGGCCGCCACGGCGCTTGCCAGTGCAGGGCCATCGCCAACAACTAGAATATCGATGTCTTTGCTAGGCCGTCCCATCAGTAGGTCACGAACCCAACCGCCAATCACATATACGTCTAATTGATGTACAGTAGCATATTCTGCTAGCACTTTAAAAACAGGGTGCTTGAGGTCGTTTTGGTAAGTAACACTCATGGAATGCAAAGTTAAGCGATATCCATGAATTATAGGAAATGTTGGCTATAAATCGTCGTCGTCGTCGTCGTCAAAAAAGTCGTCGTCTTCGGGTTTCTTGTAATTCAGTAATTCGTCATCCAAATCATCAAGGTCATCATCAAAAAAGCGTGGATTTTTACCACTTTTTTTGTACGCATCCATCTTTGGCTTCTTGGAGCGATTGTCATCATCTATTTTACGCTCTTTTTCTTTTGACTTTTTGCGCGGCTCTAATTTGGGAACAATAAAAGTATCTGAGGTCGTAGGTGTATCACTGCCTGTGGAATGTGAATCGTTTTTTGAATTTGAATTTTCGAATGAACGATTTTGATTGCTGCCTTCTCGAGGTGTAAAAGGACGTGGAGTATTGCGATTATCTGTACGCTGTTCTGCTTCCTTAACAGCAAGGGCCCTGCCGTTGATGACATGACCATCTAGTTCTTTAATCGCTTGTTGCGCCTCATGGTGATCTGCCATTTCCACAAATGCAAAACCTCTTGGTTTGCCTGTTTCACGGTCGGTGGCAACCGTGGCTTTTAATACAGTGCCGTACTGTTCGAAAAGTTGACGCAACTCTAGGTTACTTACGCCAAAATCAAGTTTAGCAACAAAAATACTAGTCATAATGTGAATTAAACAACACAGATTTAGGTATATACTACAATTTCTTGGACCGAATTTAGAATAAAATTGTAAAACTCAATCTTTTTTTAAAAAAAATATTCATCTTAAGGATGCATCGCAAGAACAAGTATAGGTGCAGAAAAGCTTATATTTGTGGCATGCGTTTATTACGTCAAATACCTCACGAGCATTTCAAAGTGACATTGCATCATTACAATGATAAATATCTTTTGTCGATTATGCTAGATGACTACGAACAACACTACAAAGTACCTACCTCCAGCTTACACGACATCGATCGACTAGAAAAGCAATTGAACAATGAATTTTATTTGGCTTGCTTAAAAGATTTTGTCAGTATGCGTTCACGCTGGCTCGAACTCATTAACACTATTTCAAATGATTAAATTTTTATCCCTTAGCCTGACCTTAGTTGTTTTGATAGCTTGTTCCTCAAAGGAAAATCCGAAAAAAGATACGCAGCCAAAAGTTGAAGTTCAACCTTTAGATGGTTTGAAAATCGCATATTACTCTAACGACAGCGTTAAAAAACATTTCGAGTACTTCAAGAAGGAGGAGGCTGCATTGAAAAAAATGCAAAAGCAATTTGAAACTCAATTGAAAAAATTAAATGCAAACTACGAGGCTTACGTTGTAAAAAAAGACCAAGAAGCAAGAGCTGGCTTGTTGTCTGAAAATGAAATCATGGCCGCCCAACAAAAAGCCCAGCAGTTGCAGGCAACCATGATGGAATTTCAACAGCGCGAAGGGGCGCGAATTGAGAAAGAAACGATGAAGTCTTTAGAAACCATCAATAAAAAGGTGACGAGCTGGGGAAAAAAGTATAGCGAAGTACATCACATCGATTTATTGCTCATTCAAGACCCAGGAGGGCAAATCAATTACATTAACCCAAAAATGGATGTTACTGAAGCATTTATTAATTATTTGAATGAAAATCAAAGTAAGATAGAAAAAGAGCTCTGAATATGAAACCCAACCCTTCCCTTCAGACAGAGAATGTTGCCGAATATGTTCTTTACATCTTTCAGATTGAGGCCATGATTAGATCACTTTCTTTTGATTTGAACCAAATAGATACCCAATTAATCACACCGAGCTTTACCGATTCTATACAGCGCCAAGAGCAATTGGATTGGTATGGGCAAATCATCGACGAAATGCAACAAAGGCAACTTTTAAAAGAGGGGCATCTAGAAATTGTTGATGAAATTCTCGTTGAACTCGTTTATCTCCACAACACATTGCTCACCGTGCTCAATGATGAGAAATATAAGGGGCTATGTGAACATGCCCATGAAGCCCTACAAGCATTTAAATTGAAATCTAACATGGCCCATCGACATGATGTCGAAGTTTTGTTTCATGCTATGTTTATGAAATTACAACTCAAAATGAAGCAACAGGTCATTAACCCTGAAACAGAAGCTGCTATGGATTTATTTCGAATTCAATTGGCTTATTTGTCCCAACAATACAAACGGATGCGTTCAGGAGAATTGAATTTTATTCAAAACTGAGCATTATTTGCCTTCAAATACCGGAAAGGAAAGACATTTTTTCAAGGTTTTTTTTGAAAAATCAACCTCGTAGATCAGGTGCACCAATCCATTACTTAAAATCAGATAGGGAGCTTGAATTTTGGACTGATAGGTGGCTATTTGAATGAATACTTCATGGGAGAGTTTGATTTGAGGGGCTTTGCATTCCAAAAGAATTTGTGCTTGAAATTTTTCGTCATAAATAACTAAATCCCAGCGCCGTTTGAAACCATCATATTGAATTTCTTTTTCAATGGCCATTTTTTCCAAAGGAAAACCCTGTTGATAATGCAAGAAGGAGATAAGGTGTTGACGCACCCATTCTTCTTGGGTGAGTAAAATGGGTTTGCGACGCAATAAACATTGCACATAAATTCTGCCTGCCTTGCTACTTAGCTTCAGCGGTGCTTTTGGTAGGTCAAGAGCAACTAGTAAAGACATCAGATACCTGGGAGCAACAGATGTATGTCTTTATATTGCAAGTCAAAGACTTTGCCCAAAACTTCATTAGTTAGGACACCTCTGAATATATACACCCCGTTTCGAAAACCTTTGTGTGTACGTATCAACTCAGCTGTTCCGCCACGTTCACCCATTTCTAGGAGGAGGGGGGAAAGCGTATTGGACAGTGCAAACGATGCTGTTCTTGAAACCCGCGATGCAATGTTTGGAACGCAATAGTGCGTTACATCGTGTTTGATAAAAGTAGGTTGGCTGTGGTTGGTAATGCGTGAGGTTTCAAAACACCCTCCTTGATCAATACTTACATCTAAAACGATTGAGCCTGGCTTCATGTTGGCAATCATTTCCTCGGTTACAACACAAGGAGTTCTCCCTATGGTAGAGCGCAATGCACCAATAACTACATCGGCCCGACGAATTGCTTTGGCCAATACCTTGGGTTGTAAAATCGATGTATAAACGCGTTGACCGATGTCGTTTTGTAAGCGGCGCAGCCTAGACAGGGAGTTATCAAAAATTTTAACCGAGGCACCTAAGCCAAGGGCTGCTCTTGTGGCAAATTCGCCAACCGTTCCAGCACCAATTACCACAATTTCTGTGGGTTGTACCCCCGCAATTCCACCGAGCATTAGCCCCTTTCCGGATGAGAATGACGAAAGATGTTCTGCTGCAACTAAAATTGAGGTAGTCCCCGCAATTTCACTCATAGTGCGTACAATAGAAAACACACCTTCTTCATCTCGGATATAATCCCAGGCAATAGCTGTGATTTTCTTTTGACTCAATTGCTGTAAAATTTCTTTTGGCTGGGTAGCGAGTTGAAGAGCTGAAATAAAGGTTTGATTTCCGGGCATTAATGCAATTTCCTGCTCAGATGGAGGTGCAACCTTTAATATGATATCACATTGATAAACACCCTGCTTGTCTGCAAGCACTTGTGCACCCGCTTCGCTGTACTCGTTGTCAGAAAAATGGGCAGCTTCGCCTGCATTGCTCTCGATTCTAACCTCGTGTCCATTGGCTACTAAAAGCCCAACCGCCTCAGGTACAAGTGCCACGCGCCGTTCTTGAAACGAGGTTTCTTTGGGTATTCCAATCAAAAGTTTCCCTTTTTTATATCCAACTTCAAGTAAATCTTCTTTAGGCATGAGAGCGCCTTGTTGGATCAGGGTTTTGAGTAAATGCGGATCAGTTGTCATGGCAAAGCGTGATTTCCCGACTTTGGTCGGAATTAGAACGAATATACAGCCAAAAGTGGGCTTTTGGAAGAATTGAAGCAATATTTTGAGGCCATTCTATGAAAAAATAGGCATTTTCATCTAGGAGTTCTTCTAGACCTATGTTCTGAATATCAGTTGGTTCTGAAATTCTATAACAATCTAAATGGAAGATTTTACCCTTCGTCATGGATTGATATGGTTGCACTATTGCAAAGGTTGGTGAACCTTCAAATTGATCAATTGCCGCAGCTTTCAAAAGGGCACCAACTAGCGTAGTCTTACCACTGCCCATTTGGGCTTCTAGCCCGATAAGACAAGGTTGGGGAAGAAGAGCCCAGATTTTCTCAGCTATTTTTGGTAAAGCATCCAGGTGGACATTTGACCACGATCCAATTATCTTAGTTTCCATTGTAGGTCCTGACCTCGTTTTGATGCCATTGGAGTAGCTCAACACTTTGCCCATCAAAGCGTCCAAAAGTCTGGTATTGGAGCCAATCTCCTAAATTGATATAGGTGGTTTGCTCAGATGGTAAGAATAGTGGCAAGTGACGATGACCAAAAATAAAATAATCATGAGGATCCTGCTCATGCTTTGTCTGGGCATACTCATAAAGCCATTCATGATTGGGTCCGTTGTAGACGGCATCTTTTTTACCACCTTTCGCACGACTCCTTAGCGAAAGTAAAGAAGCCAACCCTATACCAAAATTAGGGTGTAACCTAGCAAACATCCATTGGCAAAGAGGGCTTCTGAAAATGAATTTGATCAATTTATACTTGTAGTCTCCGGGGCCTAGGCCGTCTCCATGATGTAGGTAAAGCAGTTTGTTATCTATTTTCAATGAAAGGTGATGGCTGTGAATCGTCATGGCCAATTCTTGCTCAAAATAATCTTTCACCCACATATCGTGATTTCCTTTGAAAAAATGCAGTTCAATTCCTTGGTCTGTCAAGGCTGCAAGTTTGCCAAAAAGCCTCGTATATCCTTTCGGGATTACTGTCTTATACTCAAACCAGAAGTCGAAGATGTCGCCCAAAAGGTAAATTGCTTCAGCTGAATTCTGTATGTGGTCTAGCCACGCAACGAAAGCTAATTCACGTTCACGGCTTTGTTTTGCATTTGGAGCCCCCAGATGAAGATCTGAAACAAAATAGTGATATTTCTTTTGAGCGTTCATTTAGAAGCCAAATATTTGCTCTAGCGTTTGTTCGAGTGCTGCACCTCTTAGGTTGGTTGCAATTACTCTACCTTCCTTATCTAATAATACAGTAAATGGTATAGATTGTACACCATAGAGCTTGGCAACTTTACTGTTCCACCCGCCAAGGTCACTCACATGGTTGGGCCAAGAGAGTTGATCGTTGGCAATAGCAGCTAGCCACTTATCTTTGTTTGAATCGAGTGAAACACTCATGATAGTAAAGCCAGCATCTTTATATTTTTGATAAGCTCTAACAACATTTGGATTTTCCGCCCGGCAAGGACCACACCAAGAGGCCCAAAAATCTAGCAGCACGACCTGTCCTTGCAGCTCTGAAAGCTTCATTTTCTTTTTTCCATCAGTGCGTAATTCTTCAAAATCGGGCACCAACTTTCCTCGTGCAAATGGATTTGCAGCATCAATTTGTTCTTTTTTGGCAATATAGTTTTGATACAACCCTTGCACAATCGAGCTTTGTGGAAAACTCTGCTGTAGCGGAACAATTAACTTTTCATAACTTTCAAAATCATTGTCAATTTGAATTCCGCTGAGCGGCAAGATCAATGCTGCAGAGTTGGAATACATACCTACAAAACTTTGAAGAGCAGTTTGATATTGTCCAAAAGCTTGGGTCATGTATGCATTGATGCGTGCTTCTTGAGTTGGATCTGCTTTGATTGCGCTGAGTGCAGAATCTGCCTTGATCCGCCAATTAGAGGTCAGTACAACATATTCATGCATTTGGCGCGATTCTTCGGAATTGACAAAATTGAGGTGCTGGGCCAAATTGCGACCGTCGCCATAAATTTTAATATGGCTTGTATCGCGAATAACTACATGTAAGTTATTTGGACCAAAACGCAACAAATAATAATCTGGACCTGGAAGTTGACCCGTAAACTCAAAGGTGCCATTGGGTCCAAAAGGTACTGCCGCATAGTTATTGTAAGTATTGCCAAATTGTTGTGACAAATAAATGGTGTCTTGATTGCTGCCAAATATTTGTCCACTCAAGTGAAATGGTTGCATTTGCGCACCGATCAGAAAAGGCAGGAGGCCAAGGAAGAATATGAGTTTTTTCATTCGAAAATTGATGCAAGTTTATCCTGTAATTTTTTGCCACGAAGATTTGTTCCAATAATTTTCCCTTCGGGATTCAAAAGAACCGTATAAGGAATTCCGTCGAAATGATAAAGGTTTGGCATGGTAGAATTCCAGCCTTTTAGGTCACTGACATGGTCTGGCCATGTCATTCCCCAAGAAGAAATTGCAGCTTGCCATTTTGCTTGATTGTCGTCTAGCGATACACTGAAAACGGCAAATCCTTTAGTCTTGTACTTATTATATAAGGCAATCACATTAGGCATTTCACTCTTACATGGCCCACACCAAGAGGCCCAAAAATCTATCAGTACATACTTTCCTTTCAAAGCACTCAAATTGTGCGTTTCTCCAAGTGGATCTGGTAAGGAAATTTCTGGGGCGGTCATGCTGCCATTGATCGTTTGGGTGTAGGCAAAGTAGGCATCTTCAATCTGCTGAAATTGCCCTTGCATATTGTTACTTGCAGGTTGCCCGGCATAATATGTTGCATAAGCGGCGCTCAATTTTTCTAAGGTAAGCAGGTGATCTACGTTCCAATCTTCAAAACCAGTTGTAGGTAAAAGATTCATACTCAGCAAGATGTTCAGTGGGCTTTTAAGATCCTTGAGGATGGTGCTTGTACAAAAAGATTCGTATTCGTTTTTGGCTTTATTGTAGGCGTCTGTAATGGCCTGCTCATCGGTAGAATTTCCAGCTGCTTGTAACTTCACTTGGATTGATTCAAAACGCTCGGTGGCTTGCATGAGTGCTGCATAGGCACTAGCCCAAGACACACCACTTATTTTTGGTTTGCTCGCAAAAGTGCGCAGGTTGGCTTTAATTTTCAAATTGTCTTTTGGCTCAAGCGGCAACCAAAGCATACTACCGTTTAAGTCTGAGAGTCTTAAATTGAATATACCTAGTCCAGGAATATGAGCAGGTAATTCAAAGGAGCCATCCTCATTTATTTCCGTTTGGGCAATTGATATAGTGCCTCGATCACTAGGTGCCTCCAAATAAAGGAGCAGCCCCCCAGCACCTTTTATTTTTCCAGTTAGAGTAATGTTTGGTTGCAGACCATTAGCTTCTAATTCACTTCTTGAAACCCACCAGATGATTGCAATAATGCTTGTAAGGAGTATTACCACAAGGGTAATTTGGCGGCGTGTCCAAGATTGCTTCATTAGGCTTCTAATTTTTGTCTGAGTAGAGAGTTGGAAGCCTTTGGATCAGCTTTACCAGCTGATACTTTCATGAGTTGACCCATGAAAAACCCGATGAGTTGCTTTTCTCCATTTTTATAACGTGCCACCTCATTTGGATTGAGTTTGATTACCTCTTCGATAAATCCTTCTATTACATCGCTGTCTGAGCTTTGTATCAAATTGAGTGACTCGGCAATTTCAAGTGGATTTTGCTCGGATTCAAAAAGGGCTGGAAAGATGCGTTGTGCCGCAATGGAATTCGAAACCTTCCCTTGGTCGATGAGCTCAATGAGTGCTGCAATACGCTCTGGGGCAATTGGAAATTCGCCTATGTCCATACCTAGTTCATTCAGGTAAGATTTAATTTCGCCCATGAGCCAATTGGCGGCTGCTTTGTAATTCTTTGTGTGACCAATTAGGGCCTCATAATAGAGTGCAATGCCTTTTTGGTCGGTAATATTATATGCATCATAATCGCTAAGGCCGTATGTTTTGGTGTAGCGTTCAAAGAGTGCATTGGGCAAGGCGGGCATTTGCTCTGCCACTGTTGCAATATGCCCTCGGCTTACATAAATTGGTGGTAAGTCGGGTTCTGGAAAATAACGGTAATCATTGGCTGCTTCCTTGGAGCGCATTGCAATTGTAATGCCTTTGAGCGCATCAAAGGCCCTTGTTTCTTGACGCAGCTTTTCTCCGCTTTCGAGGGCTTCGATTTGGCGGTTCACTTCAAACTCGATGGCGCGCTGCACATTCCGAATAGAGTTCATATTCTTAACCTCCACTTTTGTGCCGAATTCTTTGGATCCGATCAAGCGCACCGAAACATTGGCATCACAGCGCATGGATCCTTCCTCCATGTTGCCATCGCAGATATCCAGATAGCGTAATAATTTTCTTACCTCGGTGAGGTAGTTATAAGCTTCAGAAGAGGAGCGCAGGTCTGGTTCGGTAACAATTTCTAGCAGCGGTGTGCCTGCTCTATTGAGATCCACGAGCGTATCATACACATCTACATCGTGGATGCTTTTACCTGCATCTTCTTCCATGTGAATTCGCGTCAGGCCAATAGATTTTTGTTGACCATCTTCTTTACGGATAAGAATTTGTCCGCCAGTACAAATGGGGGTTGTATCTTGCGTAATTTGGTATCCTTTTGGAAGGTCAGGGTAGAAGTAGTTTTTTCTTGCAAAATGCTGATGCGTAGCAATTTGACAGCCACAGGCTAGGCCCAAGCGAATTGCGTAGTCAATCGTTTTTTGGTTCATGACTGGTAAGGTGCCTGGGTGCCCAAGGGTAATAGCACTCACATTTGTATTAGGCGCAGCTCCATAGGCGTTGAGGTCTGAAGAATATGCCTTGGTTTGGGTAAGCAATTGGGCATGAACTTCAAGTCCTATAACCACTTCATAGCGCGATCGAATCGACTCTTCCATTTTATATACTTAAATACTTGAAATGAGTTCTTTGATGATTTGCGTCATTTTGGGCTCTTGTCGGCTCGCCACATCAATGACGTCTTGGACACTGACTTTTTTAATTTTGCCCGGAACTCCTAAGTCAGTAATGATAGAGATTGCAAAACATGGAATGCTCATGTGTCGAGCTACAATTACTTCGGGTACAGTAGACATACCAACTGCATCAGCCCCAATAATACGAACGTATTTGTATTCCGAAGGGGTCTCGAGGGTAGGTCCGGTAAGGCCAGCATAACAACCCACAGACACTCGAATCCCTAATTTCTGAGCTATATCGCAAGCTTTATCTATCAACTCTTGATCATAAGGATCACTCATATCTGGGAATCTGGGGCCTAATTCATCGATGTTTTTACCAATAAGTGGGTTGCCGGGAAATAAGTTGATGTGATCGTTCATGATCATAATTTCACCAACTTCAAAGTCAGGATTGACGCCGCCGGAAGCATTACTCACAAATAATTTTTCAATTCCCAAGAGTTTCATTACACGCACCGGAAAAGTAACTTGTTGCAAGGTGTAACCTTCATAGAAGTGAAAGCGGCCTTGCATAGCAACTACCTGTTTGCCTCCAATGGTTCCAAAAATTAACTTACCTGAATGGCTCTCTACGGTAGAAACCGGAAAATGTGGTATATCTTGATAATTGATCTCATCGATGATATCAATTTCCTTTACAAGGCCTCCAAGACCTGTTCCAAGAATTATCCCAATCGTTGGCTGAACCTTGGTTCTGCTTTGGATGTATGCGGTACTTTCTTTAATTTGTGTCAACATAGTTGCTGATGAATTGGTTAAAAGTTTCTTGCTCGTACCATTCTAACGTAAAGGTGATTAAATACCACGGGTATTTTTTTCTTTCCGTTTCATTGAGTAAAAGATTAATTTTCACCCAGTCTTTACTGGTCGTTACAAGTACGGTATTTTCATTTGCAAAGGTATCAAAAAATTGGTGAATTTCTGAGATATCTGCACGGCTGAATGGATGATGATCTTCGAAAATTTTATGAGAAATTTGGTAATCTTTTGGAAAACTCTCTTGTATTTGTGCTGGGTCGGCAATAGCACTGATCAAAAGCACACGATCAATTTTTTCAATACTTGAGGTGAGAGGATGAAGCGGTTTGTATTGATACCTTGAAAAGAAGATGGGTTTATTCAGATGAGCGAGTTCTTTTTTTATACGTTGAGGGTCAAAGGTTTCAAATGCCGGACACTTTGTAATAACAATGGCATCTGCTCTTCTTATTTCGGTTGCGGACTCTCGTAATTTTCCAAGAGGTAAAAATTGGTCTTGCCAGAATGGATGCTGATAAGTGGTCAATACAATTTGAAGGCCTGCTTTTACCCATCGGTGCTGGTAGGCATCGTCTAGTAGAATGATCGCATCTTGATGCTTTGCTTTGAGGTATTTGACGCCCAAACGTCGTTTTTCGCAGACCACAAAATGCGCCTGCTTTGCATACTCATTATAGAGCATTATCGGTTCGTCGCCAACGGTTTTTGGGTTTGAAAGGTGATCAACGGCCAACAAACCTTTGGTTTGGCGACCATAGCCTCGGCTGAGCACTTGAATTTGATGAGTTTTTGAAAGTGTAGAGATCAAATAACCAATGTGAGGAGACTTTCCTGTGCCTCCAACCGAAAGATTACCAACGCAAATAGATTTCCCCGGAATGGGTTGGGAGGTAAAAACACCCCAATCAAAAAAACGATTGCGCAGCCAAATTATAAGGCCATAGATTACTGAAATTGGATACAGCGCAATTTTTGTCATTTAATTTTGGTGGTAGTCAGAGAAGGCCTGATCATCGGCATAATAAAATATACGCACCATGGCAGTATCATTTAAAAAGTCAATTTTACCCACCTCAACACGATTGATTGACAATCCGGTTCTTTTCTCTAAATCAGCTCGTAAAAGCTCATAGTTTTCCGGTTTGATCAAATCAATGCGCTCGTAATTAATTGTTTTGCGAGTTTCATGCTTCATCAACCAGATATTTTCTAGCAAAAAGGTGAGTAAAATAATAGAAATGTTGATGACCCCAACCTCTGAAATACTCAGGTCATTGGAGGCCAGTGCGTTGATGACACTCACTCCAATTACCATAAAAAGGTAGGTCATCTCTTTGATTTCAATGGCATCGGTTCTGTATCGAATGATTCCAAAAATGGCAAATAAGCCAAGCCCCATACCGGTATCAATGTCCATTTGCATGAGTCCAAAACACAAGAAAAAAGTAATGGTACCTATGAGGTAATAAGTAAATAAATAATCTTTTCGCTTTGTCTTGGAGTAATACAGCACGCGAATTAGTATTGTCAAAAAGAAAAGATTAATGCCTAAGCGGATGAGAAGTCCGTAAAAATCTTCGCTAAACCACGTAATTGTATTGGGAGAAATTATTTTTTTGAGTGGCAAAAAGAGGAGTAAGTTATTTAGCATGGTTGATCTTGTTTAGAAATAAAAGTTTTTTCTTGAAGCGATTAAATTTAAGGCTTTCTTCTCCATAAATTTCAACACTTCCAATGCAATATTTAGATAAGCGATAGGGTCTGATCTGCTCTTTTTTCATGAGTTGATAGAACGGAGAGTTGCGATTCAAGGATTCCTGTTTGAGTTCGGCGATGACGAGTTGCTTGAAATCCCTTCTAGTTTCACCCATGTGAAACTGAATATTGAAATCAAGTGTGAGTCTTTCCTTACTGTGCTTAGAAACGAGCGTTATGCGTTGAAATGAATTCCACATCGTAGGTTTTAAATTGGCATCGCTATTGAGTTGACGACGCAAAAAATCGCGTTCCTTTTCATCTTGAAGTTCATTGAAATCATTGGTAAGAATGCGACGCTTGTCGGTTCTGCCTTTTATTTTATGTTTGATTTCAAGAAAGTGAATGTTGGATTCAACGTACTTACGTATGCGCACTTTAAATCGATCGGCCTTACCATTATGATGATCGTGGAAAAAGGAGAAGGTCTCATCGTCGAAATATAAACTCTCGTAATGGGGAAGCATTGTGCCTTCCACTTTGAGCGATCTATAGTTTTCAGACAATATGGGTAGAAAGCGCAATAAGTCGTCTTGACGGAAGGCAAATTTGGTATCGATGCGATTCATCAGGTTGACATCTGTCATTTCTCGAAGAAAAATGGGATCAAATTTTTCGATTTCTGTTTGTATCGTGCTCATCAATAGTTTCAAAAATAAGAATTTCTTTCCTTTTGGCTTAAATTTGCTTTATGAATCATAAAATACTCCTCCTCGGTTCGGGTGAACTCGGAAAAGAGTTTGTCATTGCTGCCAAGCGCTACGGACAAACTGTTATTGCTGTGGATAATTATCCTGGTGCTCCTGCCATGCAAGTCGCAGACCACTTTGAAGTCATTGATATGTTAGATGCAAGCGCCCTTGATGGAGTGGTAGCGAAGCATCAACCAACAATAATTGTTCCCGAGATCGAAGCCATTCGTACCGAGCAATTTTATAACTACGAAAAGCAAGGAATTGCGGTGGTACCTAGCGCGAAGGCTGCAAATTTCACCATGAACAGAAAAGCCATCAGAGACTTGGCAGCTATAGAAGTAGGAGTGCGCACTGCACCTTATCGCTATGCCAAATCTATGGAAGAACTGCGCCAAGGGGTGGCTTTTTGTGGTTTGCCATGCGTGGTAAAACCCCTGATGTCGAGCTCGGGCAAAGGCCAGTCTGTGATAAGGACTGAGGCTGATATTGAAAAGGCTTGGTCCTATGCAATGGAAGGTTCCAGAGGAGATCTAAAAGAAATTATTGTGGAGGGTTTTATCAGTTTTGACTACGAAATTACACTCCTTACCGTTACACAGAAAAACGGACCAACCTTGTTTTGTGCCCCAATCGGTCATCGTCAAGAACGTGGCGATTACCAAGAAAGCTGGCAACCTATGCCCATGGATCCAAATCACTTGGCAGAGGCCCAAGAAATGGCAGCAAAGGTAACTGCCGCACTTGGTGGTGCTGGAATTTGGGGAGTTGAGTTCTTTATAACCCAGGATGGAGCTTATTTCTCTGAATTGTCACCGCGGCCACACGACACAGGAATGGTCACACTTGCCGGCACACAGAATCTCAATGAGTTTGAGCTGCATGCTCGCGCCATTTTAGGAATGCCCATTCCAACTATTACACAAGTTCAAAACGGCGCAAGTGCAGTTGTATTGGCTCAATCTGAATCAGCCAAAGCACCCATTTATGAAGGTCTTGATTTGGTATTAACTGACCCCAAAGCCGAGGTGCGCATATTTGGAAAACCAAGCACCAGACCTTACCGCCGAATGGCGGTGGTACTTCGAAATGGTACAGACCCAGTGGAGGATCTCGTGCGGAGTGCCAAAGGTGATGCCGCAAAAATTCGCATTAAAGAATAATTAGCATAAAATCCATTTAAAATCAAAGCTAGCCATCTAACCCAAAATACATCTAATCCTATGAAATTCATTTCAATACTTTTATTATTTGCATGTCTGCCTCATATATCTCAGGCCAGCAAACTTACTTACCATCTTTCGATGCCTCAGCCTAACTCACATTACTTCGCTGTAAAAATCGAAGTTGCTGAGAATACACAAAGTGTGCAGGAGTTCAAGTTGCCGGTCTGGACGCCAGGGTCATATCTAGTTCGGGAATTTTCTAAAAATATCAACCAAGTAAAGGCCATTGATAGCAATGGAAAGCAACTTGCGGTGAAGAAAAAAACTAAAAATTGCTGGGAAGTTCAATGCGAAGGCAGGGCATCCTTTACCGTTTATTACGAAGTATACGCCTTTGAACTTTCTGTTAGAACACCTTACCTTGACCAAACTCATGGGTTTGTGGCGGGTGCGGGAGTATTTATGTATACCGAAGAGACAAAAAATGACCGGGGCATTTTACATGTACATCCATATACAAGTTTCCATAAAATAAGCACTGCGTTAGTTTCGGCTGATTTTAAATCAGATCCAACAGACCAACTTTTTACATTTAAAGATTATGATCAATTAGTAGATTGCCCCATTGAAATTGGCAATCAAAAAGAATTTACTTTTATTGCCGCAGGTATACGCCATCGTGTGGCAATGTATGGAGAAGCAAATTATAACATACCTGATTTACAGCGTGACATGGCCAAGGTGGTTGAGGCAGAAACAGCCGTTTTTGGAAACAATCCCAATCAAGACTATCTTTTTATTGTACACAATGTTGAAAACGGTCAAGGTGGCCTAGAACATATGAATTCTTGTGTTTTGAGTGTCAGCAGGTGGTCTTACACCGCAGGCAATTACCTAGGTTTTATCAATTTGGTGGCCCATGAGTATTTCCATCTTTGGAATGTCAAACGCATTAGACCCATAGAATTGGGGCCCTTCAATTATGATCAAGAGTGCTACACCTCTTTACTTTGGGTAATGGAGGGCATCACATCCTACTACGATGAACTAGTACTCTTACGCGCAGGTTTTTACACCAAGCAAGAATTCATCAATAAATTGCAATCTCAAATTAATTACGTTGAAGGCACACCTGGCTCGCGCATACAACCTGTGGCTCATGCTAGTTTTGATGCTTGGATCAAGGCTTATCGCCCGAATGAAAATTCGAGTAATACTACCATGACCTATTACTCTCGCGGTGCGGTGCTTGGAGCGGTGCTAGATGCTTATTTAATTCAAAAATCAAAAGGAAAGCAAGGGTTAGATGGATTTATGCAACTACTCTACAATAAATATGCCCTAGGCTTGCAACGTGGATTCACCGAAGTAGAATTTTTAGATGAACTGGAGCACTATTGTGGCGAAGACTTAGATGCGTTCTTTGAATCTTATGTCAACGGCACTCAAATCATCCCATACAAGCAATATTTTGAACCCATGGGAATGCAAGTTATAGACAATTCAGCAGCTCTAACCAATTTTGGCTTGGCCTTAGAGGACGGAGAAATCGTAAAAGTCAGATACGTAAGAAGTGGCTCGGCAGCCGAGGATGCAGGCATCAGTGCAGGAGATGAAATTTTGGCTTGCGATGGGTTTCGCGCCGATAAAACCGCACTGGAGAATAAATACAATGCCATGAACCCGGGATCGAGTATTGAATTATTGGTTGCTCGAGATGCCAAAGTATTTACTGTAAAATGCGCTTACAAAACCTGGGTAAAACCTCAATATTCACTTCAAATCAAAGATGCCAATGCGCCATATCTTCTTTATTGGTTGCGTTAATTTATGCAGTAGCATAATTTTTTCGCAAACTTTTCAAAATATACAAATCCCGCCCGTTGAGTCCGCTTATCCCTTCAACGAGTGCGAGCCATCTATTGCCATCAACCCCAAAAATCCAAACGAGATTTCTGCTGGTACAGTACTCAAGGGCTTTCATTTTTCTTCCGATGGTGGATATACCTGGCAAAGTAGTGCACTCAACAGTCCTTATGGCGTTTATGGCGACCCAGTTTTGCAATACGACTCCTACGGACGTTTGTATTATTTTCATCTCAGCGACTACGATAAAGGAAGCCATCTCGATAGAATTGTATGCCAAATTGCCGATGATCCTGCAAGGTTTTCAAAGGGATCGTTTCCTGCACCAAATGGAACAAAGGTCCAAGACAAGCATTGGGTTGTCATCGATCCAAAGACCAATGTTTTATACATGACCTGGACACAATTTGATGCCTATGATTCTGCTGACCCTAAGGATAGTTCTATTATTGTATTTTCTAAATCTGTCGATCGCGGATATTCGTGGAGCACACCGGTGCGTATTTCTAAATTCGCAGGAGATTGCCAAGATGGAGACAACACTGTAGAGGGAGCAGTACCGGCCATTGGCGCCGATGGTCAAATCTTTGTCGTATGGACTGGTTTAAGGGGGCTTGTTTTACAACAATCCAAAGACCAAGGCGCAACTTGGCTGCCCGAAGAACGGCAACTTATGAATCAAGTTGGTGGCTGGGATTTGAAAATTCCAGGAATATACCGCAGCAATGGCCTTCCTTTTCTAATGTCCGATTTGAGTGGCGGTCCGCAACATGGCACCTTATATTTAAATTGGTCTGATCAGCGCAACGGCATAGACGACACCGATATTTGGCTCATGAAATCTACTGATAATGGCCAAAATTGGTCCAATGCAATTCGTGTCAATCAAGACAGTACAAAAACCCACCAATTTTTAAGTGCAATGACCATAGATCCGGTCCGTGGAGATCTGCATTTGGTATATTATGACAGACGCCGTTTTAAAAATAATCGAACGGATGTGGTTTGGGCCACTAGTACAGATGGCGGTGAAAGCTTTTCTGAAAAGCGCATTTCAATGCGTCCTTTTATGCCAAACCCAAAAGTATTCTTCGGAGATTACCTAGGTATTGCTGCTTATGATGGCAGAATTCGTCCAATTTGGCCTCGAATGGACGGATCTAAAATTTCTTTGTGGGTAGCTCTCATTGACTTAAAATGATACAAAGACTGCCTTTGGAATGGAGGGCATTTTTATCCAAAGAGCTCAGTTCAACTTCTTTCAAGGAATTGACTAATCGCGTCCTTAATGCCTATCTATCGGCTCCAGACAAGGTTTTTCCAACCCAAGATCAAGTTTTTAGGGCTTTTGAGCTCTGTGATCCACTTGATTTAAAGGTTGTGATCCTAGGGCAAGATCCGTATCCAACGAGAGGTCATGCCCATGGTTTGTCTTTCTCGGTTGAGCCCAGTGTTTGGCCACTGCCCAAAAGTTTACAAAATATTGATAAGGAAAGGGTGTCAGACTTGGGTCTTAAGCCACTGATCAATGGTGATTTGACACCTTGGGCAAAGCAGGGAGTTTTGTTACTTAATACTGTCTTAACGGTTGAAGAAGGGCGGCCGGGTAGTCATCATGATTTGGGCTGGGAGCATTTCACTAGTGCCGTTATTAAAAAGATCAGTAAGGAAAAATCACAAGTAGTTTTTCTACTTTGGGGCGCAAAAGCGCAACAACTCAAAGCAATCATTGATTCAGACAAACATTTGGTACTGAGTTCAGCGCATCCTTCGCCGCTTTCTGCCTATCGAGGTTTTTTCGGGAACAAGCATTTCAGCAAGACAAATACTTATCTTGGTCAGGTGGGTAAATGCCAAATTCAATGGTAAATCCTTACCTTTGTACTAATGATTCAGAACGATTTATTTTTACGTGCCCACAGAGGCGATTCCATTGAGCGTTATCCGGTTTGGCTGATGCGTCAGGCAGGCCGAATTTTGCCCGAATATAGAGCGGTGCGCTCAAAACTCTCAGGTTTTAAAGAGTTGGTTGAAACACCCGCATTTGCTACTGAAGTTACCGTACAGCCAGTAGATTTATTAGATGTTGATGCGGCAATAATTTTTTCAGACATACTTGTGGTTCCTGAGGCTATGGGCTTGCCCTATCAAATGATTGAACAAAAGGGCCCTTGGTTTGAAAACACTATTCGTAGCCAAGAACAATTTGCTTTACTAGATGATCATATTGATGTTCAAGATCGTTTGTGGTATGTTTTTGAGGCCTTAAAACAAACCAAGACAGCATTGAACGGTCGTGTTCCTTTAATTGGATTTGCAGGCGCCCCTTGGACCATTCTTTGTTATATGGTTGAAGGAAAAGGGTCCAAGACTTTTAGCGAATCTAGAAAATTACTTTACACTCAACCAGCACTTGCGCATCGCTTACTGCAGCGCATAACCGATGTAACTATTGACTATTTAAAAGGGCAATTGGCCGCTGGTGCCGACGCATTGCAATTATTTGACTCTTGGGCAGGTATCCTTGGTCATGATCAATACGTAGAATTTGGACTGCACTACATTGAGCAAATTTGCCAAGCCTTACCAAATACACTCCTTACGGTGTTTTCTAAAGGTGCGGTAGCGTCATTGCCCGAGATTGGTGAATTGTCGTGCACAACGATTGGACTAGACTGGAATATGTCTGTTCCTTTGGCACGAAGTTTGGTTCTTGAAAATAAGACTTTACAGGGAAACTTAGATCCGTGTGTACTCTATGGCAGCACAGATTTGATTGAAAATGAGACCAAAAAAATGCTTAAATCCTTTAAAAGTCAAAGACATATTGTAAATTTGGGACACGGAGTATATCCTGATATTGACCCTGAAAAGGTCAAAGTGTTCATCAATACCGTTAAAAACTATGAAATTTCAAACTTTGACAATGCGTAATTTGCTAATAGCTTTTTCAGCGCTTACACTCACTCTAAGTGCCCAAGCCCAAAAGGGAAAGAAAACCAATGAAAAAGAAATCATCAACGTCACTTTTGAAGGTGCCTCTGAAGATCTCTCAGAATTGGGAGGTATTGCAGAAGCAGGAAAGGGTATAAGTTCACCAACTGAATTGCAAGCAGATCTTTTCACCAAAAATGCAAGTGGAGATATCGGCGTTCCAACCAATGTATATGGGGCTGAAGAACCAACGACAGAAAATGGTGGCAATGTATATGCCGGAATAGTTACTTATCGCCCAGGCAAGCAAGCAGGGGAGCGCTCTTACATTACCATTCAACTAATGCAAGGTAAGGAACAAGTAACATTGAAAAAAGGACTTACTTATTGTGTTGAATACGCTGTTTCACTCAGTGAATCCTCAAAATTTGCCAACAATAACCTCGGTGTATATTTCTCTAAAGATATGCCAGCTAACGGAGAGCCCGGAGCCATTTATATGTCAGGAGATCACGTAATGAAGGCTCAGCTCAATAAAATTTATAATGGTTTTTTTGGTTGGGAAAAAGTATGCAATACCTATACTGCCAAAGGAGATGAACGCTACCTGACTATTGGAAATTTTGACCGCAACGAAAATACACAGTTTCAGGCAGTGAAAAAACCAAAAGATGCTGAGGCTGATCCCTTAACACATGCTTATTATTACGTTGATAATATCATTGTACGCCTTGTGGACAGCCCAACAGAATGTGCTTGTTTTAATGCCAAACCTCCTAAAATTGAAGATCAGTTCAGTACCTTGGTGTATGATAAAACTCCAGAAATCAATGATAAAATGTCTGTTGAGTTGCAAATTGCCGCACAAACCATCTATTTTAGGGCAGGTAAGGCATCACTTTCAGAAAGTGCCATCACGAATATTGATTTTATCATAGAGGAAATGAATGCCGACCCAAGCATGAAGTTGGAGATCATCGGCCACAACGATGGGCTGGAGATCAAAGCAGGCGAGGAAAACGAAGATTACCAAGATATGGACAGAAAGCGTGTGGCAATGGTTGTGAAGTATTTAGTGAAAAATGGAATTGCTGAGCAACGACTCATCAAAACACATAAGTCTGATTCGGTTCCTTGTAAAGAAATTGTCGAAGATGACGATCAAGAAGTCAAAGACGCAAAAAATCGCCGTGTAGAATTTAGCGTTAAGTACTAAAGGCGATCATTGAAATTTAAAAAAAAACCGCTCAACAAGCGGTTTTTTTTTGACCTTTAATTATTGCAGAAAAGGGAAAAGTCTTTGAGTCGGCAGGCCCATGACATTGGTATAGGAGCCTTTGATCTCAATGACTCCAATGTGGCCAATCCAATCTTGGATACCGTAGGCACCAGCCTTATCCATCGCTTGTTGTGTTTCAACATAATGCAAGATGTCTTCGAGGCGCAATTCTTGAAACCGTACTGAAGTGCAGTCTACAAGCTGATGCAAACCTTGTTGATCCTTGATACAAACTCCTGTATATACCTCATGGGTTTGTCCTGAAAGTAACTGCAGCATTTCAATGGCTGCGGCCTTAGAGTGAGGCTTACCTAAAACTTTGCCATTGAGGTAAACAATGGTGTCTGCACAAATAAGTTTTTCATCGGCTTGCAGTAGAGGCCAAAGTGCTTCCATTTTTTTTCTACAGATGCCCAAAACAATTTCTTCAGGTGAAAGCGAAGCATCAAACGATTCATCGATATCAGCAGTAAGCACCCGAAAATTAAAACCAAGCTCCTCAAGAAGGGTTTTTCTGCGGGGAGATGCAGAACCAAGGACAATTTTCATTCTAAAAAAATAAACAGGTAAGACCCAATAATAAGGCAATATTCTGTGCCCATTTCATATTTTTGGCCAGGAAATTTGGAACCAAGAAATGCAATAGGAGGCTTAGTAAAAAACTTAGCCCAACAAATATTAAAACTCCTTTGGTATAAGTCGTAGGGAGCGCAAAATCAGTAAACAGGAGTAAAAGAAAATACAATAAAGCGGGCAGCTGCAAAATCAATAAGGATAGCAGTTGAGCTTTGTGGCTACCGATTTTTCTTGGGATCGTATTTGCTTTGATGATGGTATCACCCGGAATGTCGTGGATGTCTTTGATGATTTCTTTACTGAGGGTAATGAAAAAAGCACAAATGGCAACAAAGTAGATGAACCTGTAATCTAAGTAGGTGCTCCAGGTTGCTGGATGATAAGGAGAATGCTCAGCGGCACTCTCATTACATGCTTGTATGTACCAACAAGATAAAAATAAGACCAGACTGGGGAGTATAGACAATACTACCGAGCCAAGGATTAATTTTCTTTTCCAATACGCACTATAAAACCATAAAAAGTTGATGCTAAGTAAATGTATGGCTACAAATAATAGGTTCTTATATTGCCAAGACAAGTAAAATGCAATCGATAAACCAAGGATGTTCAAAATCCAATTCAATAAAATAGCCCAGCGCTTGCTCAGAAATTTCGATAATACAAGATGCTCTGGTTTGTTGATGCGGTCAGCCTTAATATCAAAGTAATCATTGATCATATGGCCTGCGGCAGCGATTAAGAGCGTTGAAAATATGAGCAGTCCAAAATGATAATTATTGAAGTCTATTACTTCATAAGGATTTTGCACATGAATAAAATAGGCTACACCCAGCATTGCGATGGTTATGGTCGCCAAATTTTTTAAACGAAGAAGTTTTAAAAACGGTATCATGGTAGAATTTTATAGCTTGTACGACGATTTTTTTGATGTGCCTCTTGTATCTGTTTTGGGTCAGTCATTTGTGCAATGGCTGAGTCTGTAACGAGTGGTTGGTTCGATCCATAACCTTTGCTTTTGAGGCGTTTGGGGTCAATTCCTTCTGAGATGAGAAAATCTTCAACTGCCTTGGCTCTGGCAGCCGATAATATTAAATTCTTGCTTGGATCTCCTTGGCTATCTGTATGGCCCTGAATTTCTATTTGAATTGTTGGATTTTTTTGAAGGTAGTTTGCTAAATTGAGAAGTTCTACTTTAGATTCCGGCCTTAAGCTTGCCATGGCAAGATCAAAAAACACATTATTTAAAACGTTTTCAGCTGATGATTGCAGTGGATTTAACGGCATATCTAAAAGAAAGCTTTTGGCGTTTTCTTGTAGGGTAAGGTCAAAATTTAACGAAAACGGGTGATAGCTTGGATGATTCACCAACACAGCATAGCTTTTATCGATGGGTAGTGGAAGGGTTATTTTTCCATCATAACTATCTGTAAAACCAGCAAATATAATTTTGCCTGAACTCAGATCTGAAAGTTGAATTTGAGCGGCTAATTTATCTTTACTGAGCGCATCAAAAGCTGTTCCTTCGAAATAAAAGGTTTGGAGGGCTTGAGTTTCAGTGGGTAATTCAAACCAATAGATATCTAGACCACCGTAGCCCCCCTGTCTGTCCGAAGCAAAAAATGCTATACTACCTTGCGCAGACACCAAAAGCGAGTTTTCATCGAAGCAAGTGTTGATGGGGTATCCTAAATTCACTGGCTTTCCCCAATTTCCATTTGCATCTTTTTTACTGACGAATAAATCAGATCCACCCATTCCAATATGGCCCCGAGAGGCAAAATATAGCGTATTTCCGTCCGGATGTATTTGAACCGATTCTTCATTGGCATTGGTATTGATGGTATTTGGAAGTCTTTGGGCCACCGACCACTGGCCATCTTCTTGCAGATGAGATACGTAAATATCACTATTTGATTTGCCTTCCTTAGAACGAACGGCACGAATGAAATAAAGTGTTTTACCATCTGCACTTAAAGAGGGCTGGGTTTCCCAATTGGCTGTATTGACCCCGCCCGGTAGATTCTTCGGGGTAGTCCAACGGCCATTGATTTTGTTTGTGATAAACAAATCACAAGAACCTTTTCCTGTTCGATTTCCACCATAATTGACACCAGATGGATCAGTACAAGCTACAAAAATGATCGTTTTTCCATCACCAGAAATAGTGGGTGCGCCTTCATTCCAAGCAGTATTTATATTTTCAGGCATGGGTTTGGCTTGCCCCCAAGTGCTATTTTCTGTTGAAAGTTGAGAAATATAGAAGTCTTCTTGTTCATCTTGACGACCATTATTCATAAATCTGATTCTTCTGGTAAAAAGCAACTCATTGCCGTCAACGGTCAAGGTGGGGTAGTATTCAGAAAATATGGTGTTGATGCCAGGCCCAACATTGTGGGGTTCAAAGGACTTAGGGTTCTGTATTGCAGAAACTGAGAAGGCTGCACAATTTTTCAGTTGGTAGGCTTCTGAAAGCCATTTTTCATTGGCATTCGGATTTTTTAGAAAGATTTCAATGTTTTCGAGGGCCTTTTGATACTCACCAATCGTGAATAAGCAAACCGATAAATAAAAGTGGGTACTGCCGCTCACACTGTGATAGGGGTCTATTTCAAGCGCTCTCTGATAACAACTCGCAGCCTCGGCATATTTTCTTTGGTATTCCAAAAACTCTCCTTTAAGTAAGAAGGCTTCCCAAAATTGGCTATCTTTTTTTATGGCTGCATCCAAAAGCCGAATACCTTCTGTATAATTCGGCACACCAGTATTTTGGTCGATAAGTTTTGGCGCTTTTTGTGCTTGATTGAATAATTTAATAGCCTTTTTACTCGAGGTCGAATAAGGAAACTGCGCTTTGAGGGCTTGAGAATTAAGTAAAATGAATAAGACTATTAAAAAAGAAAACCTCATGGAATTTGCATATACTTATGCGTTTGTAACGAGATTTTCCATTTTTTGTTGCGTTTGATATAGTCTATGATGAGCGGCAAGAAACGATCTTGTTTTTCCCATTCTGTTTGAAGATATAGCTTACAACTTGTACCAACTTTTGCAGCGTGTTGTTCTGCCCAATCAAAATCTGAAGGATGGGCAATAACTACCTTGAGTTCGTTCGCGAGCAAGTACGCTTCTTCCAAGGGAGCTTTGAATTTCTTAGGCGAAAAACAATACCAGTCTATCTCTCCTTTTAAAGGATGTACACCAGCAGTTTCCAGTGCGATTTCATACCCGCGCTCGTGTAAGGCCAAACAAAGAGGGGCTAGGTTGTGCATCGTTGGCTCTCCGCCTGTAATTACAATAAAGTCAGTTGGTGTTTGTCTTATGGAATCCAGAATTTGCGCAATGCTCATGTATTGATGCGGATGTGCCTCCCAGCTCTCTTTGACATCGCACCACACACAACCAACATCACAGCCGGCCAAACGAATAAAATAAGCTGCTCTACCGCTATGATGACCTTCACCCTGTAGCGTGTAGAAATGTTCCATTACAGGTAAGAAGCCACTGTCTATCATTTAGCAAAGTTACCGAAAATGTAATTTGCTTAGCATGTTTTAAGGAAGTAACGCAGCCAATTCATGGCAGCTAACACTGTCATTTCTAGGTTGCGCTTGCGTTCATCTCCAAATTGAAAACGTTTAGCAATGGTCCCTCTTGGCCCGCTAAGGCCTATCCAAATGAGGCCAACAGGTTTCTCGAGTGTTCCTCCATTTGGCCCCGCAACGCCTGTTGTAGACAAACAATAATCTACTCCGAGTATTTTTCGGCCATTTGCCGCCAATTCTTTTGCAACTTGTTCGCTTACTGCACCAAATTCCTTGAGGGTTTCCGGATTCACTTGAGCAACATTCACTTTAAGTTCATTGGAGTAGGTCAGTAGAGCGCCTTGATAATACATAGAAGCGCCACTGACGCTTGCAATGCGCTGCGCCAACAAACCGGCCGTACAGCTTTCTACAGTGCCGATGGTGGCTTTTTTTAATAGTAATTCGCTACCCAGCACTTCTTCCAGGGTGCTATCGTTATAGCCGTATATATGTTCGGGAATAGAAGCCTCCAGTTCTTTAAAGAAATTAGAAATTAAAACTTTTTGTTCCGTACCAAGGTAGGAGGTCAAGCGTAACTTTACCATTCCCGGTGAGGGTAAATAAGCTAGTCCCAATCCTGCACCACGAACACGATCTTCCCAGTGGGCAATTTTTTCCGCTAAAAAAGACTCCCCTATGCCTTGGGTCAGTATGGTTTGGTGAAAAATATTTTTCCCTTTAAATCGTGAACTTAGCAAGGGAAAGGCTTCTTCGGTCATGATTGTTTTCATCTCATATGGAACTCCAGGTAGAGAAATGAAAACTACATCGTTTTGTTCAAACCACATGCCAGCTGCGGTGCCAAGCCTGTTGGTTAATATTTTGGCCTTGGTTGGTAAAGCGGCCTGTTGAATATTCACTTCCAACATGGGCCGATTTCTACTTTTAAAAAAAGTTTCAATTTGACTTAAGGTTGCTTGGTGAATTTCCAAAGGACTCTCAAAATAGGAGGCCAGGGTATATTTGGTAAGGTCGTCTTTGGTAGGGCCCAAACCACCAGTGATAATAACACAATTAGTTTGAGGTAATCGATTTTCAAGTGCGTGAATGATGGCTTCTGGTTTGTCTTCAATGGCTATGGAACGCAATACTTGATATCCTCTCAAAGACATTTCTTGCCCAATCCAAGCTGCATTGGTGTTAATTGTTTGTCCAATCAACAGTTCATCCCCTATAGCCAGCACCTCAACATTCATGCTTTTTTAAATTTAGCTATAGATTCAATATGACCCGTATGAGGAAATTGATCAACAAGTGCATATTTCTCTAGTTGGTAGCCAGCTTCTATGAGGGTGGCGGCATCTCTTGCTTGGGTTGATGGATTACAACTGATATAAACGATGCTTTGAGCACCCAAGGAAATAACTTTCTGTAGGGTCTTTGGGGCGATACCCGCCCTTGGCGGATCAAGCATAATGCGCTTTATCTTGCCCTGAAAATCAGGGTATTCTCTTAAAAACTTACCTACATCAGCAGCATAAAATTCAACGTTGTTGATGTTGTTTTTTGCTGCATTTTCCTTGGCGTCCTCAATGGCTTTTTCTACGATATCCACCCCAATGATTCGTACCGATGAGTTTCTCTTGGCCATAAGTTGACCAATTGTGCCCGTTCCACAGAATAGATCCATGGCAATGTCCCCTAATTCAAAAGGATCCTCAAAAAGATAGTCTAGTGCTTTGGCATATAGCAATTCGGCACAGGCTGGGTTGGTTTGAAAGAAACTTTCCATACTGATCTGAAAACGCAGGCCAGCAAGTTCTTCTTCAATGACAGGTTGGCCAAATATCAATGTGGAATGGCCATTTTCTATTTTTGCTCTATCGGCAACATTGTCATTGATCGTATGCCACAATCCGGCAATGCGTCCGGGGTGAAGTTGCTCTAAAAAGTCAGCAAACTCTTGAATCTTAAATTGTTCAATTCCCTCTTGAGAAGTTACTAAATTCACAAGAAGTTGGTCATTTAAAAAAGATTTTCGCACAACAATATGCCGAAAAAAACCCTTTTTTTGCGGTGGATGCCAGGCGCTTAATCCGGTATTTTGCAGAAAGATCCGTAGATCCTTGAGTTTATTTTCCCATGCTTGGTCAAACAAGCCACTGGCCTTGTTAAGGCTCTCAACTTTCCACCAAGTTCCACGTCTTTTGAAGCCAAGGGCAAAGGCGTCGTCAAGTTCCTCATTGGAATGCAGATCGTGTTCTATGCACGAAAAACTGTATTCCATTTTGTTACGGTAATGGTAGTGCGCTGGAGAAGAAATGAAAGTGTCGAATTTCTCTTGACTATCTTGTATGCCGCTCAAACGTTGGAAGGTAGAAAGGGTACTTGTTTTTTTGTATTGTTCTTGGATCTCAACAGGTACATGAATGTATGGCCCTCCCGAAATTTCTTGAAATTCAGAGATAGTTTCTATTTCTGCCCTTTCAATGACTTCAAGTAATTTAGCCTCTGCAAAGGTTTTGCGTTTTGTTTCAATTTTTGCCCGAACGAGTTGCCCAGGAAAAGCATTGTCAACGAATACCACAAAGGGCCCTTGTTGGGTCTGTATACGCGCAATTCCTCTTCCTCCAAAGGCATAATCTTCTATGCGCAATTCAATTTCCGCAGCACGTTGAAGTGTCATATCATGCCTCGGATTACGCCATTTTCTGCATTCTGAAAAAAGCCAATAATTTCGGTTTGTATGGGGCTTGCAGGCATAGATTCTTGCACCGCTTTGATTCCTTTGGTTACATTGCTATTCTGAACATAGATAATGCGATAAATATCTTCGATTTCTCGAACTTGTTCTTCGCTAAAGCCACGTCGACGCAAGCCAACAGAGTTTACCCCGGCAAATGAGAGCGGCTCTCTTGCTGCTTTGATATAAGGTGGCACATCCTTGCGGATTAATGAAGCACCTCCAATAAATGTGTGCTTGCCAATATGGGTAAATTGTTGAGCGGCAGCCTTGCCCTCAAGTATGGCCCAGTCATCGATTGTGACATGTCCGGATAAACCTGTGTAGCTTGCTAAAATGACATTGTTGCCGATTTGACAATCATGGGCAATGTGCACATAGGTCATGAGCAAACAGTTGTCACCAATGCTGGTCTTGAGTTTGTCGTTGGTACCTCGATGAATGGTAACACATTCTCGAATCTTGGTGTGGTTTCCTATTTCTACGGTGGTGTATTCGTTGCCAAATTTTAAATCTTGAGGAATGACACCTATACTCGCACCTGGAAAAACATCGCAATCTTCTCCAAGACGCGTTCCGGGATATAGCACTGCGTTAGAATGTATATGGCACCCATTGCCAATCACTACATCAGAATGAATTACAGCAAATGGGTCAATGCGCACGTTTTGTCCTATTTGCGCATCGGTTGAGATGAAGGCGAGGTTGGAAATCATTCCGTTTTATCTTTAATGATTTGTGCGAGCATACTAGCTTCAGAGACAATTTTTCCGTTCACATATGCAGTTCCACTCATTTCTACAAGACCTCGTCGAATGGGAGAAGCCAAAACAAGTTCAAAAACTACGGTGTCTCCGGGAACCACTTTTTGTTTAAATCGCACATTATCGATTTTCATAAAGTAGGTGGAATACAAATGAGGATCTTCCACTTGCGATAGGGCATATATCCCACCAACCTGAGCCATTGCCTCAATTTGCAATACTCCAGGGAAAACAGGATTTCCAGGAAAATGCCCTGTAAAAATAGGCTCATTCATGGTGATATTCTTGACCCCAATAATTGATGTCGGATGAATTTCCATTATTTTGTCCACCATCAAGAATGGATAGCGGTGCGGAAGCATCTTTTCTATGTCAGTGGTGGTGTAAAGTGGGTCTTTTGCAAGATCAAAATGACGGCCATCTTGCTGTTGTTTTTTAATCTGCTCTTTGAGTATTTTTGCAAATTGTACATTGCCATGATGGCCTGGGCGCGCCGCTAAAATATGCGCCTTAATAGGTTTGCCTACCAACGCTAAATCTCCAACAATGTCGAGTAATTTGTGTCTTGCAGGCTCGTTTTCGACTTGGAGTTTACTGCTGTTGAGTACCCCAATGCCGTCCATGCTGATTTGCAATTTCTCCTTGCCTAAGAGTTCTGCAAGTGCATCAAGCTCCGCCTGACTAACATCAGCGCGGTCTACTAAAACGATGGCATTATCCAAGTCGCCACCTTTGATCAGGTTGTTCTTGGCTAAAATCTCGAGCTCTCTTAAGAATACAAAAGTGCGGCAATGCGCTATTTCTTGTTTGAATTCACCAATATGATACATGCTTGCATGTTGGGTGCCAAGTACAGGCGATTGGTAATCAACCATAACGGTGATGCGGTAATTGACATCGGGTATGGCTAGAAATTCAATCCCTTTTTGAGTATCTTCCCATGGAATATTTTCGCTGAGTTCAAAATATTCGCGTTCAGCATCTTGCTCTTCATAACCAACTGCTTCTATGGCCTCAACAAATGGCAAGGCACTGCCGTCCATAATTGGTATTTCTGGTCCGTTAATTTTAATCAGAGCATTGTCTACTTGACATCCATACAGGGCAGCAAGCACATGTTCTGTGGTATATACGCGTGCTCCGTTGTGTTCGAGCGTTGTGCCGCGGTCAGTAGCAACAACTAAATCAACATCTGCTTTGATCAGTGGTTGGTTTTCAAGGTCAGTACGTTGAAATTTATAACCGTGGTTGGCCGGTGCCGGACAAATTTCTAAACGAACTTTTTCACCGGTATGTAGACCAATTCCATCAAAAACAAGGCTTGCTTTGATGGTGCGTTGTTGTTCTGTCATGGGGTTTGATTTTTATGGAGTAGCTCGTTGAGTTTGTTTTCGAGCTCTTGAATCGTTCTAATGAGGCTTGGTAATTTTCTAAATCCAAAATGGGACCGTTTGTAATCGTTGATTGGGATTGCCGGGGTACCCATCAGTGTATCTGCTTTTTTGACCGTGGACGGAATTCCGGATTGCGCTACAATTTTGGTATGATCGGCAATACTTAAGTGTCCGGCAATACCTGTTTGCCCACCAATCATCACATGCTTACCGATTTTTGCTGAACCAGCTATTCCAACCTGAGCGGCCATTGCCGTATGCTGATCAATATCAACGTTGTGTGCAATTTGACAAAGATTGTCTATTTTGACTCCTTTTCTTATGAAAGTTGAACCCATGGTGGCGCGGTCAACACTACAATTAGATCCTATTTCAACATCATCTTCAATGACTACATTGCCAATTTGTGGAATTTTACTGTAAACACCCATTTCGTCTGGTGCAAAACCAAATCCGTCAGACCCAATAACCGTTCCGGCGTGAATAATACAGTTATTGCCAATCTTGCAATCCTTGTATATATTAACAGATGGGTAAAGAGTAGTATTGTCTCCAATGATTGCATTCTCACTAATGACAACATTGGGGTGAATTTGGCAATTAGATCCGATACTGACATTGGCACCTATGTAGGCAAAGGCACCGATATAGACATTGTCACCAACTTGAGCAGATTCATGAATAAAGCTGGGCTGTTCAATAATGGCTTCCTTTTTGTTCATGCTGTCATAGATGCTCAGCAACTTTGCAAAACAAGCGTAAGCATCCGCTACTTTGATCAAGGTCAAGGTTGCAGGAAGAGGCTTGACGGGGTTGAAAGAATTATTGACAATACAAATACTAGACTGGGTCGTGTAGATATAAGTTTCGTATTTCGGGTTAGATAAAAAACTCAGTGCACCTTCTTGACCCTCTTCTATTTTGGCAAGGGCATTTACAGCTGATTCAGGATTGCCAATGACTTCCCCGTCTAGTAAAGCAGCAATTTGCGCAGCTGTAAATTCCATAATTCAAAATTAAACAAAGTCCGTTCATACAGACTTGACAAAATGCTAACTTTTAAACAATTTAACGGGTAAAAATGTGAATTATTCTAAAAATTCAGGGGTTCAATTTCCAAATTGCTCACTTTGATTTTGTCTTTGTACCAAATACAGGTGGCATACATGTCTGCCTTAGCGTTTTGCTTGGTGCTAAATCTGAATACATGAATGGGTCTTGGTTCGGCATTTAACTTAGATTCAGTGTAGGAAAAAAGACCTTTGAGCAAGCGATCTTGAAGCTGCTTATTGTTGAGAATGCCCTGTGATTTGAGTAATGCTTCGGCCCTTGAATTCTTTTCTACATAAACCAAATTAGAATTTTTAGGGGCATGTGCTAACTGGGCATACATTCCGAATTCTTTTTGATAATTTTTATACTTTTTGAATTCTTTAATGTTCTTGACTCGGGTAATGAATTCTGCTACAAAACTTTCGTCTGTCATGCTTACCAAGCAGTGTGCTTGTTTGTTATTACCGTCTTTAAAAGTTAAATCATAGACCTTGTGACGTCCACTGCGAATGCTTTTAGAAAATGAAATATCAGCATTTTGAAGTAGTCTGTAGAATTTTTTATCGTTGAGTTTGTGTGCTTTGTAAAAAGATTCCTTCCACTGTGAGTCGATAAGCCAAATGCGTTTGTTGATCGCTTCTTTTACACGATTTTCGGGCATCCAACTACAACCTCGTGTATTAAAGATACCAAAGGTCAGAATGAGGCCCAAACCAAAGCCTATCCCATAATACCGAAGCCTTCTCCAGAATGATTCCATGGCAAAAAAAAAGGGAGCGAACTCCCTTTAAAAATTTACATGATGGCTTCGAGCTTTTCGGCAAGCACTGCCTTTGAGACAGCGCCAACAGATTTATCGACAACTTCGCCGTTTTTGATAAAAAGTACGGTTGGAATGGAGCGCACACCAAACTGAGCAGAAACGCCCATATTGTGGTCAACATTCACTTTGCCAATAAGTGCCTTGCCCTCGTATTCTGTGTGCATTTCCTCAATTACTGGTCCGATCATGCGGCAAGGGCCACACCATTCTGCCCAAAAATCAACAATTACGGGCTTGTCTGATTTCATTACCAGTTCATCAAAATTTTGGTCTGTAATTTCTACTGCCATTTTATAATTTTTTTTTGTCGTTACTAACTTAGGAGCGTCAAAATTAATGCTTTTTTAATTCTTGGGCCAAATATTTTGCTGTGTATGAATTATTTTGCATTTTTTTTATCATTTGAGCTGTTGTCCCTTCAAATAAAACTTGACCTCCTCGTTTCCCACCTTCAGGACCCATATCGATGAGGTAGTCTGCTGTTTTTATCATATCTAAATTGTGTTCAATGATCACAACAGTATTTCCTTCATCTACCAATCTTTGCAATACATTAAGTAGCATTTGAATGTCTTCAAAATGAAGTCCGGTAGAAGGCTCATCTAAAATATAGATGGTTTTGCCAGTTGCCTTTTTGGTTAATTCAGCTGCCAATTTTATTCGTTGTGCTTCTCCACCTGACAGCGTTGTAGAGGATTGTCCAAGTTGCACATAGCCAAGGCCTACATCTGCAAGGGTTTGTAGCATGCGATGGATTTTGGGTTGGTTGGCAAAGAATTCACACCCTTCGTTAATGGTCATTTGAAGAACGTCTGCAATGGTTTTACCTTTATAACGCACTTCTAGCGTTTCGTTATTGTAGCGTTTGCCATTACACTGTTCACAAAGCACATACACATCGGGTAAAAAATTCATTTCAATGAGGCGCATCCCGCCTCCATTGCAACTTTCGCATTTTCCGCCACTTACATTGAATGAAAAACGCCCAGCTTTGTAACCGCGAATTTGAGCTTCTGGCATACTAGCAAAAAGACTGCGAATTTCATCAAAAACTTTGGTGTAAGTAACAGGGTTGGATCGCGGCGTTCTACCTATCGGGCTCTGATCAATTTCAATGACCTTATCTAAATGTTCTAGACCTGTGACTTGGGTGTAGGGAAGTGGTGTGCGAATGGCATCATGAAAATGATTCATTAATATGGGAAACAAGGTCTGATTGATCAATGAAGACTTACCACTGCCGCTAACTCCGGTGATGTAGGTCATCGTGCCAAGTGGAATGCGCACCGTTACGTTTTGTAAATTATGGCCACTAGCACCTTTTAAAGTCAGAAAATTACCGTTGCCTTTTCTAGGAGTTTTGGGCACCTCAATTTGCAGTTGGCCATTGAGGTATCCAGCTGTTATGGTATCGGATTTCAGCATGTCTTTGTAACTTCCTGCAAAAACAATTTCACCACCGTGTCGACCAGCTCCTGGGCCAATGTCTACAATGAAATCTGCGGCTTCCATCATCTCTTTATCATGTTCAACGACCACCACAGAATTGCCAACATCGCGTAGCTTTTTCAAGGATGCAATGAGTTTGGTATTGTCGCGTTGATGTAAGCCAATGGAAGGTTCATCTAAGATGTATAAGACATTCAAAAGTTCAGTGCCGATTTGGGTAGCCAAACGAATGCGTTGAGCTTCACCACCAGAAAGGGATTTGGCACTGCGATTCATCGTCAGGTAATCGAGTCCAACTTCTAAAATAAAATTCAAGCGCGCATTGATTTCTTTGATTATCTCAGAGCCAATTTGAAGCGCCTCAGGTAAGAGTACTTTAGGTAAAGATTGACACCAATCGTGCAGTTGTTGTAAATCCAGATTGGCTAAATCACCAATGTGTGTAGTGCCTATCTTAAAATGAAGGGCTTCTTTTTTCAAGCGATATCCGTTGCAACTTGGACAAGTTTTTTTATGCATAAAACTCTGAGCCCAACGTTCTAAAGCTGTTGCTGAATCGTCTGCATGACGCCCTAAAAAGTGAATTAACCCTTCGAAGCGTTCTTGATTCTCCTCTGGGCCTAAGATCATATCTTCATTGCCATACAATAGGAGGTCAATAATTGACTCATCTAGATCCGAAATAGGTGTAAGTATGCTAAAGTTTTGGACTTGAAGAATGCGTTCAATTTTATCAAACAACCAAGATTTCTTGTACACGCCCAAGGGTGCGAGTCCTCCTTTTTTAATTGATAAAGCAGGGTCTGGAATGATTTTATCGCGATCCATCTCACTCACTTCGCCAAGCCCTTTACATTGTGGGCAAGCCCCGTATGGTGAATTGAATGAAAATAAATTGGGTTCGGGTTCGGGATAGGATATACCACTTGTTGGGCACATAAGAAATTTGCTGTAATGCCGGATGGAATTATCTTCCAAATCCAAAACCAAAAGTGTACCGTCACCGAGTTTTAGGCAGGTCTCAACTGACTCTAAGCACCTTTTAAGATCCGCTTGTCCAGCAATGAAACGGTCTACAACTATTTCAATATCATGTGTCTTGTAACGGTCTATTTTTATAGGGCTTGATAGTTCACGAATTTCCCCATCGACACGAACCTTGGTGTATCCAATGCGCTGAATTTGCTCGAAAAGTTCGCGGTAATGCCCTTTTCTACCTTTTACCTTTGGAGCAAGTAGAGCTACTTTTTTATTTTTGAAATTTACATCGATGAGTTCAGCAATTTCATACGATGCGTACTGTACCATTGGCTCGTTGGTGTTGTATGAGTAGGCTGTAGCGGTACGCGCAAAGAGCAATCGAAAAAAGTCATAGAGTTCTGTGATGGTTCCAACAGTTGATCTAGGCGATCGGCCCACTGTTTTTTGCTCTATTGAAATGACCGGGCTTAAACCATCAATTTTATCGACATCTGGCCGTTCAAGCCCGCCAATAAATTGGCGTACATAGGCTGAGAAGGTATCTAGATACCGGCGCTGCCCTTCTGCAAAAATTGTATCGAAGGCCAAAGAAGACTTCCCGCTTCCACTTTTACCCGTAAATACAACCAATTGATGACGAGGGATATTGAGGTGTATATTTTTTAAATTATGCTCTCTCGCTCCTTGAATACGAATAAAATCATTGTTTTTTTCAATATCCATGGCCTTCAATAAAAGGGGGATTGAAAAGTGTTGAAAGCCAAGCCTTTAGCATCTTTTGACGACAGCAATGGAGCAGAAGAGAGGCCCCAATCAATGGCCAATGTGGGATCATTCCACAATAGACAATTCTCTGCTGCTTGCATGTACTTGTTTGTGCATTTGTATGCAAAAATAGTGTTGTCTTCTAAGGATAAAAATCCATGAGCAAAACCTTCAGGGATATACAATTGCATGCCATTTGAGGCACTTAATTCACATTTGAAATGTTGACCGTAGGTCTTTGAACCTTGCCTAAGATCAACGGCTACATCAAGTACAGAACCTTGCAGCACGGTTACCAACTTTCCTTGTTGGAAAGGTGGATGTTGAAAGTGCAAGCCACGCAGGGTGCCTTTAGATGATTTGGAAATGTTGTCCTGAACGAAAGAAACTTGCGGGCAAATTTCTTGATAAGAGATGTGGTTGTAAGATTCAAAAAAATATCCTCTGTCATCTGAAAATCGTTTAGGATGAATGAGGTAAAGACCAGAAAGTGGAGTTTCTTCGAACTGCAACATAGGTTATTTTTTGCATGTAAAATTACATTATTTTTGTTCACTATGACTCTAAGACTTTTGCTGCTTATCGCATTGACACCCTTCCTTGGCCTGTCCCAAAAACCCTTACAGCCCCTGATTATGAAGTTGGTTTCGGATCCTCAATTAGCACAAACCAAATGGAGCATTTGCGCTGTAGACCTTGCTACCGGAGATACGCTTGCTGCCTTCCAACCCCAAACCCCAAGAGTGGGAGCATCGATTACCAAATTAATCAGTTCTTCAGCTGCTTTGTATGTGCTTGGGCCTAAGCACACAGCGACTACTGAAATCATTCTAGAAGGGAAAATGCTCGCCAATGGCGTATTTGATGGTAATCTCAGGATATTAGGTCATGGCGACGTTTCGTTGGGTTCAAAATATTTTTGCAACCAAGGAGAAGAATTAGACTTCATTGATCGTTGGGTTGCGGCCGTTAAGGCAAAAGGAATTACAAGCATCACCGGAGACATCATTGCAGACGGATCAACATTCGGTGCCTATGATTGCCCCGTAGGTTGGCTCAAAGAAGACATGGGTAATTATTATGGTACAGGGGCTTATGGACTTAACTTTTATGACAATATTCTAAAACTTAAATTCAACACAACAACAGCAGGTACACCATTGAAATACACTGGTTGCTACCCAGCCGATATAAGATATAATTTAAAAATAGAGGCAAATGCTGCTGGTATTTCCTATGACAATACTCATGTCTATGGCACACCTTTTAACTTCGAAAGAACGATTAAAGGTAGACTTCCTGCAAACAGAACGGGCTTTGAGGTGAAGGCGAGTATGCCTGATCCTGAGCGCTTACTTGCTGATTTAGTCTATGCAGCCATGCAAGCCAAAGGCATCCGGGTAGATGGAGGTGCAATGTCTGCACGTTTTAATAAAAGTCTTCAAACACCTGTTTACGAGTCAGAAGTTATATTTACCGAACAGGGGCGTACACTAGAAGAAATTGTCTATTGGACCAATCACCAAAGTTTAAATATGTTTGCTGAAGGAAATTTATTGCAATTGGGCGCCCAAAGATATGGCACTGGAACCTATGAGAACAGCCTGCGGGTGCTCGATGAAGTATTGCAGCAGTGGCAAATAGGTCCGTGTAGGGTGGTTGATGGTAGTGGATTGTCAAGGGAAAATAGAATGAGTGCAGGCCAATTCGTTCAACTACTCAGCGTGCAGACCAAAGAAACTTATTATTCATCCTTCTACAATAGTTTGCCAGTAGCTGGGCTTTCAGGAACATTGAAAAAGGTGTGCAGTGGACAAGCAGCTCAGGGTAAAATGCACGCCAAAAGTGGAAGCATGCGCGGAATTCGTGCTTACAGTGGCTACGTTGAAACAACGGAGGGGCATCAAATTGCCTTTGCCATCATTGCCAATGGCTTTAGTATTTCATCAGATGCGATGATCTCCAAGATGGAACCATTTTTTAATGGTATGGCTACATTTCAAGCTCAACCAAAATAAGCTCTTTCCAGAAAGATTTGATAGACACCTCGGCAGAATGCAACATTTGTGGTACGATACTCGCGGGTGAAAAACCAGGCGTGGTATTGACTTCAATCACAAAGGGTTCTTCCTTGACCAGCATAAAATCAATTCTAGCAATAGCCTTTAAATCCAATAATTCATATATTGCTTTGGCTTGTTCTTGCACACGTTTTTTTGCAAGTTCTGATATACGCGCAGGTGTAATTTCCTTAGATTTGCCATTGTATTTGGCTGCGTAGTCAAAAAAATCAGTCTCTGAAACAATTTCTGTCAAAGGAAGAGCCACTATACCTTCTGCTCCTCTATACACACCACAGGTAACCTCTGTCCCATCTAAAAATGACTCTGCTACGACGTGGCTTCCTTCATTAAATGCTTGAGCAAAAGCATGGGGAATTTCAGAAGTAGAATTCACCTTCGAAATACCAAAACTTGATCCAGAGTCTGTGGGTTTGATAAATATAGGGAGTCCTAATTCTTTTGTAAGTTCCTCGGGGTCAATGATTGAACCAAAGCGAAAGCGCCTAGCCTCAGCGACTTTGAATCCAAAACCTTTTAGAAACTGATTGCAATACCATTTGTCAAAAGACAGTGCCGATGCCAAAACGCCGGAATTGATAAATGGCATTTGCATCATCTGCAGGTGCGCTTGAAGCAGGCCATTTTCTCCTGGATTTCCATGAGTGTATATGATAGCAGCGTCTATATTGGTATGGTTTGCCAATTGTGATCTCCAATTTTCTTGATTGATTACAATGAGTACGCACTCGAGATGGTCTGGAAAATGAGCTTGTATGGTTTGTGCACTCTTGATAGAGATTTCGTATTCGGAGGAGAAACCTCCACAAATAAGTCCGATGCGCTTCATGCGTTTATTTTAAGACGAAATTATCTAAAATTGGTAATTTCGCAACATGAGGCTCTTGTATTTTATTTTCTGGTTAGGATTGGGTTTTAGTTTTCGGCTCTTTTTTAGAAGGATTGCTGCAGTAAGGCCAAACCCAAATAGATTTGGGCGAACAATTTTTGTAAGTAACCACCCTTCGGCCTTCCTAGATCCTTTGCTTATCGCTAGTGCCCGTAAGCCGGTGGTCTATTTTATGACCCGCTCAGATGTTTTTAATTGGTTCACAAAACCCTTATTTTGGTTGGCACAAATGATACCTATCTACCGAGCTCAAGATGGTGGAAACTCCCAAGAAAAAAACAAAAAAGTATTCAAAAAAGCCACTGAAACCCTAGCTAAGAATAGGAATTTATTGATTTTTGGTGAAGGCCTTACAGATGATATCTTTGAGCGAAAGCTCAAACCGATAAAAAAAGGCGCCATCAGAATTGGATTTACTGCCTTAGAAGATCTCGATTGGAAATACCCAATTAGTGTACAAGGTTTGGGAATTAATTATACCAATCCAGGTGTCCTACGCAGTGATGTGCTCATTTCAGCAGCAGAACCAATTGTTCTTAATGACTTTAAAGAAGCTTACTTAGAGAATCCAAATCGTGTTATTACGGAGCTCAATAGAGAGCTTGAAATTCGAATGCAGCAACAAATTACACATCTCAACAATAAGGAGGATATGCGCTTACATGAGCATTTGATGATGTTGAGCAGAAAAGGCATGCATGTGCATTGTTATGATTCCAACTTGTCTTTATTTGAACGTTGGTCTTATTCCCAAAAACTTGCAGCATTTATTGAACAATCGAATGCACAAATCAAAGAGGATTTACATGTTCTTGGCCAAGAAATTGAGTACTACATTCAAGATTTAGAGAGACACAAACTTTCAGAGGCCGAGCTGTATTGGTTTGCCATCGAACCAAAATGGCGTATACGTACATTTTTGAAGTTATTAGTTCAATTGCCCTGTTTTATTTTAGGACTGATCCCTGTGGGTATTCCTTTCTGGGGAGTGAAAAAATTTGTAGAAAGAAAAATGAAAAGGCCTGTCTTTTGGTCCTCAACCAAAATGGGGATGCTGCTGGTGCTTATCCCCTTATGGACACTCATACTTTTGCAAATAGTATCTAGTTATTTCCAGCTAAATCTTTGGGTTTGGCTGAGTGTTGTATTAGGCATGAATGTCATTTCACTGGGCTTTTATCTTTTCATGAAGAACTTCAAATTATTGGTAAAATCTGCCAATTTAAATGCACAAAAATTAAACACGTTTGTTAATCACCGAGAAACACTCGTCGGTAAATTAGATTTATTTCAATTTTAATGGAAGAGAAAACCCGCATCAAAAAACCCAGTTGGCTTCGCGTCAAGTTGCCAACCGGTGAGAACTACCGTAAAGTGAGAGGCCTGGTTGATGAACACAAGCTACACACAATTTGCCAAAGCGGTAGCTGTCCAAATATGGGAGAGTGTTGGGGAGAAGGAACAGCAACCTTTATGATCCTCGGAAATATTTGTACCCGCTCTTGTGGTTTTTGTGGTGTACAAACAGGAAAACCAGAGGCAGTAGATGAATTTGAACCAGGTCGCGTTGCAAATTCCGTAAAAATTATGGGTGTGAAACACGCGGTAATTACCTCAGTAGATCGCGATGACCTCAAAGACGGTGGGGCAGAAATTTGGGCCCAAACAGTCAGGGCAATTAGAAAACAATCTCCCGGAACAACCCTAGAAACCCTCATTCCTGATTTTGCGGGTCATTGGGAAAATCTTCAAGTAATTATTGACGTGGCACCCGAAATTGTATCTCACAATCTTGAAACAGTGCGTCGTCTTACAAAACAAGTACGCATTCAAGCAAAATATGACCGAAGTTTGGAAGTGCTTTTTAGATTGAAAAAGGGCGGAATGCGCACTAAATCTGGAGTCATGCTTGGATTAGGTGAATCAGAACAAGAAGTCATAGAAACTATGCAAGATTTACGCTCTGTAAATGTCGATATTCTCACCCTTGGACAATACTTGCAGCCTTCCCCAAAGCACTTGCCTGTGGCTGATTTCATTGTTCCAGAACAATTTGCTTATTACCAAAAATTAGGTATGCAAATGGGATTTAGATATGTAGAAAGTGGTCCGCTTGTACGCTCATCTTATCATGCAGAAAAGCATCTTTTTGATTAAAACGACTAATGCCCAACGATGAAATTTTTTATAGAAAAATTATGTAAAACGGCGCGATAGGATATCATTATTAAGAGAATATTTCTTAATTTGGTCCACTAATCATGCACTAATAAAAAATGAACATGAATAAAAAGTTATATGTATTTGGTTCTCTGATACTTACGGGTTTAATTACCCTAGCATATTCTGCCTATCAATTTTTGCCTCAAACAGGTTTATACCAACAGGCAGGTCTTTCCATTCTCCAAGAAGGAAAGTCTGACGATGCCTTATCTTGGATCAAGGCGCGTTACATCGACGTAACTACAGGTAACCCTGTTTCAAAAGAAACACTTGCAAAAATTGAACAAGAAATTCGCAAAAAAGGGACTTCAAAATCCATCTTATTTGAATCTTTAGGTCCGGACAATATTGGGGGCCGCACGCGAGCCATTTGCATTGACCGCACAAATATCAACCGCGTATGGGCAGGCGGTGTTTCGGGTGGTTTATTTGTTTCTAATAACAAAGGAAATTTTTGGGAGCGTGAGGTGTCTTATGCTGCTGCGAATGCCAATCCGTTCATCTCTAGCATGACCATGACCCTTGACAATACGCTCTACGTAGCAACAGGCTCAAATGATGAGGGTTGGAACGGCAATGGTGTATGGTATTCTACTGATTTTGGTGCTACGTTTAGCCAAGTTCCAGGTACAAGTAATTGTACCGAAGTGGCTTCATCTGATGTTGATAATTATGTGTGGATGGCTACACCATCTGGACTTAAAAAATGGAAAGTCGGCGATGCTTCACTGACAAGCGTGTCAGCGGCTAATGGTGGTTGTTTCGCTTTGAAAGTTTCAAAAGACGGTCAAGTGATAGTTGCCGCCTACGCTGCCAACAAAACTTACGTTTCTACTGACGGTGGGAGTACTTTTACAGATAAATCCGGTTCAATTGCAAATAATCTCGTGCCAACGGGTGCCGCTCGTATAGAATATGCCATTTCACCGACAAAGAATGTCAATAACAACTATTCGTTGTATGCAACTCGTACCAATTCAAACTTGTTGTCGATGCACGTATCCCATGACAACGGTCAGACTTGGGATCAGTTTGTTGGCGCTTCGGGGCCTCCGAATGAATTTGATATATATCGAAATCAAGGAACTTACAATAGCATTCTTTCTGTGGATCCGACAGACAACGAGCGTTTGTTGATCGGCGGTATTGATATTTGGGAGTGGAAACAAACTGTAAATAACCCGCCATCAGGTGGATTTGAAAAAATCTCGTTGTGGTTCGTTAACCCTAGTTCTCCAACCTATGTACATGCAGACAACCATGAAATGAAATGGGATGACAACAACCGTTTTTATGTTGGTAATGATGGAGGGGTTGGAATCTCTAACAACAAAGGTCAGTCTTGGTTTCCAGCGAACCGTGGCTACAACGTAACGCAGTTCTACGGAATTGCTTTTGACGCAGCAGGTCATGTAATGGGTGGTGCTCAAGATAACGGAACATTATATAATGATTTCTCACTGTCAACCTATCACGAATTCCGCGAAGTGAATGGCGGAGATGGTTTTGAATGTGAAATTTCATTCTACAATCCTAACGTGATGTTCTCTTCTATTTATTATAATAGTATTTCACGTTCTGGTGACCGTGGAGTGAATTGGACAAGTTTTGCGCCTAACCTTCCAGGTACTTACGACCCTCCAGGAACAGACGGTAGCCCAAACCACCCTTTCCACACAGAATTATTCTTTGCAGAGTATTTTGATCCAAATTCAGAAGATTCAGTTACTTATATTCCAAAAAGAAATTTTGCTGCCGGCGAGATGATGCGCATTCCATCGCGTGCCTCTGGCGATACCATTACAATTACGGCCCCAACGGCTCTATATTTCGATGACACGCTTTATTATAACCCATCTTTAACCTCTGGTGGAGTAAATTACGGAATTAACCCAGCAACCGGTGAGACCGTTGAAATGGGCTCTGATACAGTGATTTTCAATGTAGCTTGGGACACCCTTAGAGTAGCAGATCCATTCCAATCTTGGTTTTTGGTATACGTGAATGCCAACGGTGGTGAGTTATGGGGAACGCGCAATGCTGCTCGTTTTTCTGTAACAAACCCAGGTTGGATTTGTGTAGCCAAAGGAATTGGCGGTGGCTTATTCAACTCCGTTGATGTAGAATTCACTAAAGATCTAAACCACTGTTATATCAGTGCAGGTAACGGCGTATGGCGTTTGGATGGCCTGGGCAGTATCTACACGAGTGATCCTGATTTTTACACCAAAGCAGGGTATATCAACCAAGGATCGACCTCCAATCCGCCAACGGCCACTACTCTCACTAAAATAAGCAATACCTCCTACGAAGGAATTGCAGTCAACCCTAACAATCCCAATGATTTGGTTTGTTTTGCTGGCTTTAATGGTACAAACAAACGTTCTAACAACGCCACAGCAGCAACGCCTACCTATACCAACTTAGGATCGATCGTTGCAGGACTTGCTACTTATGATGGTATTATTGATCGTAATGATCCAGATGTGATCGTGGTGGGTACGTCTAATGGTGCTTGGGTAACCGAGAATGGTGGCGCAACATGGGAAAATGCATCTACTGGATTTGAAGGTACACCGGTATATGAAGTTCGCCAAAACTGGCGCTCTTTCGACGACGGCAATGCGCGCCCTGGTGAAATTTATTTGGGTACCTTTGGCCGTGGAATTTGGCGCACCACTCAATACCTTGGGGTAGGAGGAAATGGTAATACTGGCTCAACTATTGAAAATTTCAAAACTAAATTGCGTTCTTATCCAAATCCAACCAAAGACAATACAACTCTTGCTTTTGAGTTAGCACAGAGCGGTAAAGTTCAAGTTGAAGTATATTCAATTACGGGGCGTTTGGTTTGGAGTAAATCATTGCAGTGCAATGATGGGTCTAACCAGTTGAGCATCGAATGTTCAGACCTGCCTTCGGGAACATACATTGTTAAGTTCACTTCAGGCAAACAATCAGACACTGCGAAGTTTATCAAATTGTAATTCACACAATTCATCTATTCATAAAAGGAGGTCTTAGGCCTCCTTTTTTATTGTTGGGTATGACAACATTCAACTGAAGGTTGTGCGTTTGGATTCAGTGGCTTGGTCATTTCCGGGCTGATATACGGGATGCCTAATCCAAGTCCGCGAAGAACGAGCAGCGTTCCGATTATTATCAATAATAGTCTTTGTAACGAGACAGGAAGCATTTTATAGATACGCTTCTGACCCATGAGTGGAATAAAAAACATGATGGGTAGTGTTCCTATACCGAAAAATGCCATTGCCAATGAAACACCTAAAGCATTCGTATTTGAAAGTGCCAAAAGCAGTGCCATATAAACCATCCCGCAAGGGAGCAGTCCATTGACCAATCCAAATAAAAATGGCCTGAAATGGATGGGTGTTTTTTTAATTTCTGGAAAAAGTCTGCTCGATAGCACACCCATTTTTGCAGTTAGTATCCTTAAATAGGGCCATGTTTCCATCGAACCGTAAAATGCGGAAATGATAATTATTGATCCACTGATAATACTTATGATTTGAATGCCTTGTAAAAAGATTTCGCCTATGCCAAATAAACCAACAATAAAACCTATGTAGCTGTAAGTAACAATCCTTCCTAAATTATATGAAATACTGCCAAATAGTATGTTTTTTTTTGTGGTTCGATTGATTGGTGCCGCTAAGGCGAGCGGTCCACACATGCCAATGCAATGTAAAGAAGCCTGAAGCCCAAAAAGAAATGCTATCGTTAATTCAAACTTCATTTACGCAGAAAACTATGCTGCTGAAGATAAGTTTTATTTGCGATTTGGTATCGGATATCAATGGCATAGTTACCTTTTCTGAGTTGTGCAATAGGGAAGCCTATGCCTGGTTGAAGGTCTAATTCTAGATCGCTATTTTTATCATTATAACACATAAAATAAGCATGTAACTTCTTGATTTTTTCTTTGGTTTTGCTTTTAAAATATAACATTTCACCATTAAGTTGCATATCTATAGGCATGCCTGCATCTCTTGCTCGTTCTTTGGCAATCATATCGGCGTCAATGGTTTGTTCTTGCTCGTAATAATCCTCGGTAATTAGTTCAGAAGATTCATTGGTGATTACTACAACCATGTACCCTATAAATAGTACAAAGGCGGTCATAGTTATAATAATTGCATTTCTAAAACTCATAATTTAAAGTATTGGACCAATAAATTTGGTTGATATTGTTTGAATTAAATGATGGTTACCGTAGATTTCCACCTTTATTTTTTTTGTTTTATTTCCTATGTAAACTCTAGGGAAACGAATGATGAGTCGTTCTTTCATTTCACTTTCTGGCTTGAGAATTAAATCCTTCTTGACGGTTTGAATTTCACCTTTAGCGTTTTGAAGTTTAAATTGAATGCTGTAGACACGATGTGTTTTATTGAGTACGTTCACTTCGTAGATATTGGTAATATGACCATGCTGATCTATTTGATAGGTTGAGCCCCGTTGTCTGATGAAAGTAGTTTGAAAATCATTGCGTGAGAGTATCAAAAGTGTCAAAGTGCCAAAGAGAGCTAGCAGCAAAATTGTATATGCTTTGACACGTCTTGTCCATTGAAATGGTTTGCGCGTTTTTATTCCATTTTCCGATACAAATCTTACCAATCCTTTCTCTAGCCCAACTGATTCCATCATATGGTCACAAACGTCTATACATGCCGTACAATTGATGCATTCGAGCTGTGTTCCGTTGCGAATATCAATCCCCGTCGGACAGACCTGAACACATTGATGACAATCGATGCAATCTCCTTTTTGAGCCGCTTGGCGATCTTCTCCTTTTTTAATTTTAGCTCGGTTTTCACCTCTGTAGTGATCGTAAGCAACCACCATGGAATTTTGGTCTAATAGAACGCCTTGCAATCTGCCATAAGGGCAAATAGTGGTGCATACTTGTTCGCGAAGAAACGCAAATACCCCATAAAATGCATAAGTAAAGATGACTATGGCAATTAGGCCACCTAGGTGCTGCCCCAATGGGTCTGTTTGAATTTGCCAAAGTGCATCGGATCCAATGATGTAGGCCAAAAATGTATTTGCGATTAAAAAAGATAACCACCAAAAGATGATATGTTTAGTGGCTTTCTTTACTATTTTTTTTGTGGTCCAAGGTGCTTTATCTAAAAGGCGTTGCTGGGGGGCATCGCCTTCTATGAAATACTCAATTCGCCTGAATAGCATTTCCATAAAAATGGTCTGAGGACAAACCCACCCACAAAAAATCCTGCCATAGATGATCGTAAATAAAATGACAAAGACCACGCCTAGAATCAGAAAAACCGCCATGATATACATATCTTGAGGCCAAAATACTTGGCCAAATATGACAAACTTGCGTTCAATGATATTCATCATAAGAAAAGGCTCGTCTCCAATTCGAAGATGAGGGCCTGCAAAGAGCATGGTCAATAAAAAATAACTAAGCAGCTTGCGCTTATTGTAAAAGGATCCAAATGGTTTTTTCGGAAAAATCCATACACGTTTCCCTTTTTCATTTACCGTGGCAATCCGATCGCGAAAAGCTTCGTCTTGTTCAATCATAGCTATTCTTTTTCAATAATGGTTCCGTTAGGAGCCAAGCCATCTTTTTCAGGTAAAGACAAAACAAAAGATGCAACTTGCTGAATTTGAACAGGATTGAATTTGGATGAGTGTTCCGGCATGCCGTTAGTAGTTCCGTATTTGATGGTTTTAAATACATCCTTGATATCATAACCATAGATCCAGGTTTTGTCAGTTAAATTCGGACCAATTTCGCCTTCCCCATTAGACTTGTGGCATGCCACACAATTAGCCGCAAAAAGACTCGCCCCAGTGCTTAGGTCACTTGATTCTCTTAGGAGTGTGGCATTAGTTTCATCGACATTCATGGCCATTTTATTAAGATAGGCCGTAATTTCTTTTTGCGCCACTTTTACATCTTTATCATAAGCTTTAATTTGCAAATCAGATACCCCAAGAATGTGGTAATTGAGAAAATAGATGAACGAAAAAACTATTGTTGCATAGAATCCCCAAACCCACCAGGGTGGTAAGTTATTATCAAGCTCTTGAATTCCATCGTATTCGTGTTCGAGTAGAATGGTATGTTCAAGATCGATTGGCACTGCATCTGTAAGTACCTGATTCACCTTCTTAATCACTGGTACAGAGGTTATCTTGGTGGATACATCTTTTGGCTTCACCATTGCCATCATTTGATTGAATAAATGGCGCAGATATAATACAACCACTAAAAGAATGATATCAATAATAATGACTGCCATTAAATCAGTGCTCTCTACCAATAACCAGGTGCCATCTTTTGGACCTTCACCAGGACCAATAAAAGTCAGTGCATTGGCATTCACTGAAAGCAATAAGGCACCAGTAGTAATGATCAATATAGATGCCTTTTCACTGATTTGTTTTAATTTATTTCTAAAAAATTCGGATTTTATTAGGGTAATCACGGTACCAGCCAAGACAAAAATGGCGATAATTAGAATGAGCGTAAGTACAACTAACCAATTGAATATGCTCAAATTTCCTTTATAGTCAGTTGCCTTGGTTGGTGTACTAACCGATGTACTGTCAGTGGCAACAAATGCAGTTGGTGGCACATAGCTTTCTATGTAGCTAAAAATTGCATCAATCTCATCATTTGTGACGGACTGTGCAGGCATAGCTGTTGGGCTAAAAGTAGAGATTTCCTTGGCCATTGCACTTTTTCCAGAGCCAATTAATTCTGTAGAATTTTGAACCCATTGATATAGTAATGCCGCTTCACCAGCATCAGTCCACTTTTGTTTAACCCCTTGCAATTTTGGACCAGTAGAGTTTTTATCTACCATATGACAGGTATTGCAACGAGATTTAAAAAGCCCTTCCCCATCAGCGGCATACAACAAGTCTAGATTGAGGCTAAAAACAGCGGCGAGTAAAAGAATGTTGTTGAGCAATTTCATAGTGCAATTTTTTAAAGATTTACGTCTAATTCTTCTTGACAATCCAATGGAGTTGAAGCCAATTCTGACACCCTTCCTTTGCTTAATTTCCAAACATAAAGTAAGACGACTCCAAAAAACACAGTAAACATGACAAGTGAGATGAGCGGATAAATTTCAATGCCGAGCATACTGGTTAGGTTATGTTTTATAAAGCGTAACATGTTCTTATTTTTGAGGTTGTAGTGTGATATCTAATCCTAATCGTTGTAAGTAGGCAATGACTGCTACGATCTCTTTGGATTCAATGTCCTTGATTAATTGTTTTTTATTAACACCAATGAGCACCTCTTTTGGTGTGGTATTGACAATATCGGAGGCAATGTTGTGTGCTTGTATTTTTAATTCAGCAACGGCTTTTTTGTCGTAACCTTTTTTATAAGGCACACCCAAGGTTTGCATTGCACGAATTTTCTTTGCTGTCAAAGATAAATCTAGCTTGTCCTCACGTAGCCAAGTGTAAGCAGGCATGATTGAGCCTGTAGAGACATCTTTGGGTGCAATGAGATGTTGAAAGTGCCAAAAATTTGATTTTCTAATTTTTGAATTTCCTCCTTCTCTTGCCAAATCAGGCCCAGTGCGCTTAGAGCCCCATTGGAAGGGGTGGTCATATACAAATTCTCCTGATTTAGAATAGTCGCCATAGCGAGCGGTTTCAAAGCGCAAAGGTCGTACAAGCTGAGAATGGCAGTTGTAACAGCCCTCACGGATATAAATATCTCGGCCTTCTAATTCAAGGGGTGTGTAAGGTTTAATGGATGCAATTTTCGGTACATTAGAATCTACAATCATCGTAGGAATAATTTCAATGATTCCTCCAATGGCCACTACAATAAGACTCAAAATCATAAATTGCACTGGTTTGCGTTCAATAACCTTATGCCAATATTCGCCTTTGTTCTCTTTGTGCTCAATAATTGCTGTAGGTGCTTGAGCGGGTTCTTCGGCAAGTAAAACGCCAGATTTGGCAGTTTTAACTAAATTATAGAACATTAAAATTGCACCTGTTAAATAAAGCAAGCCACCTAAAGAACGCATATAATAATATGGTTTTAATTCGATGACTGTTTTTAAGAAATCTCCATTTTTTAAGGTGCCATCTGCATTGAAATCTTGCCACATTAGCCCTTGCATAAAGCCAGCAATATACATTGGTATGGCATAAAGCAATATTCCTAAGGTTGCAATCCAAAAGTGTTGGTTCGCCATTTTTTTAGAGTAGAGTTCAGTGCGGTAAATTTTTGGGAAGAGCCAATACAGCATACCGAAGGTGAGCATTCCGTTCCAACCAAGTCCGCCAATGTGCACGTGAGCAATAGTCCAATCAGTGAAATGTGAGATCACATTTACATTTTTGAGAGAAAGCATTGGTCCTTCAAATGTGGACATTCCGTAGGCGGTAAGTGCCACCACCATATATTTAAGCGTTATGTCATCGCGTACTTTGTCCCAAACACCCCTCAGTGTCAATAGTCCGTTGAGCATTCCTCCCCAAGAGGGAGCAATCAACATGACAGAAAATACCACACCCAAACTTTGTGCCCAATCTGGAAGGGATGAGTAAAGCAGGTGGTGTGGCCCGGCCCAAATATAGAGAAAGATCAGTGCCCAAAAGTGAATGATAGATAACCTGTATGAATAAACAGGTCTATTGGCTGCTTTGGGAACAAAGTAATACATAAGACCCAGATAAGGTGTGGTGAGAAAAAATGCCACCGCATTGTGGCCATACCACCATTGCACCAATGCGTCTTGTACACCGGCATACCAAGAATAACTTTTTGTGAAAGAAACCGGTAGTTCAATGGAATTGAAAACATGCAGCATAGCAACGGTTATGAAAGTGGCGATATAAAACCAAATTGCTACATACAAATGCTGCACACGTCTGTTCAAGATGGTGGCAAACATATTCCAGCCCCACACTACCCAAATAATTGTGATGGCAATATCTATTGGCCATTCCAATTCTGCATACTCTTTTGAGCTGGTGATTCCTAATGGCAGAGTCAGCACGGCAGCTAAAATGATTGCTTGCCAACCCCAAAAATGAATCTTGCTGAGTTTGTCACTCCACATTCTTGTTTTGAGTAAGCGTTGTAGGGAATAATATACTCCAGTGAAGATACCGTTACCGACAAAGGCAAAAATTACCGCATTGGTGTGTAAGGGTCTAATGCGCCCAAACGAGACCCATTTGAAACCTAAGTAATCATTAAAGAAATCAGGAAAGGCCAATTGTAAGGCTGCAGTCAGCCCAACTAACATACCAGTCAGACCCCAAATTACAGTTGCATATGCGAAATTGCGGACGATTTTGTTGTCATAATTAAACTTTACTATTTCCATGGTTATTCATCTTTTAGGTTGGGTTCATCTTCAAACAGGACGCGTACTGAAGGGCCATAGTCATCATCGAATTGTCCATTTTTTGTTGCCCAGAAAAAGAAGCCCAAAAAAAAGGCAGCAATACAAAGACTGACCATTAGCATGAGGTACACGATTCCCATAATGCAAATGTCTAAATTGCTTCAGTAAAGAAGTATGATATGTATTTTCAAAAAAAACTGATTTATATCAGCTTTTAAAGAGCCTTTTGAATTTCAATTGAATCAAAACGGTACTTAATATCACAATCGTGATAGAGGAGATGGGCATCAGAATTGCTGCAATTAAAGGTGTAAGTTGACCTGTGAAGGCTATACTTAGTCCAAATAAATTATAGAGTAAAGAAAATGCCAAACAGATTTGTAAGACCCGTTTGGCATAACGCCCAATTTCAATCATTTGAGGTAGTTGAGAAAAGAATTTTGCTTCAAGAATTGCGTCACAACTAGGTGTAAATCTGAACATGTCCTCTGATAGGGCAATGCCGATTTCTGCAGTTCCAAGTGCGCCAACGTCATTTAGCCCGTCCCCTATAAACAGCACTTGACGCCCATTGGATTGCAACTTTTTAATTTGATCAGATTTTTGCCCGGGATTCAGTCCAAAATACATCCGTTCTGGTGAAAAACCTAGTGCAATGAGTTGATCTGAATCCTTGGGCTGATCTCCTGATAAAATATACAAATGCTCCTTGCCAATTTTTTCAATGATTGCGCCAATAGCTTTAGTTCGCCACTTACTCTCAAACTGAATATGTGCAGTTTGAGAATCTACATTTAAAAAAAGTTCATTCCCTTGTGCATTTTGCTCGTTCCCAACAAAAGCAGCAGATCCCATGATGAAATGTTGATTTTGATAACTCGCACTTAGGCCTTGGCCTTTGATTTCTTGAAAATCTTCTAGAGTGAGTTCGTCGATGTCTTCATTGGCGAGAGCCAATGCCCGTGACAAAGGGTGTGTAGATTGCCTGGCCATATTTACAAATACAGCAAACTGATCTTTATTTAAGCTGTTGGATTTAATTTTCAACTCATAGCTATTAGGATCGGTCAAGGTGCCAGTTTTGTCGAGTACTATGGTGTCGATAGCAGTGAGCGATTCCACCACGCTGACATTCTTTAAATAAAGGCCTATTTTGCCCAATACTCTAAGGGCATTACCAAGTGTAAAAGGGGCAGATAGAGCCAAGGCGCATGGGCATGCCACAATCAGCAGGGCTACAATGACTTTCATCATTTGTGACTTATCAACGACACACCAAAAAATACCACTGCTCAAGGCAAGAAGTAACAAAACAATCAAAAAATATTGCGCTATGCGGTCTTGGTAACGAATGAGTTGATTTTTCGGTGTTTTATTCTTGGTTTCGTTCCAAAGTTGAGTCAAATGGCTTCGATTAGAAGTTGCTTTTACTATCATTTGGCTTGCAACACCTTGAATTTTTCCACCGGCGTATATCAAGTCCCCTTTATTTACTAAGACAGGAAGTGATTCACCAGTTACAAAACTGTAATCAATATAAGTATTCGCACTTGACAATTCACTGTCACAGGGTATGATTTCTTCGTTTCTTACTTCAATTAGATCATCAATTTGCAAGGCTTCAATTGGGACAATATCTTTATGGTTGGCCTTGTTAATGCGCTGGATAGCAACAGGAAAAAAACTTGTAAAATCGCGATCGAATGACAAGGAAGCATAGGTAATATTTTGAAACCATTTGCCAATGAGTAGGAAGAAAATAAATCCAGCAAAACTATCCATATAACCCGCACCCTGTCCATTCAATATTTGCAATAGACTTTGTAGATATAAGGCCAAGATTCCTATTGAAATTGGTACATCGAGATTAATCGCTTTACTTCGAATAGCCTTGTAAGCTGAAATTAGGTATCCTCTTGCCGAAAAAAGTAATACGGGTATACTTGCCAGTAGACTTAAGTAGGCCGAAAAATTTCTAAAACCAGGGTTATCCTTTCCAAGTCCAAAATAATCCGGAGTACTCCAAAGCATGATAGATCCAAATGCGAAGCCAGCCGTCCCTAATTGAAATAAAAAGGTTCTGTCATGCTTTTTACTGTTGTTTTCATTTTTACTGAAATCTGGCGGATAGCCAATATAGTTGAGCAAATTGGCCAATTCAGAAAGTGCCATTTTTGAATCTATCACAATGGAGGCTTGTTTACGTGCAAAATGAACCTGTACGCGAAGCACCTTGGAATTAATTTTATTTAAGTTTTCTAATAAATAAATACAAGATGAACAATGTATACTTGGTAGCGATAAATTCAGATGCACCCTCTGCTCGTTTTGAAAAGTAATGTAACGAGATCTTAATTCTTCAAGATCTAGAAATGCATAAGCATCTGGGCGCTCGTTTCTAGGTTTGCTGCCGGCCATTGGCTCATATTGGTAGAATGCATCAAGCAGATGTTGGTTGAGTAATTGATATACATTCGCACATCCGTTGCAACAAAACGAGTGACCTTCTGTTTCGATGGGTTTATTAGGGAGTGTATCCCCACAATGAAAACATGCATTATTTTTCAAATCGTAGAAGAAAAAAGTTGCTGATTGGGTAACTGTCTGGCTAAATATAGATCGAAAGCCATGCAAACGTTGCGCACAAAAGGTTTGCCCTTCGATAGGATGCTTAGTTTTTCTTCATCAAAGCTCATCAATTGATCCGTAAACAATTCATTTAATCTTATTTTGATATCATCGTAAAAACCCTGAGCAGCTTGAGATGGATCCCATTTTGTTTCAAAATGACACATCAAATCCAAAATATGCCGACGAAGAATCAACTCTTGTTCATCAAGAAAATGGCCTCTGAAAATGGCGAGTTCTCCTTTAGCAATTTGGTTTTGATAACCCTCAACCGTTTTATTATTCTGTGCAAAGGCGATCCAAGCGTCGGAAATTGCCGACATGCCAAGTCCTAATAGTACATCTGTTTTTTGATGCGTATAACCCATAAAATTGCGGTGTAATGCTTTATTTTTAAATGCTTTGGACAGGGAGTCATTTGGCAAGGCAAAATGATCCATGCCAATGGAAATGTATCCGGCCTTTAACAATTTAAAGTAAGCCATCTCATAGAGCGCGCGCTTTTCTTTGTCTTGTGGCAAGTTGCCTTCATCATAGCCTCGTTGACCAGTGCCTTTGATCCAAGGGACATGAGCATAGCTGTATAAAGCAATGCGATCAGGCATGAGTTCAATAGTTTTGTCAATTGTATCTGAAAATCCATCTAACTCTTGAAATGGTAAGCCATATACCAAATCATGGTTAATGCGATAGCCCAAACCTTTAGCAGATAAATGCACTTCTTTGACCAATTCAAAACTTTGCTCTCTGTGAATTGCTTTTTGTACTTTGGGGTTATAATCCTGGATTCCGAAGGAAACACGACGGAATCCTAGATGATAAAGCTCAACCAAATGTGCTTGTGAAGTGGCACCAGGATGAGCCTCAAAACTTAATTCACATAGCTCCTTATGCAAGTTTTTATTGTCTATTATACCTTCAATAAGTCGTTTTAAGGCAGAAGGCGCAAAAAAGGTTGGTGTTCCACCCCCTAGATGGAGTTCTTTAATTTGAACGCCTTTAACTAAATAAGGTTGGTATAAATTCCATTCTTTGATGACTGTATCAATGTATGGAAGTTCAACATTGTGGTTTTTTGTAATTCGCTTATGACAACCGCAAAAAGTACAAAGTGATTCACAAAAGGGTAAATGTATATAGATACCGAGTGATTGCACGCCTTGCCGCATTTTTAATTCAAGCTTGTTGAGCCATTCTGATGGCTCAAGAGGTAATTTCTTCCAAAATGGAACGGTCGGATACGAAGTGTATCGAGGTCCAGGAACATTGTATTTTTGAATTAATTGAAGCTCATTCATAGTGCAAATTTGAAGAGTAAGCAGGACTAAAAAAATGACCGATATCAGCTTTATTAATACCTCGTTTTTGCTTATTTTTGAATAGGAAACTTTACCCGATGCTCGAAAAGTCATACAAACATGTTACATGTCAGACCTGTACTGGCCGTCAAAATTCTAATTTGAGTCATTTTTGCCAAGATGAACTTGAGCATTTGAATTCACATCGTTCATGCAACTATTACAAAAAACATCAAGCCTTATTTCTTGAAGGTTCTTTTCCAAGAGGAGTTTATTGCATCAATCAAGGGCTGGTCAAAATTTTCAAAAGGGGAGACGAGGGCAAAGAACAAATCATTCACATTGCTAAAGGTGGTGAAATGGTTGGTTTTCGTGCTATGTTTACAGAAGAACCCTATGTTGTTGGTGCCGAAACCCTAGAGGAGAGCAATATTTGTTTCATAGGAAAAGAAGATTTTCTAGACCTCATGGACACCAATCCAATACTACGCAATAGTATAATTAAGGAATTAT
>JAURGK010000002.1 GCA_030833845.1 Crocinitomicaceae bacterium | reverse complement strand
TTACGTTGGATTTATTGTATTCATGCTTGCCTGTATTTGGAAGGTGTATACCAAGGCTGGCAAACCAGGTTGGAGTGCTTTTGTTCCGATTTACAATATTGTAGTCTTACTTGAGATAGTTGGCAAACCAACTTGGTGGATAATCTTAATGCTGATACCGATTGTAAATATTTTTGTCGGGATTTCAGTGCAGCATCGTTTATCTCTTTCCTTTGGAAAGGATGCGGGCTTTACTGTAGGGCTAATTTTCTTGCCATTCATTTTTTTCCCAGTTTTGGCCTTCAGCGATGCTACCTATAAAGGAGCACCGGCAAACTAAGATTTAGAAAAATTTAATCAAAAGGGCAGTTGGTGCAAAACCTACTGCCCTTTTTTAATGAGATACTAAAAACGCTATTTATTAACCAAATGAAAATCATTTGTTTACTTCTTATACTTGCTTTGAATTGTTCTTTTGGATATAGCCAAACGGATAACTTTCAAACCTACCTTGATAGTGCTAAGAATTTATTTAAAAGTGCAGCCAATTTAAGTTCGGAGGAATTACAATATTTTGACTACCAAGCTATTTTGCCATTGCTCAATGAGGCCATTGCTTTGAATGACCAATCTGCCGAAGCGTATTATTATTTGGGCTATACCTATAGCCGAATGAATTCAATGGATGCCAATGGCTTGCTTGGCATGAATGAAGAATGGGTTCAAAAAGCTTCAGATGCCTTGCATCAATGTATTGCTATTGCTCCATTTTATTCCGGTGAAATCATTGCCTTAGATCCGTATTCAAAACTCACTTCAGAATGGGGCGCTTTGGCCACAAGTTATCTATATAATTACAATCAACAGGCTGCGCGTGCTGCATTTATAGAAGGAAAGAAGCAAGGGGGTTTTAGCGAATATTTACTGGCAATTCATAGAAAAACGCTCGCTGCCTGTGCTCCAAATGCCATTCTTATATCTTCGGGTGATATACAATTCTTTCCACTGCTGTATTTGCAAGAGGTAGAAGCTTACAGAACTGATGTAACCATCATAGACGCTGGATTGTTGCATACAGATTGGTATGCGTCTTTTTTGAGCGATAACAATGTGGTGCAATTTGATATACCAAGCGATAGCCTTAAAGGCATTTCATATATAGAATGGGAAGCGCAAAATCAAAACATTGGTAAGTTCACTTGGAAGGTGCCGCCAAGCTTATATGACCAATACTTGCTGCGTGGCGACCGCCTTTTGCTCAGTCTCATTAAGAAAAACAATTTTGAGCGGGAGGTATGTTTTGGCGCATTTTTCCCGAATGCTTCATGGCTTGGATTGGAAAGCTTTTGTGATCAGCATTTGTTTATCAACGTACTGAACCCTTCCAAAAAAGTAAAGTTGAATTTAAATACCTGTAAGGAGGATTTTATTTTTTTGCTTTCTACCCCTACTTGGAATACAATCAATTTGAATAGTGCCAATGAACCTCAATTGTATGACATGTATTACCGAGGCATGTATGAGATCATTAATAAAAATTATTTTAAGCCAAAGAAGGCCGGAGAATTACTTGAAATTATTGAGGCAGCTCCAATACATTAAACCTAACGAATGTCTTATTTAAGTTTATTATTTATCGTCCTGGCTTTAGCCCTTGTGCACAATCATAAAACACGTGATCAACATCAAAATCAGCCCATAAAGCTTACGGAACGCATCGCTAAATTTTCATTGATTGTATTGATTCTTACTGTATTGATCAATGCTATATTGTTAGTGATCTTGTTTTCTCCGAAACCTGCTAGCCATCAGGGTGGTTTTGGATCGCCAGGTTATTGGGGCTATTTTGCACTGATCTTTGTACTTTCAATTCCTGCACTTCTGTTGGTTGTTGTTGGGCTCATATTAAAGAATAATCTTTCTAAGTTGGTTCTATCGATCCTTGCATCCATACCGATGGGTATAGTCATTTATTTGTTGTTTACGATGCGCGTTAAAATTATTGAGCTCATTGCATTGTGGTAAGAATTCAAACGAATCAAGCAAACCAAAAAAAAGAAGTGCTTATATTTGAGTTACACTCAACCCTTTTTATGATTCAATATCATGAGTAATATCAACATTGACAACTACCTCGAGGCCCACTACATTCATCGCAGCAATTGGCTAAGAGCCGCCGTTTTGGGCGCCAATGACGGGATCATATCTATCTCTAGTTTGGCTATTGGTGTGGCAGCTGCTAGTACAGCACGCGAGCCCATTTTGTTAGCTTCAGTGGCTGGCTTGGTTGCAGGGGCGCTTTCGATGGCGGCCGGTGAATATGTTTCGGTGAGTTCTCAGACCGATACCGAGAAGGCAGATATCGAAAGAGAAAAACAGGAATTGGAAGAAATGCCCGAAGAAGAATTGCAGCTTTTAGCCCACATATACGAACAACGAGGTCTCAAAAAAGAAACCGCCCTTTTGGTTGCTCAAGAGCTTACTGCCCATGATGCGCTTGGCGCACATGTCAGAGATGAGTTGGGAATTACCGAAATGAGCCAGGCAAATCCTATTCAAGCGGCAATTGCCTCGGGCGCAGCTTTTACGGTTGGCGGCCTTATGCCTCTTTTGGTCGTATTTTTTGCACCAGTAAAAGGAATGGAATATTGGCTCTACGGATTTACAATTTTAGCACTTATCATTCTAGGTGCCACCGCTGCTAGAACTGGCGGCTCAAATGTGCTCAAGGCAGTAACAAGAATTACCATTTGGGGAACCATAGCCATGGCACTATCTGCCGGGGTGGGCTCGCTGTTTGGCGTAAATGTTTAATACAACTAAGAAAAAATGCAAGAACAATCATACAAAAATTGCCAAAGTTGCGGCATGCCCTTGAGCAAAGATGCCAACGGTGGGGGAACAGAAAAAGACGGTTCCAAGAGTACAATGTATTGTGGCTTTTGTTATGCCGACGGCGCCTTTGTGGGTGGCGAGGTAAGTATAGAAGAATTCTCAAAAATGTCGCAAAAAGGCATGAAAGAAGGAGGCATGAATTCATTTTTTGCTTGGCTATTTTCTAGAACCTGGACGATAGGCCATTTGAAACGTTGGAAAAATTAAACCTATGAAGGCACCAGGCACTACAGTTGAAGAAATATTGGCTAACATCCCTGAGGAGCGCAAAGAAGCCTTCAATAGGTTGCACCAAACAATCATAGAAAATTTGCCTGATGGTTTTGAAGCAGCCATGAGCTACGGTGGATTGGGCTATGTGGTACCCCATAGCTTATACCCAGCTGGTTACCATTGCAAACCTTCCGAACCACTGCCATTTGCTGGATTGGCTTCACAAAAAAATAGCATCAACTTTTACCATATGGGTATATACGCCGACACCAAACTCTATGATTGGTTTGTCTCGGAATACCCAAAGCACTGTAAACTTAAACTCGATATGGGTAAGAGTTGCATTCGCTTTAAAAAACCAGATCAGATTCCATTCGAATTGATGGGCCAGCTCATGCAAAAAATGACTGCTGAGGAATGGATCAAGATTTATGAGGGGATGTTGAAGAAGTAGCTACTCAACAACAAATTTCATTACGCTACCAGAGTTATCCTTTAAGAAATAAACACCAGGCTGAAGATCTAAATCTAGTTCTTGATTTACTGTCCTCAATTGTCTTAGCCATTGGCCAGAGGCATCCATGAGATGGAATGAATCATCTTGCATCAGCCCAGAGATAAGGAATTTTCCATTATTGGGATTTGGAGTAATGTGCCAATGAGTTGCGTCAGTATTTTCCAACAATGAGGCATTTGGATCCACCACCAAGAATTGCCCCATCATGCCCATGTCTTCATGGGGTAGCATATGGCAGTGGTACATATAAGGTATGGAATCATTGGCATGGTTTTCGAATTTGGCAATAAAGCGCACATTGCCCATGCCTCCCGGCACCAATACGACATCATTGAGGCCGCTTAATTCTGGGGGTGGTGCCACCCCATTGATATCTAAAATATAGAATTGTACGTCATGAATATGAAATGGATGGGCTATTGGCGTTTGATTGGTCAAGGACCAAATTTCTGTCTGGTTGATAGGAATTGTATAATTGATTTGCATCATATTGAAGGCAGTGCCGTTGATCAAAAAAGGACCTTCCAGATTATTCATGGCCCCTGCACTTGTAAATGTGAGGTTGCGGGTAAGTGCAGCGGAACTTTGTGTCAAGGGGTTGAGCACAGCAAGTGAAGTTGGTATGGACAATACAGGGTTGGAAGTGGGGTTACCTACATTGATTTGAAGTAAATTAAAGTTGGCCCCATTGAGCGGGTTACTTGTATAACCTGCCAATGATGAGGTGGCCCCCGGGCCCATTCCAGGTTGGGCTGCGCCGTAATATGCATTGGGCAATTCAGCTCCAAAGCTCATTAACTCAAAACTTTGATTTATACTATTGGTGAGATCCAACAAAATATCTGCCCTTTGGCCAGGAGCCAAACGCAATCTTGTTTTGGATAAGGGCGCACTGAGTAGGCCACCGTCAGTACCAATGACATAAAAGCTCCGGTTATCTGAAAAGCCAATTTGCATGACGCGTTGCGAAGAGCCATTAAGCACCCGAAGTCTTACCACCTGAGCCGGAAATTGGGTTGTAGCATTTCTTGTACCATTTACTAAGACACAAGAATCTAAATTGGTATGCACTAGAATTTGGCCATTGGCATCAAAACCTTTGGTCTGCAATACGAGTGGAAATTCATCAATCCCATAATGCATCGGCAAGCCCAACCCAGCTTCTTCGGCGTCTCGGACTAGTATCATGCCTGCAATTCCTTTTGAAACATGCTCATCGGTATGCATGTGTAAATGTGGATGATACCAATAGGTTCCTGCTTTATCGAGCACACTAAAAGATGGCGACCAAGTTTGGCCTGGCAATATCTCAGTATGTGGCCCGCCATCGTGCTCCGGTGCCACATGCAAACCGTGCCAATGAATGGTGGTGGTGTCGGGCAAGTTATTTTGGACATTCATTGTCACGGATTGGTTTTGCTCCAAGATGATTGTCGGCCCCAATAAATTGCCATTGGCCCCCATGGTATTGGTAGTAATGCCACTAAAAAAATTGGTCGTACCTGTTTGTAAATTTAAATCGATGCTGTTTCCTGAAAGGGCCACAGGAATAAACAAATTTGTTTGGCTATTGACAAAGGGATATATCGAAAGAAAGAATAGTAAAGTAAAAATAGAAAGCTTCATGTGTTGTATTTGATACTAAAAATCAAAACTAAGTAAATCACTCCAAATAAAATGTAACCAAGTTCACACAAGCTCTCAAAACATAAGTAATCCTTATCTTTATCAAAAAGTCAAGTAATGTCAGAAGAAATGCAAAAATGCCCCTCGTGTGAATCACCCTACGGCTACGAGAGTGGAGATAACCAATTTACGTGCCCAGAATGTTCTTTTGAATGGAACTTAGCCGATGTTGCAAACGCCGATGAATTAGTGGTCTTAGATGCCAATGGCGCGCGCCTTCAGAATGGAGATTCTGTTGTTGTAGTGAAAGATTTGCCGGTGAAAGGTGCTCCAAAACCTGTCATCAAGGCCGGTACAAAAGTTAAGAATATCCGCCTCAATGATGGCGATCACAACATTGATTGCAAGATAGACGGTTTTGGTGCTATGGGCTTAAAATCGGAATTTGTTAAAAAGGCGTAGTTATAAGTTACTCATTTACTTTACATTAAAGATTATTTAGTTTAACTTCAACAAGTTAAAATTTATATTTAATGTTCACCGCTGCTTTTAAATCACGTTTTGAAAAGTTGACACTTTACTTTGGTATCGCTACATTTATTTTGCATGCGGTAATTATTTTTCTTCTCAAGCTACATTTTCTAGACGATAAATATTTTCCAGAAAATTTGTTTGGCAACCCATTTGCAGCACTCTTTTCACCTTTTAGCTCCTTATTGGTATACGAAGTTTATCTATTGATTTTTTATTTGCGTCGTAGTTACACCAAAAGTGTGGCAAAACAGCTAGAAATTATGGCACTCATATTATTGCGTAACTGTTTCAAGGATGTTGGGCAACTCACCGAAAGAAAAATCTCTTTACTCCAAAGTGAATTACTTAAAGATATGACGGGCTTTGTGATTTTGCTTATTTTGGTTTGGTTATTTTATCATCTCGAAGCCAAAAGAACAGAACTCAAATATGAGTTAACAGAGGCCTTTGTTAAGCTCAAAGAGAGGTTATCAATATTTCTATTAGTTATTTTCTTTGGCCTCTCCTTTTACTCTTTTTCTAATTGGTTGATCGAATTGATAAAATATGCCGAAAATCATGCGGTACTGATGGATCCATCCCATATTTTCTATACAGAATTTTTTACGCTACTTACATTTGTCGATGTATTATTGCTATTAAGTAGTGCAAAAAATTTACAAAATACAATTTTAGTTATTCGGAATTCAGGATATGTTTTAGCTACGTTTTTGGCCCGAGTGTCTTTTTCACTGCAAGGGTGGGAGCGCATCGTGATGGTTGTAATTGGAGGGGTCATGGCTGTTTTTATGTTGTGGATAAGTAGGAGAAGTGTATTTTTGGAAGCAGAAAAAAAAATTGAATGAAACTCAGCCACGATGAGCGCATTTCCCAAATGACTTTTGCCACAGTTTACCCACACTATGTTGTAAAAGTCGAGAAAAAAGGGCGTACAAAAGAAGAATTGCATGAGGTCATTACATGGCTTACAGGTTTTGATGTAGCGAAAATTCAAGCCTTAATTGATGAGAAGGTAAGCTTTGAAACTTTCTTTCAAAGAGCCAATCTTCATCCCAATGCACCGCTTATTACAGGTTTAATTTGTGGCTACCGCATAGAGGAAATAACTAATCCTTTGACGCAAAAAGTCAGGTATTTGGATAAGCTCGTTGATGAATTAGCCAAAGGAAGAAAAATGGAAAAAATTCTTCGAGTTTGATAACAATCTCTGTAAATGATTTAGTTAAGCCATAGAATATATTACAAAACAGGCCGTTATGTTTTTATGAACCGATAAATAGTTGAGTTATGCAAAAATTCGTAAAATACGCCATTATCCTATTTGGATTGTTACTCATTCCATTTGCAGGTACTTTACTAAGCAATGAGGTAAATTGGAGTGGATTTGACTATCTTATCGCATCGATTTTTCTAATCATCATCTTTACAGGTATAGAAGTCATAAATAAATATGCAGCGGGTAAAAAATTAATTTGGATACTTATTTTAGGCCTGGTAATGCTTCTTGTTTGGCTAGAATTAGCCGTAGGCATCTTTGATACCCCATTTGCCGGTAGCTAACCATGTTGTTCCCACAAATATATATTGGAGGCCTAGCTTTATTGATTGCCTTTATTTTGTTTTTTACACGAGACAAAAATAAGGGCCTGCCCCTTTGGTTCATGGGCTTATTTACCATTGAATTGCTTATTGGTTGCACATTTAGTTTTGGCATTGGTTCTGGCTCGGTTTTTTGGCATTACTTAGAGCTTATATTGATAACGGCTTTCTTCATTCAAGCATTGATCATACTTTTTAAAAAGGAATCCCAAAGCTCTCTTCTAGTTGGAGGATCCATATTACTCTATGCGCTATTTAGGATTTTTCAAGCGAGTCATTTTCCAGGAGTTTTTATATTAGGGTGCCTCTTCTTACCTTTGCTATTTGTTGGTATAATTTTTGCTTTTGTAAACAAGAAATACCAATTGTTTTGGCCTCTACTTCCTATATTGGTTGTAGATTGGCTGTTTGAACTCATGGAATTTATTTTCCCTTATTATCATTAACATATGAAAGTAATATTTTACGTTTTTATTTCAATCTTAGCACTTAGCTCCTGTGAGCGCACTTCATGTGAAAATGCACAGGCTGCCACCATAGAGGATTATACGGGCCTTGATGGATGCGGTTTGGTTATTAAGCTGCAATCTGGCGAAGTATTGGAACCCACAAACTTGAATGGTTTTGATATTACACCCGTTGATGGCATGAAAGTTTGGGTCAAGTACCACGAAGTGCAAAATGTCATGAGTATTTGCATGGTGGGCCCTATTGTTGAAATTGATTGCTTAGCAAAACGTTAATATGATGCATAAAATTATTCTGATCCTAAGTTCAGTTTTTCTTCTTGTTGCTTGTGAGAAAAACACCTATGTCTATTTTCAATTTAAAAATGTATCTGATTCACCCATTGTGGTGAATGGTCATGATTTAGTACATAATTGGGCTATTCAAGATACGATCCTAGTCGGTGAAGAGAAAAATATCGCAATGTGGTCAAAATTTGGCAAAGACTTGACTTACTTTTCACCTGTAGATTTTTTCGGTGACGATTTATTGGTAGTCAATGCACAAGGGGATACCCTCAAAAAAGACTATAAGGATTTCAATAATTGGCAGCCTTCTATTGACGAAGATCGTGCTGTGGCGACGCACAATTACCTATTTGAAATTCAAGAGGCCGATTTTAATTAATGGTTTCTGATGAGTGGGGCTGTTTTGGCTATAAAGTAAGGGTTGACCAAGTTGGCTTTATTATAGCGCAGTGGCTCTTGTGTTTGCGCATGAACAACCTCACCACCTAGGGCTTCCAATATAGCCTGACCTGCCGCTATATCCCATTCCATGGTTGGGGCAAAACGCGGGTAAATATCAGCCTTTCCTAAGGCTAAATCAAAGAATTTTAGCGCTGAACCTTTTTTGATAAATTCAATCGGATGTCCGTTTTCTTGTAGTTGGTGAATGAGTTGCAACACCGGCCCGCTATGATGGCTTCTCGAACAGGCCATCACAAGTGGGGAATTGCAATGGGTTGGGGGTAATATTTTTTTCCAATATGGAGGATTCTCAAAATTCTTGAAATCAAAAATATAAACACCAGTTTCTTTTGATCCGATGAGCATCTCTTCATTGACTGGCGAGGCAATGAGGCCAAAGACTGCCTTATTGTTTTCAATAAGTGCAATATTCACAGCAAATTCGCCGTTGCGTTTGATGAATTCCTTGGTGCCGTCCAAAGGGTCGACGCACCAAGATTTTTGCCATTGTTGGCGTTCGCCAAATGGCGCTTTTGGGCTTTCTTCTCCCGTGATTGGAAAACCTAGCGGCATTAAAATTTCCTCAATTTGTTGACTTGATGCCAGGTCTGCTTGGGTCAGGGGCGAGCCGTCTTGTTTGTCTTGAGTTTTAAAATCACTTTTGTAGACATCCATGATGGCCTTGCTTGCTTCAATTGCAGCCTTTATTGCCAACTGATATGCCATAGGGAGCTTTGTCAATTAAATTTGCATTTCTGGAACAAAGTTGGGTACAATCAATTCTCCTTCAGTCTTGGAAATGATTTCTTCTACAGATACCCCAGGTGCTCTTTCGAGCAAGTGAAATTTTCCTTCATTAATCTCTAGTACGGCTAGTTCGGTAACTACTTTTTTAACGCAGCCCACACCGGTCAAAGGAAGTGTACAGTTTTTTAGAATTTTTGATTCGCCGGCTTTATTGCTATGCATCATTGCAACTATGATATTCTCAGCAGAGGCTACCAAATCCATGGCACCTCCCATCCCTTTGACCATTTTGCCAGGAATCTTCCAATTGGCAATATCTCCATTTTGCGAAACTTCCATGGCGCCTAAAACAGTCAATTGGACATGCTGCCCGCGGATCATAGCAAAAGAAGTTGCTGAGTCAAAAAACGAGGCGCCATTGCGTACTGTAATGGTTTGTTTGCCTGCATTGATGAGGTCTGGATCTTCTTCACCATCAAAAGGGAATGGCCCCATACCCAAAATTCCATTTTCAGACTGAAATTCTACTTCAATACCCTCGGGAATATAATTGGCAACAAGTGTTGGAATGCCAATTCCTAAATTTACATACCAGCCATCTTTGAGTTCTTGTGCAATGCGTTTGGCGATGCCATTTTTATCTAGTGCCATAAGGTGATTATTTGGAGCGAACGGTTCGTTGTTCTATGCGTTTTTCAAATTTTTCGCCCTGAAAAATCCTTTGAACAAAAATTCCAGGGGTATGAATTTGATTGGGATCTAAGGTGCCAGCGGGCACTAATTCTTCTACTTCAGCAATGGTAATTTTGCCTGCCATCGCCATCATGGGGTTGAAGTTTCTGGCCGTAGCCTTGTAGATGAGGTTACCTTCGGTATCTCCTTTCCATGCTTTTACAATGGCAAAATCTGCAGTAAGTGCACTTTCCAAAATATGTGGTTTGCCATTAAAAATACGTACTTCTTTGCCTTGAGCTACTTCGGTGCCGTAGCCCGCAGGGGTAAAAAATGCTGGAATCCCTGCGCCGCCAGCTCGGCAGCGTTCGGCCAATGAGCCTTGTGGAATAAGGTCTACTTCTAGCTCGCCAGAAAGCATTTGGCGCTCAAACTCATCGTTTTCACCAACATACGAACTGATCATTTTTCTGACTTGCTTGCCTTGTAATAAGAGCCCTAGGCCAAAGTCATCTACACCGGCATTGTTGGAAATACAAGTCAGGTTTTTTACGCCCATTTTTACCAACTGTGCGATAGAATTTTCAGGTATGCCACAGAGCCCAAAACCACCCACCATGAGGGTCATACCATCTTGTATGCCTTCTAGGGCTGTTTTTGGATTGTTTACTACTTTATTCATGGAGTTAAAATTGGAATGGAAGTTCTGAGTCATCTACAGATTCGGGTTCTGGTGCGGTAGCACAATCATAAACCGAGGGGTCATAATCTGACGGAGGGTCAAAATCTCGGGTCGAAAGCCCAATGCCAGGATCTCTGTAAACTTTTTGCATAAAATAACCATAAATGGGCAACGCCATGCGCCCACCTTGGCCCCAGGTCATGGTTTTAAATCGGACCGCACGATCTTCGGCGCCTACCCAAACTCCGGTTACCAATTCAGGCGTAATGCCCATGAACCAACCATCAGAGTTATTTTGTGTGGTCCCGGTTTTGCCGGCTGTTGGTGCCGTAATGCCACCCCAACTTCTCCCACCTCTGAGGCTTCCACCTGTGCCATGGTTGATCACGCCCTTCATCAGTTGAAGCATCTCAAAAGCTACAGTTGAATTGAGCGCTTGCTCTCTATGCTCTGTAGCGCTGTAAATCACTTTGCCGTTGCGGTCGGTAATGCGTTCAATAAAGGTTGGTCGAATGTAAATTCCATTGTTTGGGAACACACATTGTGCGGCAACCATTTGTAAGAGTGAAAGATCCATACTCCCCAAACACATCGAAGGAACGATATCGTTGGGGCTCAGATCAATTTCCATTTTTCTAAGAAGTTTGTCAATTTGAAAAGGCCCTCCAGATTTTTGAACCGGATTGAAAGTCCCCATACGTCCCATCACAGCTACTGTAACTTTATTTGATGATATTGCCAGACCATCTCTCACATTGCCAGCGGCAGGACCTGCTGGGCAATACTTTCCTACCTGCTTGTTTGTATTGGGGTCTACAAGTTTAAGGCAATATTCATCCGGAGAGAAACTCGTACATGGATTGACAACCTTCATAGATAAGGCAGCTGCATATACAAAAGGTTTAATCGTAGATCCTACCTGACGCTTTCCTTGACGGACATGGTCATAACCGAAATGTTTGAAATTGATGCCGCCTACCCAAGCCTTTACAAAGCCAGTTCTCGGATCGATAGACACCAATCCGGCATGTAAAAAAGCTTTGTAGTACCGTATAGAATCATTGGGGCTCATGACGGTATCTCGCTCCCCTTTGAGGCTAAAAACAGTCATTTCAACAGGGGTGTTGAAGTCTTGATTGATTTCTTCTTCTGACTTGCCAAGGGCGGCCAACTTCTTGTAGCGATCCGAGTTCTTACGCGCAGAACTCATGATTTGATTGACCACTTCAGGCTTGATGCTATTCGAAAAAGGATAATTTTTAAGCCCTTTGTTATTGATGTCGAATTGAGGTTGGAGTTCTTGGTAGATATGTCTTTCAACCGCTTGTTCGGCGTAGCGTTGGAGCGTTGGATTCAGGGTAGTGTAGATTTTGAGCCCATCGACATCAATATCATAAGGGTTGCCATCTTCGCGGAGATATTTAAAAGAGCCATCTGCTTTTTTGGAAAGCAGTATGGATTGCACTTCGGTTCTTAATTCCTTTCTAAAATAGGGTGCCATGCCTTCTTTGTGGTCTAAGGAGCGGTAATGTACAATTATGGGTTGTTGAATCAATTTATCGTACTCCTCGCGTGTAATGGTTGTGCGCAGTGCTTCATTTTTCTTTTCTGAATTGCGTAGCCACTGAAATAACACTTGGTTTCGTCTTGCATGTGCGGTACTTGAATCTTTTGAACGTGCAGCAAGAATATCTTCATTTGAAACCTCACTAGCACGAATTCCTTTGGACTCGGCAATTCGCGCACGGTAATTTCGTATTTGATAGGTGTAGGGGTTGTAAATGGTTGGATTTTTACAAAGACCCACGAGGGTAGCTGCTTCGGCTTTACTTAAATCCTTTGGCCGCTTATTGAAGTATACTTGAGCTGCATTTTCTATTCCAACTGCATTATATAAGAAATCAAATTGATTGAGATACATTGTAATGATTTCCTCTTTTGTAAATCGCTCTTCTAAGCGCTTAGCAATGATGTTCTCTCTTGCTTTTTCATTGACTCTTCTGAATTTCCCAAGAATCCCTCCTACATAGGGCAATTCTATTCTTTCACCACTGGCTCTGGCAATTTCTTCGCGCTGCCTTTGTTGAAGAGTAAATAACAACTTTGCCAATTGCTGCGGGATGGTAGATGCCCCACCACTTTTCCCTAATGAAGCAAAAGAGCGCGCCAACCCTCTGAAATCCACACCTGCATGCTTTAAGAATCGCTCATCTTCGGTGCTGATAAGTGCATCTGTGACAAATGGAGAGATCTCTCGGTACTTGACACTAGTACGGTTGACTTGCCAAAATCTGCCAATAACTGTATCCTCTTTCACATTCTTTTTTGCCAAAATGAGCGAGGCCTGTAATTCAGGAGGATTGTCGAGCATCGAAACAGGGGGCAAATCGTCTTCGGATTGAAGCAATAATAATCCAGCTACCATAAAGAAAGGCAGCAGAGCAAAAATCCAGAACAAACGAGTCAATTTCTTTTGTTCGGTGTCAGTTAGTTGAGTTGCGTTTCTTTTCATAGAATAAAAGTAACTAGTAATTTTTATCGTAGTACATCCTTGCGTTGTGCATCGAGCTTGAGAAGTATGAACATCATTACGCTAAATGACATCATTGAAGATCCTCCGTAGCTAAAAAAAGGCAATGGAATGCCAATAACTGGCGCAAAACCGATGTTCATACCGATATTGATGGCAAAATGATAAAACAAGATCATTGCAACGCAATAAGCGTAGACCCGATTAAATGCAGCTCGTTGTCTTTCGGCGATCACAATGATGCGAAATAGCATAAAAAAATACAAGAAAAACAAAACCAAAACGCCAACAAAACCCCATTCTTCTGCAAAAGGGCAGAAGATAAAGTCTGTTTCGCTTTCGGGCACATGATTCGATCTTACACTCGAAACAGAAGCTTTGCCATAACCTTTCCCCATAAAACCACCTGAACCAACGGCGGCCATAGCTCGGTTTCTATTGTAGTCATCACCGTTTGGATCTTCTCGGAGGCCTAAAAACAGCTCAATGCGGTCTTTTTGGTGTTTGCGCAACATATCGAATCCTTTGTCTACAGCAAGGCTCAGGCTTCCTGCAAGGACGAGCCCTAGTGTAAGCACCACCATCATCCTAGACCGATCTCGACGAGTTGTCAACCTCTGAAGTAATAACCAAGAAATCAAGTAAATACTGATTAAGCCAGTAAAAACCAGTAAAAAACCATTCAAAGTGATGCCGGTTCCAAAAATGGCAAGGTCAATACTCACACTCTTGAGCAGTAAGGTGATGACACTAAGAAATAATAAGGCAAACAGAATAGGAATAAAGTGAGAGCCAACCCATGTTTCTTTATAACGCACCCCCGGTATGGAATTGACGATGTTCAAAAGAATGGGGTCAAAAGTGAGCCCTTCTCGGTACATGACAAATAAAAATGACGTAAACACCACAAAGGTACCGGCATCGGGCTGTAATAAAATAAGGCCCATTGGGATGAGCAAAATACTACTAGCTGTTAGAACTGTACGTGTGTTTTGCTGCTTTACTGTGAGTCCGCTGATGTATTTAGCTAACAACAGGGCAGTGGAAATTTTGGCAAATTCAGCAGGTTGTACACCAAAGGAGCCAATGCCTATCCAGGCATGCGCACCATGCACAGCAGGCATAAAAAGCACCACGACCAATAAAAACAAGGTGGATAAATAAATGGGTATGGCAAATCGCCTGTAGATATCTGAATCAATTAAGAATACCAATAAGCCAAGGAACAAGGAAAATAGGATCCAAAAAAGCTGCCGACCATATTTTTCAGAAAAATTGAATATCGATGGTGCGTCCTCGTTAAAAGCGACAGAATAAACTGTTGCCAAGCCCATGATTAACATGATAATCAACGCGCCAAATAAGGGCCAATCTAGGTATTGAGTTAGGCTTTCTTGTTTGCGCATTAGTTGGTTTTTTTGTAGGCAATTTGTGCCTCAAGTATTCGCTTTTCTTTATCGAGGTCGGAAACTTTTCCTTTGAGGTATTTTTCAATAATCAAAGAGGCAATCGGCGCCGCCCATGTACCACCCCAACCCGCATTTTCTACAAATACGGCAACTGCAATTTTAGGGTTTTTCATAGGAGCGAAGGCAAAAAATACAGAGTGATCTTCTCCATGTGGGTTTTGGACGGTGCCTGTTTTACCACAAACCAAGACATCTGATAATTGTGCCATTTTACCGGTACCACCAGGTTCATTAACCACCCTGCGCATCCCTTCAATCACCGGATCAAAGTGCTTGTAGTTGATCATGGTCCAGTGCTTTTTTTGAAAAGTCTTAAGTGAACCATTGTTGCCTATAGACCGCACAAAATGCGGAGTGTAATACCACCCTTTGTTGGCAATAATGGCTACTATATTGGCCATCTGTAGTGGAGTCAACTTCACCTCACCTTGCCCAATTGAAATAGAACGTATGGTTGAAAATGCCCAAGCATGATGACCATACCATTTGTCATAAAATGCGGGGTTGGGAATAAGCCCGGGGCGTTGCCCACTCACGTCGGTGTCAAACACATCGCCCAGACCAAAACTACGAATGTACTTGTACCATTTTTGTAAACCGTATTCGGCATCGGCATTGGTGTTTCTTTTGACACCTTGTTGAATCAACCTACGGACGGCCATGTAGTAATAAGGATTACATGAATATTGAATAGCCTCAGCAATATTGCGTGCAGATGGGTGGTTGTGGCAGCCAACTAAGTCTTTATCACAGGGAAAACCAGTATTGGCAGTAATCACCCCTTCTTGCATCGCAATGAGGCTTTGTACAAGCTTAAAAATTGAACCCGGAGGATACTCTGCTTGGAGTGGTCGCGGGAATAAAGGCAGGTTTGGATCCTTGACAAGTTTTGGGTAGTTCATTCCAATATTTCTTCGGCCCACAAGTAAGTTTGGATCATAAGAAGGTGCTGAAACCATGCTTAATATTTCACCACTAGCAGGCTCAATGGCTACAATACAACCTTTTTTATTTTGCATGAGCTTCTCGCCATAGGTTTGCAACTCGATGTCCATACCCATAAGCAAGGGGTCGGCTTGGCGCGCCACGGTATCGTATTTGCCATTGGCATATGATTCAATGGCGTTGTTCAGTGCAGAAGTAACAACATATTTGATTCCTTTGACACCCCGCAATTCTTTTTCATAGAAACGTTCAATCCCAGCCCTGCCAATGTTATTGCCTGGCTTGTAGAATGGATCGGCATCAATTTCTTCGCGGTAAACCTCTGACAAATAACCTAAAATATTGGCAGCACTTTTGTACGGGTAATTGCGTGCACTGGTGGCTTCGTAATGAAATCCTTTGAATTTAGTGAGGTGAGGTGCAATTTTAGACATTTCCTCGAGCGTAAGCTCTTTAAGGAAGGGATAGGCTCTGATTTTTTGGTAATTGGGGGTGCGTTTTTTTGTGATTTTGTTGTAGTAGGTGCCTTCTCCGTCAACAATTTCTTTGAATCGGTTTCTCACTTGCTCTACGTTCCAGCCTATTAATTGTGCGAATTCAGCTGTATCTAGATCTACAATACTGTCTTCTACCATCATGAGGTTGAAGTAAGTTTGATTGGTTACGATTTTTTTTCCATTTCGGTCAAAAATCACACCTCTTGGAGGGAATACAACCTTGCGTTTCTCTGCAATTTCCTGGGCACGAAGTGTCCAGGTGTCGTCGATGACCTGCATATAAAACAACTTGACAAGGTATATACTGATCATTAAAAAAATGAAAACCAAAATGACATTACGGCGGGCATCTAGGTTCATTTTTTTTGCTTATTGTTCAAAATAAAACTTTGTATGAGTAAGGCAAATAAGAAGGAAAATATACCGCTTAGTATCGTTTTCTGTAGGATAAACCCAAGCCGGCCTATTTCAAAAATTTCAAGTAAGAAAAACCAGAAAGTGTGAAGACCAAGCAATATGCCAAATACCAATGAAAACCAACTTGCGCCCATATCATTGGCTGTTGGTTCTTTGAGCGGGTCATAGCCTTCACGCGGGCCATAAAGTTTAAATACAATTGGCCTCAGGTAGGCCAATAAAACCAAGGAGGAGGTATAGAGTCCGTAGGTATTGGAAAAAATATCTATCAATGCTCCCATTAAGAAGGCAATGCCCATTAGCGCGATCACCGTTAGGTCAAAGGGCAGTAGCATGATAAATAGCGGTTGTATCATCAGGTGAATGCCAAATCCCAAATTAAGTTGATTCAAGACCAAGGCCTGCAGCAAGGTAAAAACCAGAAAGCGGATGATATGTTTGTATATGATATTCATTTAGTCGTCGGTGGGGATGCGTGCTTCTAAGTTGGTTTGTTCTGCTAAATGCAGATTCTTGATCACATAAACACGTTGCAAGCGACGGTAGTCTGCGGCAAAACGAATTTCAACTTTCCAAAGAGCCTGACCTTCAATAGGTTCGGTGTAGCTTACTTTTCCAACGGGTAGCCCCTTAGGGAAAATGCCCGACCCACCTCGTGTTTCTACTTTAGACCATCGCTTCACTTTGAGGTCATTGTTGATGCCTGTAATGATGCCGTATCGAGGATCTTTGCCGTCCCAAATGAGTAAGCCCGGTAGGTCGGTTTTTTTCATGTGAATATTCACATCGATATTGATATCGGAGGTAAGTACTGTTTTAACCAAGGCATAATGAGCACTGGCATAATGTATGATACCAACCACCCCTTCATGGCAAAAGACTCCCATGCCGCGTTTGATGCCCTGGGCTTCTCCAATATTGATCGTAAAATAATTGTTTTGACGGGTTACTGAAGAATTTATAATTTCGGCAGGAATGTAAGTATATTGTTGTTCGAAGAGTGTGTCGTTTATTTTAAAACTTTTTCTCGACAATTGATACATAAACTGGGGTTGTCTTTTACGCCAGTATATATTCTCCCATTGAAGTTTAGTGTTGTTTTCACTTAAATTAAAATGCTTGGTAATGCTGTGTTCCCATTCGAGTAGTTGAATGGCAATCTGATTGTTTGTGGTAAGAAACTGATTGCGCGGAAAACTCAGGAAGGTAACATACCAAAACAAGGCTAAAATTTGCAACACAGCAAATACAAGAAAGATCCTGAAACGTTGCAAAAAAGCGATGAGGTTGCGCATAAAAACAAAGGTAGTAATTCTGCCCAATTTTGTTTCAGTTGAGAGTGAATGTGTACCTTCGTTTTGTGAAGACTTTTCAACCATTGTTAGCAACCTCTCGGCTCAATTTGATTTCTTTTGATCAAGAAAGCTATGACTCCATATTTGCGACCTACCAAAAAGAGGAAATTATGTCCATTTTTGGGCATCAAAACGACGAAGAATATCTTTTAGAGTGCACACGTTATGATGGCGGTTTTTCTACCTACAACCTCACTATACAATTTTTTCAATTGCGTTTGAAAAGTAATGATCAAGTCATCGGATGGGCGGGCTACCACTCTTGGGCTAAGCAACACCAACGCGCTGAACTTTTTTACAGTTTAAAGTCCGATGAATACAAGCAAAAAGGGTACATGACTGAAGCACTTGAAGCTATTTTGGCCTTTGGGAAAAACCAAATGCAGTTGCGTCGAATTGAAGCCTTTGTGGCTACCGATAACATCGCCTCTAACCGGCTGATGGCCATTTTTGGTTTTCGAAAAGAAGCAACAATTAAGCACCGATATCAGTTTGGAGATGATGTAGACACAGACCATATGTATAGTCTTTTTCCCAATCCAGAGTTTCAATAGAAAATTACAGAACCAATGACAAAAACAATCTTTTTAATCCTCATTTCTACCACCTTTGGTTTTACCCTTAACGAAATTATTCATCGGCAGCAAAGCTTGGAAAAAACAAAAAAAGTCACGGGGATTGGTGGCATTTTCTTTAAATGTAAAGACCCTAAGGCTCTTAGGCTATGGTATGAAGAAAATTTGGGATTGAACACCAATCAATATGGTGCAGTTTTTGAATTTTACCGTGGAGGAGACAGCACTCAAAAAGGATTTTTACAATGGAGCCCGTTTAAAGAAACCACCACTTATTTTGGGCCTTCAACCAAAGATTTCATGATCAACTACCGCGTTGCAGATTTGGAATACCTGCTTGGGCAGTTCAAGAAAAATGGGGTGCAGGTATTGGATTCAATTGAGGTATATGAATATGGAAAATTCCTGCATATTATAGATCTGGAAGGCAACAAAATTGAACTCTGGGAACCCAATGACATTGTTTACGAAAAAATGGGCCTAAATATGGGCTTGAAAACGACCTATTAAATGAAAAAAGCAGTTATTACTCTTGTATATATTCTAGTATTAAGCAGTGCTGTTTTTGCACAAAATTTTGATATCGACCTGCTGCGAAAAATCAATCTGGAGCGTAATACAGCCCTAGACCCAACCTTTAAATTGATTACAAATTCGGTGGGGCCTCTTGGTATTGGAACCCCTTTACTAGTCACTTCAATTGGACTCATTGAACATGACCAAACCCTAAAAAACAAGGGGTATTATATTGGAGCAACCCTATTGAGCTCTGCCCTTATTACTACAACCTTAAAGTATACCATTGATCGGGATCGCCCTTTTGTGACCTATCCGGATATTCAAAAACTCTCAGCCGCAGGCAGCCCGTCATTCCCATCGGGGCATACCTCTGAAGCTTTTGCAACAGCAACTTCATTAAGCATAGCTTTTCCAAAATGGTATGTAATTGCCCCAGCTTATGTTTGGGCCAGCGCAGCTGCTTATTCAAGAATGCATTTAGGGGTGCATTACCCCACAGATGTATTGGCGGGAGCCATTATAGGAGCTGGAAGTGCATGGTTGTGCAAGGTCTTGAATGAGAAACTAGTCAAATAATTTATAATGAGAAAATCTACTTCCTTTGGGTCTATGCTCACTATTAAAGATGAACACGGGAAAATCCTTTGGGAGCATTTGATTTTTGAACGTGAGGGCCGTGCACACACCCATCAAACATGGGAAAACTGCTATGTAACGGCCGGAATCGGCACCATAGTGATTGACGACCAAAAAGTAAAGGTTCAAAAAGGGGAGTGGTGCCATATTCCACCCGGAGCAGCGCATTGGATGATTCCACTTGAAGCACCCTTTGAATTGATTTTATATTACAGTGATTCCAACCCTAGCATCAGTATTTCATAGACAACAGGAACATGCCCGTAAAGAAACAGCATCCCACAACTTAGTTGATTACGCCCTGCTTTATAAAACTCAGTTATTTGAATTGTTTCTATTACCAACAAGATATTGCTTGTAGAGCTTTTTATTCCAACGATACACAATGATCAAGGTGCCGCATATCAATATGGCGTAAATCAATGCAGCGCTGTGTATTGATTTATAAAACTCAGTATTGTTGATTAATAACCACATGATAGAGGAAACCACCCCGGCAAACACAAGGCCCTTGCTAAGTACATGTCCGAAATAATGGGTTGCTCTTTTAAAGCTTCTTGGGAATTTATAAAGTACTGAGGTCCAGCTATCTTTTTGTCCCAAATACACAAAAGCTACAAAATCGCCGAACGAATACCCTTCTTCTTTTGGTATTAAGTTCATGGGTTTATACAAACTGACATAGTAAGCATACAGTGTATAGATAGTCAGAAGACTCAATATGACAATTAATGTTGTCCATGAAGAAATACCACCAAAAGAGACTAGGGGGTTGGCTTCCTTGCTTAAGTCTGGGGTAAGCATATAGGTGCAATAGGCATCATAAATTCTTGAGAGGAGTACCCAAGTAATGGTAATAATAAACTTCTGATTCTTTGTCATTTCGCGTTATTAATTGTATCGTTTTATGGAATTTGCATTCAAATGGCATATATATTTGGCCTATTCATCAAATTGAAATATGTCTTCAATTTTTAACTCGAGCGTCCTAGATAGCTTAAAAGCAGTAGACAAACTAGGATCAAATTTCCCTTTTTCAATGGCATTTATTGTTTGCCGACTTACTCCAATTTGCTCCCCAAGATCCTCTTGCCGTAGTCCTTTTTCCATTCGAATCTCTCTGATAATATTTTTCATAAATATTTCTTTCTGCAAATTCCTATTGATACTAAAATACTTATTCCAGTGAAAATGACTAGATGCGAAATTTCAGCATGAAAGGGAATTAGGTTAGCTTGATCTGCAGAAGAGTAGGCCAAACCTACCACAATACTTAAGCCAAGTGCTAGAGACATAGACTCTATCGCAATCTTCTTTTCTAGTTCATCTCCATCAACTAAATACTTCCTGTTTGCTAAAATGAGGCCAATGCCTAATCCTATATTCAAAAGGATTGAAAGAATAATAATTACTTTAGATTCAGGCCAAATCAGCTTGCTTCCAAAGGTAACCAATGCTTGCGATGATGTCCAGGCTAAGGTCCAATAAGCTAGGATTTTCAAATTGGATTTCTGTTTTAAAGTAAATTTATTATTGCTCATAATGTAAAGTTTATTTTACAAATGTAATGTATACTTTACATTTTAACAAATTTATCTGAAAGAAATTGATGTTAAGTTGGGTTTTTCAGAATTGATATTCATACTCATATAAGATTTCTTTTTTGGGCCCACCTTAAGATCATTTGAAAATACATCTGCCTTAAAACAGAAAAAGCCAGCGTTTGAGCTGGCTTTCATTTGTTTTCAGCGGAGAGAGAGGGATTCGAACCCTCGATAAGCTTTAGGCCTATACACACTTTCCAGGCGTGCTCCTTCAACCACTCGGACACCTCTCCAAGGTTTTTTGTGGAGTGCAAAGATACGAAGCTTTTTTGATTCTATGAAACAGGCCTCATGCGCCATAGTATTACGGCTGCTGAGAGCAAAGTAATGAGCCCAATAGCAGCAATCGCTGTGTCAAGGGTCCATAAATCAGCTAGAATTCCGGTAAGTACAGCACCTAAGGCATAGCCCAAATCTCGCCATAGGCGATATACTCCAATACTTTGTGCACGCTGACTCGGGTGGGTATTTTCAGCTATCGCAGCCAAAAAAGTCGGGTATACAACAGCCGTGCCGAGCCCAAGCAACACACTCAAAGTTGCAAACTGATAGAAGGTATGCGCCCAAATGAACCCAAGGATCGACATCCCTTGAATGAACATTCCAAAAAAGAGCAAAGGTTTTTTAGCAAAATGGTCGGCGAGTTTGCCGGTAAATAATTGACCAAGTCCCCAAACCAAGGGGTAAATGGCAATGATTTGTGCCAATGCTTCCCCACGGATTCCTTTGCTGATCAGTAAAATAGGAAACAAGCCCCAGACCATGCCATCGTTGAGGTTATTGACTAAGCCGCCTAGGCTAATACTGCCAAGATTGGGGTTTCTAAAGGAAGTGTCTTTAAAAATATGAAGAAGCAGCGGTGCGGCATTCTTTTCTGCTTCAACCTCGACATGCCTTCTGGTATCCTTGATCAAAAAGAGGCTCATCAACAAACCAAGCAGTGAAAGTACAATGCCGATATAAAACGAATAAGGACGAATGGCATAGGCATCGGCCGTACTGGCACTCCAATATGCCACCGCCCCGACAGCCAAATAGCCTGCGGCTTCGTTGATACCCATGGCAAATCCACGACTTTTGGGCCCCGCTAGATCTATTTTCATAACTACGGTGCTGCTCCAGGCCAATCCTTGGTTGATGCCTAAAAAAATGTTTGCTATCAGCACCCATGACCAACTTGGTGCAAAAATGAGTAGCATTGGAACGGGTAAGCCAAAAAGCCAGCCCAATACAAGCAAGTTTTTTCGGCCATATTTATTGGCCAAAGCACCCATGTAGTAATTGGTCAGGGCTTTAGTTATGCCAAAAACAACAATAAACGAAAGTAGGGCAGTTTTCGCAGCGATATGAAATTCGCTTTTTGCCAATTGAGGAAGAATGCTTCGCTCCATGCCAACCATTCCGCCAACAAATGCATTGACAAGGACCAATAAACTGAACTGCTGCCAATTGGCTTTGATGCCGAGTTGAGGTGTGTTCATTACATCAATAACAATCCTATGGAGAAGTAGATGAAGATACCTATCACGTCATTTAAAGTAGTTACAAATGGACCAATCGCCAAGGCGGGGTCTATTTTGTATCTATTGAGTATCATTGGAAAGAGTGTGCCAAAAATCGCGGCAAATAATATTACCGTAAACAAAGAAATGCTGACAACGATGCCTAGGTGCAGATTAACAAAGACAGTGGCAATTAAAAAAATCAGACTCGACAATATGAGCCCATTCAAGAGCCCCACGCTTGCTTCTCTAAGTAATTTAGGAAATATCCTACCTAAATCTTTGTCGCCTCGGGCTATGGACTGCACCACGATAGCCGAGGATTGCACCCCTACATTGCCCCCCATAGCGGTGATGAGTGGAATAAAGAAGGCCATCGCAGGAATGGCCGTGAGGCTCGATTCAAAATTTGAAATGACCTTAGCCCCTATGGTGCCTCCAAACATGGCAATGATTAACCATGGCAATCGAGAAAAACTCACCTTCCAAATAGCGGCATCTGAATCTACCTTATCCGAGATACCAGTTGCCATCTGGAAGTCTTTGTCTGCTTCTTCTTTGATGTAATCTACGACGTCATCAAGGGTAATGCGCCCTACAAGTTTATTCTGGTAATCTACAACTGGCACCGAAACCAGGTCGTATTTTTCCATCACTTTGGCTACTGTTTCGGCCGAATCACTGGCCTTTACAGATATAATATTTTTACTCTGGTAAATGCTGCCAATTTTCGTACGTGCATTGGCCACAAGTAGGCGCTTCAATGAAAGAACCCCTAGGAGGTGTTCATCGTCGTCAACCACAAAGATGTTGTATACCTTCTCAACATCTTCGGCTTGCTTTCGCAGTTCAATGATAGCTCTATTGACAGGCCATTCTATATTTGCTTGGAAAAATTCTTTTTGCATGAGCCCCCCTGCCGTATCATCGTCGTAGTTCAATAGATCTACGATATCTTCTGCGGCCTCGTCATCTTCCATCTGAGAGATGACCTCCTGAATTTTTTCGTCTGGGAATTCACTTAAGATATCGGCAGCGTCGTCAGAGTCGAGGTTTTCTAGCTGATCTGCCATTTCCTTGCTCGATAGCGAGGCTAAAAAGCGATCTCGAACCTCTTCCTCTAGCTCCATTAAGATATCGGCCTGGGTATCTTCATCTACCATGAAATAGATGAATTTGGCCTCCTCGTTGGTCAGCTTATCAAGAATTTCGGCAATTTCAGCATAGTGCAATTCGAGCACCTGCTCTTGGATCCAAAGGCGGTCTTCCGCGACAATTTTTTGTCGCAGTTCGGCAAGAAAATCTTTGGTCAATTCAAAACGCACCGTATTCTTTTTTACAAAGATACGGATTTGAGTGGCAAAGGTTTTACCAATACCTTAAGTTAAGGTGCGGTTAGTCGTGACACAAGCCCTCCACCTCATGAAAAATATCATGGGCTTTGGTAATCAAATCAAAAAGCAAGTCGTTTTTAGCTTCTTCGTTTTTACTTGGTTTTTGTGCTAAAGAATGAATTTCTGCGCATTGTTTTTCAAGACGAGTCAATGCATCTTGCACCTTTTTGTTATTGGCAGATTTTGGTGGTGTAGAATTCTTGAGCAAGATTGCCTTGGCATAAAGTTCACCACTTCTACTCAATAGTGGGGCAAAGTTTTTTTCTTCTGCCGGATGAAAAGTTTGGGCCATTACCTTGTGAAAGTCTTTGAGCGCAAGCCAGTTGTCTTTTTCCAACTCTTTGAGAAGTGGATTATTTAGTGCCTCATTGAACTTATCAGACACTACCCCCCAATTGATCAAGGACCAAATGCTGCTCAAATAATCGCCACGTTTGTTTTGGTATTTTAAATAATAGGCGTGCTCCCATACATCAATGCCTAGAATTGGAATGCCGCGGTCTTTGCTGACATCCATGACAGGGTTGTCTTGATTGGCCGTACTGTATACGGCTAATTGGCCTTCGGGGGTCACTACCAACCATGCCCAGCCACTGCCAAATCTTGTGGCAGCCGCTGCATTGATTAAAAGCATTAATGAATCGATGCTTTGAAATTGGTTGTTGATGGCCTTTTCCAATTCTTGCCCCATAGGCTTCTGTGCGGTCGGGGGTGCTAAAATTTCCCAGAACAGGCTGTGGTTGTAATGTCCGCCGGCATTGTTTCGAACTGTGGTAGATCGAAAACTAGCATACATCAATAAGTCAGTCATGCTGAGCTTTTCCATTGCAGTACCGCTGATAGCCTTATTTAAATTGTTGACATATCCCGCATGGTGTTTGTCGTGGTGAATCTCCATGGTTTGGGCGTCTATGAAGGGCTCATAGGCATCTTTGGAATATGGGAGCGAAGGCAACTGATAAACTTGCGCCAAACTACCAAATGCAACTAAGCAAAGTACCAAAAGTGAAAAAATTGTTTTCATCGAATTTATTTTATTTCCAAAATTAAAGTTTCTAAATCTTACCTAAAGTTATAATACAGTTAAATATTTTGTAAATCGACCATGCGCATGGCGATAAATGCCTTCAGCACACGCTCGCCTACATTGGGCACTTCAACATGAATGAGGTAGATCCCACCAGCTATTGGTATTCCAGCGTGGTTAGTGAGATCCCAATCTTGGTAAGTGACAGCGTTGTCTTTTTTAATACTGCGAATAAGCTTGCCATTGGCAGAATAAATGCGAATGTAACATTGCTCAGGTAAATTGATGATTTTTATGCGGTTGTCAAGTTTGTTACGCTCATACTCAGAGAAGGCATAGTATGGATTTGGCACCACATTGATCATAGCCAAGGCTTCTTTGAGCATGTCTTGAGAAGCAACTTGAGTAGCGATGTCTTTCATTGACCAGCCATACATGGGCTTGCCACCGTTTTCTCCTGAGCCCACAAAGTTTTTGTATTCCTTGTTGACGCGCAAGCGGATCGTTACATCTGTAGCGAGTAGCTCTTGGTCTGGGGCCAACATGGGGTAGCTGATCCAAGTCATGGAGCCGTAGAGCTCTCTTTTTGCAGCCGAGCTGTTGCCTTCTACCTCAAGGTATTTGTTGTAAGCAAAGTTCGTTGCGCTATTTTCTGCCTCAGATGGAATATAAGCCGGGAAGTTAAATCCAGAGCTAAAGCCATTGGTAGCAGCCTGATTGTAGCTAAATACATAAACTGGGTGCATGCCACCCATGAGCGGTGTACCTACGCTGCTCACCAAGCGATCAGTTGGGTTCCAGATCATGTCGGCACCGTTTTCACCACCCAAGAAAGAGTTTTCTCCGAAGGCTAAATAAAGGCGTGCACCTGATTCAAGGTCTACGGCATAGCCCGGGAACCAACCCATACCGGTACCTGTTCCGTCTGGGTTGCCATTTTTATCTACACTTGGACTCTGACGCAAAGCACCTGGCTTGGCGTTGCCAACATTGAGTGCTTGGTTGCGACCGAGCTCTACAACAGGGCAGCGCGTCCAAAGGCTGCGGTCACTAGTCAAAACAATATTCACACTCGGCAAGAAGGAAATCGAGGCATTGAGCTTACTTGAACCTGAGAAGGTACCGTAGTATGCCAGTGGCATGTAGTCAGCCTGGTAACCTACCAAGCGGTGTGGTGCTACAATACCATCCAATACACGCTCGAAGGCTTGCGTTGGATCTGCGCCTACTTCGTCAGGATAATTACATGGATTCAAATATGTTGGGCCATCAGGCAAACATTCATAGCCCGCATTGCCAACGGTAGTCTCTGGAGAGTAATCTCCGGAGCGTACCCAGTTGGTTGGGAAATACGCATCGTTGTCCTTGACACCTGTGAGCCAACGTTTTGAAGAATCTGCAAATTCGATGCTTGCATCTATCATTGAAGTAGACTTAGATGCCAAGTTTCCAATACCTGTATACTTGTTTTGGAAGATCTGAACCGAAATACCCCACTGTGGAATAATTTGCTCATTATCGGATGCAATCGTGCGCTCTGAACTGACAGAATCCAATACAGTCATATCTTCTTTACTCACATAGCGGTAAATGACCCAACTTGCCGTATCGGCACTATTGCCAATGTTTGGCGCGTTGTAGTTGCGGAACTTGCACTCAAAATAACCATCTGCCAAGTTGAGTGGATCCACCACCTTGATATTGATTGGCCCCGAACCATAGTCATAGGTTGGGTTGGCCATGTAGCCATCTGCCAAAATGGTTTCAAGGCTAGATTTAGTCAACTCCAAGCTGCGGTTGCCATTGCCGTAACCATCCAAACGTGTGATTTGTGGCGAAGAACCGTAGGCAATCAGCTGCGCTGTTCCGCCTGCCTCTGGCATAGGGTTGTGTGGAATGGCTGCTACAGGAGCAATTGCCGTACCATCAAAATTCAAACGGCTAGAGATATAAGGAATCTTTTGTCCGTCTAATTGAAGAGGGTCGTTTGGATCGTATTCTTTGAACTGGTTGAAAGCGTAAGCTACAGCCACATAATAATAAGTTTTGTGGTTCACCAATGCACGAGCTCCTTGTGCAAACGCGTCTTCTTTGATGGCAAATGAGTGCTGAATTCCATTGTTTTCACCGTCCACTTTTTCGACTGGTACAGAGAATCCGAGCGCTTCATCAAATTCAAAATTAATGATGCGCGAAATATTGTTTTTGATATCACATTGAGCAACCAAACGCGCTTTGTCTGGGTCGGCGATATCAGCAATGGAAACATCTTGAGATTTCAACTGATAAATCTGATAACCTTCAAAGCGGTAAACACGGTCTAAGGTAGGATCAGTGATGTTGATTTCATCAATTTCAGCATATGCTTCTTGGTAGTTATTCGAAGATACAGGGTTGTCAATCATCAAGATCAACTCGTTCTCAAGTTCTTGGATTGTAAGGCGCGGTGCATCAGGAGGAGAAAGAATTTTGAAACATGCGTCAAACAAAGCTTGTGCTTTGGTATCAGCGCGCTTCATAGCCTCCACAGATGCCATCAAGCCTCCATCAGTACTGCGGCCATAGACAATACCTACAGTAATGTTATTGATTGCTCCCGGACGAAGCGTAAACGGACCCGCAGACTGCACAAAACGGCGGTCACCTGAAGGGTTATTACTTGTAGATTCATCCCAACCATTTGGATAAGCGGCTGACATATCCTCACCTTGTGTTGACCAATGCAGTGGATCTGATGTTCCAGGGAACATATAATCTGATAGCACTTGCGAGCCACCTGTGCCCGTTCCTAAACCACCATAATACATTTCTGAACCGTTGGCCCATTGACCTTCCATGAAGTTGTAGTATTCAGCTGCTGGCCCTGGGTCATTGTACGGGTAGGCAGAAGTGGAAGTATAATAAGTAAAGCGACGCATACCAAAACGCTCGTTATCAATAATCCCATCTGAATAACCAATACCAATTCCTTTGTACACAATACCATTATTTGCTAAGGCATCTACAACTGTTGGTACAACTTCAGTTTGAGTGGCTTCATCAAAATATGGACCCGGGTTGTCAATACCATCGGCATCCTGATAAGGACCCTCAAAGAAGTCACATCCAATTGCAGGTGGGTTTTCTCCATAACCAAGCTTTCCACCATCGGACTCATCTATGAGATCACCGTTATACATATAACCTAAACCGCGAGAAACATCACAACCAGTGTAGTCATCGGCGTAATTACCAATATCAGCATCTAAATACTGAGAGAAATAAGTGTTGTAGAGGGTTTGCGTTCCGCGATTGATCAACTCATAGTTGTAGAATGTCATGCGGTTTACTTCATCGTTAGTTGCAAAAGAGAATGCTTGGGCACGGATTTCCATACCGATAGGGTCACCGTTTGTTTCGGTGTGGATATTTCCTTTGTCATTGAATACCCACCAATGCGTTTCGTCACCATAAAGTGAAATACGTCGGTCTATACCACACTCGATGTCATCACGGCCTAGGATGTCGTCGTACCAAGGATGATCACCATTATCTGGGTTGTAATTTCCATCTTGATCGCGGTCATAGAAAGGAGCTAAGAAATAGTCCTGGCCTCGAGAAACATCACCATGTGCCGGCCAACCGTATATACGGTTAAGTTCATCATTGGTTGGTGCCGTAATTTCATCACAACCTTCGGTGGCGATACCAGCACCACATTCCCACCAGATATTAAATTTAATAACCTCAGCTTTGCGGATGGTGTAGAATTTATCATAGGCAATACACTGATCTGGGTCAATATTGGCCTCACCAAAATCACGAATAGCGTCGTCACCTACCGGAAACAATGGATTGTAGTTACCAGTTCCTGGGGTAACTGATAGTGGACCAGGCCAGAAATCGTTACCAGAACGATAGCGCAAGGCAGCCAATTTTAACTGGCCATTGACGTCAGTACCACCCATCCAAAGTGCTCCTGCATAAATTGCAAAGCGGTTACTCCCCTTTGGAACCTCATAGGCGGCAGTTCCAGCAGCTCGGTTTTGGAACATACTACCACCCTGCTCTATGAGCGCAGCAACATCATTGAACTTCATTGTCAATTTTGCTGTAGCAGGACTACAATTTGCCTTAGGTTTGGCGGTTGGTTTATAATCTTTGTCGTTGGGGCCTAAGTATGCAAACGCTTGAGAACAAGCTACTGTAAGACCAAAAAACGCGGCAAGGAATTGCTTTTTCATAATACTTTCTTAAAGCTTCTTAAAAATCAAATTTGACACCCAAACGAATTGTTCTAGGTACACTGATATTAAACGGATTCTGAACCTTCATCGTGTAGTAGTCACGGAAAGATTGCTCATCAATTTGGTTCTGGATTGAAGTTTGGCTGGCTGCAGCAGCGAGGTAACCATCGTCATCCCAGTTTCCAGTAGCGCGGTAAACGTTCAAGACGTTGAACTGATTGAATAAATTTGTGGCACGCACGTAAACTTGTAAGAAGGCTGTCTTCTTCTTGTTTTCTTTGCTACCGTATTCAATATTGATCGTTTTGTCCGCTTGGATGTCCAAACGGTATTGCCAAGGCAATCTTGAACCATTCAGCGTACCGTTAATACCGGCGTTGAGGTTACCAATTCCTTCATCGGTAATGAAGGTTTGAGAAGAATATGGAGAACCTGAGTTGATATTGGCAATCATGTTCAGACCAGTATTTTCTAGTATGCGCATTTTACCAAGCATTGGGCCATTGTAATCCTGACCTTCACCGTAGCGGTAATCAAAAGTTACATTGAATGCATGGCGCTGATCATAACTATAAGGGAAAATCACTCGTAAGTTAGGTAAACCAGCATTTACTAGTGCTGACATAGATGTAGCATCAGAACCTGTACCATCAGCAAACTGAAGCGTATAGTTTGCCGTCATGCGGATATTTCCTGTTTGGCGCATGTCGTAGGCAATAGTAAGCCCTTTGACTGTACCAAAATCGCGGTTACCATATGTTTTGTAGGTTACCGGATAAGCTTCAAACACGTTGATCAATTGAACGTTGTCTCGTTGTTCGCGGTAGAATGCAGAGATTTTAACTGATGAAGTGCGTGTAACAACTTGTTGGAAGCCTAGTTCATAATCCACTGTTTTCTCAGGAACTAAATTCGAGTTGCTAATAACAGCATTTCGAGACTGAATAAATTGGTACTCGTATGGGTTAAAGCGGAAACCTGAAGTTGGACGTTTTGTAAGGATGTCATAATGTGCAAAGAATGACGCTTCCTCAGAAATTGGAAAGGAGAATGCAATACGCGGCATCACATTCACCTGTGCTTTATAATCCTCGAATGCATCGGAAGTTGGTGTTTCTAATGATGGGTCTTGCAACCATGGTGCAATTCCTGCTGCTCCTCTCACCACTGATGGGTCTTGAATTGGGGCCCCTGTAGCATCAAACCATTGCGAACCATTTCTAAAACCGTTGATGCTTGAAGGGTTGTTTACATCATTTACATAAACAACATAATCATCACCCATACCTTGAGGTAGATTTACCCAGCTGTATTGGTTCGGGTCTGCAGTAGCCAAGGCACGTGCCTCTTGAACAGTTTTAGCAGTATAGAATAAATATGGATCTTTAAGCACTGGTTGATTCGCATCGAAAACATCCACACGGACACCCACGTTAAAGACGATATCTTTGAACGCAAACTTATCCATGATATAACCCGCCATATAAATTGGTTGGAAAGCACCAACAAAACGACGGTAATTTCCGTTTTCGTCAAATTCGTTGAAGTACTTGTTGATATCAGTATTGCCACGCACCTTTTTACCTGTGTGGTCATAGCCCCAATAGGAAACGAATGATTGACCACTATTCAAAAGTTCATCAGGGGAGAACATATCGAATTGGAACAAATTTGGATCGTATTGGTCGATATCAATGTAATCATTTCCAGCAGGGTTATATCCTAACTTATTGCGAAGGTTATAATCAAAGAAAGACTGTTGGTCATTATTTAATTGACCTCCGTATTGACCATCACCAAGAGGGTCGGCAGCGTTACCGGCATTAAGGCGGTTGTATGTAATTGCCTTGAATGAACCTGAATCTGTAATCGTTCCTGAATTCAAATCAAGTTCGCGGATGTGGAAGTTCGCCAACTGTCGTGCAATAGACCAAATGCCTACAGGGCCATTGTCGCCGCTTGTCCAGCCACGGTCTACGCGTTGTTCGTATTCAAAACCAAGTGAAATAGAATGGTCTCCAAGAACCACAGAACCCGCACCAGTAACACGGAATTGGTCGTTTTCTGATTTTCCAAAACCGTTTGATGGAGCTCCAATATTTGCCCAAATTCCGTAAACGCTGCTCGGTAAATCCCCATTTCGCAAGGCATTACCTTGCTGGATTTGGAAGAGATTTTCGTAGCGACCAATTGGGTTGCCTTCGTAAATATTATAGTATTGAGTAGTAATAGCAGCCAAGGCTGAATTGGTTTCAGAAGGTGTAAAATCTACCTGTACATCACGGAAACCATTATGAACGTACATTTGTGTAGCAGGATCAAATTCATAAGATGGTACACGCGTAGTAACAAATTTACCTACGTGGCCATAATTGAATAAATTGTATTTATGATTAGGGTCATAAGATTCACCCATAGATTTAGAGTAGTCAACCATTACGTTATATAATGCTGACTTGATTTTTGAGCTAGAACCTTCGCGATCGTTATTGAAACGCTGCGTCAACCTTGCATAGACGCGATAATCTAAACTTTTACTTACCCCAAAGTTCGTAAAGTTCAATAAGGAGCCTGCACGGCTGTAAGATGATCCCTCAAAAAAGTTCAAAGACCCGCCAAATTGCAAATTGACAGATGGTCCAGTGTTCACATCTATTTTTCCTGATGCTGAAAAAACATTATTACGAGCATTCATACGCCAGTCTGTTTTTTCAAAATCATCAGCCCTTAGGAATAAGGCGTTATGGAAAGTACCAAAACCAGTGGATGTAGGGCGAAGTGGGTTGGCAAGCAACTCCTCGCGCACATCTTGTTTGATTCTGTAAGATCCTCCGGCCAAGGGGCGAGAATCCAATTGGTCTGTGTAGTTAGCTGATATTAGGAAACCAAGTCTTGGGCGAGTTTTGTTTCCAAGAGAATCGCGTTGCATCCAAAGCGGACCAGAAAGCATCCCTTCCACTAGGTTGTATCCAAATTTGTCAAGGCCATAAACTTTTCCGTCATAGCCATTTGGATCTGCTCCGTTGAAATATACACCAGAACTCACTGCTTCCAAACTTCCGAAATAAACCGAAGACGGACCACGAGTCGTAATAGAAATAATACCTCCCGTGACGTCTCCATAGTTTGCTGGCACACCACCTGTGATTACCGATACTTCTTCTAAAGCAGATTTTGGCAAATTGGATGAACCGCGAACTTTGATACCATCAATATAAAAGTAAGTGGCATCTGAACGTGTACCACGTACTGAAATGGCACCTGAACCTTCGCTTACATTCACCCCGCCTACAGTACCGGCAACAGCAGTCGCTGAACGCGCAGGCAAACGAGCAATATCTTCACGGGTAACCGTAGCACCGGATGCCCCACCATCTTTGTCAATAAGCGGAACCTTGTAGCGAACAACTTTAACCTCTTTAGTTTCTTGGGTTTTGGAGGTCAACATTAGGTTGTCTAGAAAGGTAATTCGATCTGGTGAAATTGAAACACCTTCCATAGTCAGGGTTTGGTAGCCTCCTTCGGCATTGCGCACCTCTACGTCATAAGAACCAGGTTGGATACCATTGATTTGGAATTTACCTTTTTCATCTGTCTGAGCACTTCCTCTCATCGAGCCGGCCTGTTTCAAGATTACCTTGCTGTACTCCAACGGAGCCTTAGTTGCCTCGTCGAATACGGTTCCACGTAGGGTACCGAGTCCAGATTGTGAAAATGCATAAGTGCTTACAAACAAAGCGCTTAAAAGCAATAATTTGAGTCTACCCACCATATAAATGCGTATAAATTTTACTATTTCTCGTTTTTTTAAGATTGTAAATATAGAAAATTCCATATTCTTAACATAGTATTCATCAAAAAACTATCAGATGTTTACGCATATTTGCATATACTTTCGGCCAAACAACAAATGCTCCTCACCATCCCACTCCCATTAAACAATTTCAAAATATTGATATTAGAAGCAAATGCCTTGTCTAAATCCGGCATCGAACTCTTTGATTCAGAAATAAGAGAATTAGAAAATATCAATCAGCCTCAACGCAAAAATTCATTTCTGGGTATCAGGTATTTACGTAACCTTTTGAATATCAAATACCCAATCAAATACAATGCGAATGGTAAGCCCTATATTGAACAAGAATCTTCATTTATCTCCATAAGCCACTCTAAAGATTATCTCGGACTCGCTTTAGCAGACTTTCCAATCGGTATTGACATAGAAGTTGTAGACAGAAATGCATTTAAAGTCATCAATAAATTTGCAAGCGAACATGAAATAAATTTATATACCATAGCACCCCGTGATTGGGCCTTAGAAATGTGGTGCGTTAAAGAGTCGGTTTATAAGTTAGCCAATACACCTGGGCTTTCTTTTAAAAATCAAATTTTTATTCAATCTAGATTCGTGGATGGCAATTTGATTGGAGTCTCTGGCACGATTTTATTTGCAGAAGAGACGCGGGTTTTCGAAGCGCTCCTGCACAAGAATCAAACAATTCTTGTAGCGGTAGCCTATTTTAAAGACAAGCCTTGAGGCTCATGTCTAAGGCCTTGACAGAATGGGTCAAGGCACCAACCGAGATGAACTGAATTCCTGTTTGGGCGTAAGCACGAATTGTTTGTGCTGTAATGCCTCCGCTCGCTTCAGTTTCTATGCCTTTGGGAATGCGCTTGAGCGCAATTTGAATTTGTTCGGGAGTAAAATTATCCAACATGATGCGATGATATGTCGTTGGCAAAGCAAGTAATTGCTCGAGTTCATCTAGGGAACGAATCTCTACCTCAACCTTGAGCTCAAGATGGTTTTCTTTGAGATATTTGTCCGTTCGCTCTAAAGCCAAAGCCAGGCCACCTGCATAATCAATATGATTATCCTTGAGCATGATCATGTCATAAAGGCCAAAACGATGATTCGCCCCCCCTCCTATCTGAACAGCGGCCTTTTCTAAAAATCGCATGCCTGGGGTAGTTTTACGCGTATCGAGTAAAGTGCAATTGGTGCCTTTGATGAGCTCAACAAAAGTGGCAGTTTGCGTTGCTATACCACTCATACGTTGCATGCAATTAAGTATCAAACGCTCAACTGCAAGTATAGATCTTGCGGACCCTTCGATAGTAAAGGCAATTTGGCCCGGCCGAACCGACGATCCGTCCGATAAGTTGGGGCAAAATTTCAAGGACGCATCGTAAAGTTCACAGATGCGATGAGCCACCTGCATACCTGCCAACACACCTTCTTCTTTGATGAGCAAACTTGCAATTGATTGCGCATCTTGCGGTACACAAGCTAATGAAGAATGGTCTCCATCTTGAATATCTTCTTGGAGTGAAGAAAGAATAAATTCATCAAGCATTCAACAAAGATAAGAAGAGCAAAGAAATCCGCACAATGTTTCTAATTTTGACTCCATGAAGTTTGACCAACATCTACTTGAAATTGTACAAACCCTACCACACGACCCAGGGGTATATCAATATTTAGATGCCGAAGCCAAGGTTATTTACGTTGGAAAAGCTATTGATCTAAAAAAACGCGTAAGTTCTTATTTTCAAAAGGAGCACCTCGACGGCAAAACCAGAACACTTGTCAAGCAAATTACCAACATTAGATTTACAGTAGTTCAAAATGAACTAGAGGCCTTGCTCTTGGAAAATAACCTCATTAAAAGCTACAGACCGAGGTATAATGTTTTACTCAAAGACGACAAGACTTACCCTTGGATAGTTATCAAAAACGAAGCCTTTGCTCGAGTTTTTCCGACACGTAAAAAATTCAATGACGGATCTACCTATTTTGGGCCCTACCCTAATGTGAAGCAAATGCATCAGCTGCTTGGGCTGATTAGAGAACTCTTTTTATTGAGAACTTGTAGCTTGGATTTACGTGCAGAAAAAATAGCCAAAGAAAAATACAAGGTCTGTTTAGAATACCATATTGGTAAATGTGCTGGGCCTTGCCAAGGCTTTCAAACGCAAGCAAACTACGACAAGAGTCTACACTCTGTAAGATTATTGCTCGAGGGGAAAAACTACTCACTCTCACAGCACTTGAAAAAAGAAATGATGGCTTTTGCAGCCAATCAAGCATATGAAGAGGCACAGCGCTGTAAAGAACTATTAGAGGCACTTGATAAATACCGATCTAAATCAATGGTAGTATCTGACCACCTCCAATCTTTCGATGTATGTTATATAGATAAAAATCCTGAAGGCACTTGGTTGAGTTACTTGGTGGTGAAAGAGGGAAATATAATACATGCCTATACCTCTAAAGTATCTGACCCACTAGACGCACCAATTCCTTCATTGTACGAGCAGCTCATTGCGCAATTGCAATCGCATTTCAACAGCCAAGCCAAGGAAATTGTCATTGGAATTGATGCCGAATTAGAGAGTTCTGATTGCAAATATCTATTCCCAAAGAGAGGCGAGAAAAAGCAATTACTCGATATGGCACAGAACAACGTCAGGCATGCGCAGCTACAAGCGAAAAAAGCAGCCCTCAACAAAACTTCTGCAGTTCAAAACATGCCCATGCAGGCCGTCATTGAATTGCAATCTGCATTAGGTCTTGGCACTCCACCTCTTCACATAGAGTGTTTTGACAATTCCAACCTTCAAGGAACCCATCCTGTATCAGCATGTGTTGTATTTAAAAATGGTATAGCAAGTAAGACAGATTACCGACATTTCAATGTAAAAACAGTGGAAGGCCCAGATGATTTCAGCACAATGAAAGAGGCCGTATCCAGAAGATATAAAAGATTACTTGAAGAGGATGCTCCACTTCCTGACTTAGTGATTATTGATGGAGGCAAAGGACAATTAGGTGCGGCTTTAGAGGCCATAGAAGAACTTGGACTCAAACAGCAAATAAAATTAGTAGGGCTTGCCAAACGATTGGAAGAACTATACAAACCCGGGTTTTCTAAATCACTTATTTTAAGCCGCCGTTCACTTGCACTAAAGCTAGTTCAGCAGCTCAGAGACGAAGCACACCGCTTTGGTCTGAGCCACCACCGCAATAGAAGAAGTAAAAATGCGCTTGGATCAGAACTCGATCAAATCAAAGGCCTTGGACCAAAAACAATCGCCACCCTATTCAATGAATTTCAAACGATTTCAAATATGAAATCAGCAGATATTGCATTGCTGAGAAAAAAAATAGGAGCTGCAAAAACGAAGCTCCTACTTGATTATTTTTCAAACAACCCCTAACAAGCTATTCAACAATGAAAGATCTTGTGGTTACAAATCCATTGGAATGAAGTTGGATTAAGTAGGTGCCACTCGCCAAACCTGTTGTTTCGGTAATCACTACGTTACTGCCCGTTTGAATTTGCAAAGGATATGACTTCACTCTCTTACCAGTAATATCCGTGATATAAAGCATAGATGCACCTCCTATACTGGAATTGAAAGTTAAATGAAGGTCTCCATCGGTTGGATTAGGATAGATGTTAAGGTTGTCAAATAAATTTTCATTGATAGTTGCCAATACTAAATCATTAGATGGCGGACCACTGTATAAATTGATGTTATCCAAAAAGAAATTATTTCCCCCTTCACCTTCAAAACGAAAACGCATCCTAAAATTGTCTGTGAAATAATTGGCCGTTACGTTAGTCATATGTACAGTAACCCAATCGGCCTCTGTTGGCGTCCAGGCGGATGTACTAGTTTGGCTAGAAAGCTGGTTACCCCCTAGGGTTTTGCGTTGGACCCAGTTCTCACCGCAGTTGCCTGAAATAAATACTTTAAGGTATTCATAGTCTGTAGATACTCGTTTGCGGTAGGCATACCTAAAAGATAAGGTTACCTGACCAGAGGTGGAAACTATTGGGGATAGATCTATGTTTGTTGAAATCAATTCATCAACATTAGATGCCGATTGATTAAAATTATTGAGTCTTGCGCATTTCCCACTTGCCTGACCAAAATTAGACTCCAGGATAAATGCGTTGTTATTGTTGGCATTATATACTTCCCAATTTGGGAGATTATCTAAGCTAGTGTATGCTTCAAAGCCCTCCCAGAAAGGTAAGCTTTCGGGAGTGCCTAATACACGAATAAATCCTTGCTTGACCTCTGTATCGCTGTTGGTGCCATCAGTGGCAACAAGTGTCACATCATACATGCCTGAAACATCAAACATAATTGTAGGATTTTGCGATGAAGCATCGGTACCATTTGTAAAACTCCAGCCTGAATTCGGAGTAATCTGCCACGTCCAACCAGTAACTGCGTTGTAGGAGTCATCGGAGAATTGCACTTCATTGCCCATACAAATTGTCGTTTTGTCTGAAATGAAATCTGCCTTACACAGGTAAGGCGAGGTGGTTGCCCCTACAGCTGTTAAATTAGCAGCAGATACTACATTGGCTCTTCCTGTGCTTGCCACCTGTAAAGCATTGCGCATGCGGGTGCGTTGCCCTTGTGTAAACATTTTTGAGCAGTAGGAATAATCCATATAGTTTTCTACGTTATCACGGATGTCAAATCCCCAATAAGCGTTGTCAGTATTACAAGTATTGGAATTGAGTAAGCAGGCCGAAACACCAATACAAGTGGGCGTATCCTGAACGTTGTCATCGGTGCCGCAGCTAGATGCGTTGCCCGGATTATTGTTGCCACCCCAGGTATGATCTAAATTCAGCCAATGACCAACTTCATGGGTTAGGGTTCTGCTTGAACTAGTGCCACTGGTGCCAATTGCCCCGACGTAATCATGCAAGACCCAAATGCCATTTTTCATGCTCGTGGCAAAACCATTATTAGGTTTGTATGTATAACCCGCAGCACCTCCAATCTCGGCACAAATAAAAATATTCAAATATTTATTGCCCGGCCATGAGCCGTTATACACATCATTTCCTGCAATTATGGCATCAACCTGAGCACTTCCGCTGGATCCGTCAAAACTCAGTGGTGAAAAAGTTCGGGTAATACCTTTGAAACATTGGCCGTTTGGTGCAATAGTTGCCAACTTGAATTCAACTTCAATATCGGCAGGCATGCCTTGGAAATCCTGATGAACAGTGGCCGTATCCGCATTTTGTTTGCGGTAATCACGGTTCAAAATGGCAAGTGCATTTAATATTTGCTCATCTGAAATATTTTCAAGGCCACCGAAGTGCAAAACGTGAAAAACAACAGGAATGGTATAGATGGTCGCTTTTTGGGATTCCCCTTTTTTTGCAACCTCATTTAATGCAGCTTCAGCCTCGTGAAGGCCCTTTAAAAAAATCGGATCTTTTTCAAGCTCGGCTTGTTTTTTGTGTGTGATACAATATTCAATGTGCTCACCTTCGCGCATATTATGTGGATCTAAAACGCGCTGTGGTTTTTGTGCTAAAACGAGACTTGTTAAGGAAAAGGAAAATAAAAGAATTGTCGTTAAAAAGCTTGTTCTCATAATGGTTTGATTAAGAGCTAGTATAGTTTGTCGTAAAAATACAACAACTAAGTGTAAAAATGTATTTTAGCTCATAAATTAAGTAAATGAAAGGTATTGTTTACCTTTGTTCAATGAAAGCAAATAAAGCCATAGACACGCTTGCAATAACCACAAAAATCGTATTGCCAAATGATACCAATACGTTGGGTAATCTATTCGGAGGCGAACTACTTGCCTGGATGGATGTCATAGCAAGTGTTTCTGCTCACCGACACTCCAAGCGCGTTGTAGTTACGGCCTCGGTAAACAATGTTTCTTTTCAGAAGCCTATTAATCATGCGTCTATTGTCACTTTAGAGGCAAAAGTATCGAGGGCGTTTAATTCTTCTATGGAGGTATTTGTCGACGTTTTTGTCGAAGACCCTGTCACAGGGCAGCGTGAAAAATGCAACGAAGCAATTTATACCTTTGTTGCCGTAGATCAAAATGGCAATCCCATTCAGGTGCCTGCTTTGATTCCTGAATCAGAAGAAGAAAAAATGCGCTATGATGGTGCGTTGCGCCGCAAACAATTGGCCCTCATTTTGGCGGGTAAAATGAAAGCTGCAGAGGCCACCGAACTAAAGAAATTATTTTTCGAAGACTAACCACTCAAGTCGTTTACGGCTTTGGCAAGCCTAACCGTATTTTGGTTGCGCATACATTTGAAATGTCTTTTAGGGCATTGGTCATGGCCTATTTTAGAACAAGGCCTACATGAGAGGTCTTCTACCTGAAAGTGCCATACATGTTTCTGATCTTTTCTGTAAGGGTACATTCCAAAATCTGGTGTCGTATTTCCCCAAACAACAAACAAGGGTATATCAAAGGTTGCGCCAATATGCATGAGCCCTGTGTCGTGACTAACAAGGCACTTGGCATTTTTTATCAGCCAGGCAGACTCATGGATGCTTGCCCTTGCAGCAGCTGAATAAATGTCATTTTTACCCGCCCCGTCAATTATATCATTGGCAACGGTTTCATCTTCTTTGCCACCCAATAAAAGAATTGGATTGTTGATTTTTTTAACCAATTCAATCAATAAATCTGTGGGTAGTCTTTTGGTTGCAAATTGCGCACCTATCGCGATGGCTACATACGATTTTGGTGCTAGGTTAAAAGCCTCTTTGATATCAATTCGAGCATAATCGGGAACTAAGAATTTAGGTTCTTGACCAATATGCTTACTTTTTAAATAGGAAAACAAGGGCATCAAATACCTTTCTATGACATGCGTATGGTTCTTAGGTCGGATTTTAAAGGTAGTAAGTAGCCATTTTTGGAGATTGTTCTTAGGAAACCTATAAACTTTGCCAGATAAAAATCGAAGAAAAATTCTTGTACGTAGGTTGTGATGCAAATCCAAAACGGCATCATACTGACTAAAGTCGATTTCCTTTCTGAGCGCCTTGACGGATCCATTCAGTGTATAAATGGTGTCCAACTCAGGGCAAGCGGCTAAAAGCGCTTTGAATTGAGGTTTGGTTACAAAATCTACTTTGCATTGAGGAAACAAATCCTTGATGGTAGCTGCTACAGAAAAGGTCAGCACGATATCTCCAATGGAGCTAAAACGCACTATCAATATTTTTTGCGGAGATCCCAAATGCATTGCACGAATGTACAAATTCTACTTGGTGTACTGAAAAAGGACTTTATCCCTATCAATCTGAGCCTGCAGTGAGTTAAAAAAAGATTCCTTTTGGCTTGTCGCTATACAATCGAGTGGAAATGAAAGTTGTAAGTCTTTGATATAATCAAAATAAATTGTTTGCTGACTAATAGAAACCTTTCGAAGTCCGTTCAGATAAATTAATATAATTTCTCTGTCTGCGACTAGGATTGCTTTGGAACTAAGACCTACTCGAAAGGCTTTCTGATTTAAAAGCACAAAAATTATAGCATCTATCGCTAAAATGCTATAGGCCAATACTACGAAATATGCTTTTTGGGTCAAAAAAACATGCGCAATGATTAGACTTACAAAAACCAAGGCTTCAAGGCCATTATAGACATACACCCGGCGTTTTCTTTCACTACTTATTGGATTGTTCCACACAAACTTACTTTGTTGCTTTACCATCTGCACACCCATCCATCGGCGAATAGAACGACGCAGTCCAATAATTAAGATCAGAAGGCCCAAAATGATATACACCTCTTCGCTATACGGAAGCCTACCCCCAGTGGTATGAAAAAAATCTATGGGTAAGTCAAACCCCACAAATACAGAAAAAAGTAAGGTGGGCAAACTCACCACCAATAACAGCAAGTTTATGAAGCTATTCATTTGGAATTAGTTTGAGTTTTGATCGAAGTGCTTTGATTTTTTCTTGCGCGCCAAGAATTTTCTTCTCTACGTCTTGACGGAGCTGATCAGCTCCCTTTGAACGTGCAAAAAACCCTAGGTTATTTTCTAGTGTAAGTACTTCTTTGTGCAATACATCGATCTGCTTTCGAATTTCTTGTCTTTGTGCTTGAAGTAGTTTTTGCTTATCTGGTGAGGCATTGATGCTTTCAAGTTTGGCTTCAAACAATACACGGTCCTTTTCTTGGCCTTCCAATTTGAGGGCACTGTAGAGCTCATCCATTCGGGTTTTAAATGCAATGTAAGTCGCTTGCCGCTCTTTGAAACCAACTGGCCCTACTTCGTTAAATTGCTTCTGAAATTCACGCAATTTCCCAAGGGCTTCCTGTTTGTTGGCAGGTAATTCATAGGATTTAAGTGCTTCAATAAGCGCTTGTTTGGCAAGAAGATTTGTGGCATTAGCAGCGTCTTGACTTTCGAGATGGGCTTGTCTGGCTTCAAAAAATACATTACAAGCCTCTCTGAACGCTTTCCATAGTTTGTTCTCATTGCGCGGACCAGCAGATCCAAGTTGCTGCCATTCCTTTTGTAATTTTTTGAATAAGTCCGTAGTTTCTTTCCAATCTGTTGATTTACTCAGTGAATTTGCCTTTTCAATCAGTGCCTTTTTCTTATCAACTACCAATTGATGGGCAGAATCCTGAGCCAATGAAAATTCTTTTTTCGCAGCAAAAAAGGCATCACAATGTGTTCTAAATTCTTGATACACCAATTCATTTTCTTTCCGACTGCCCGAACCTATAGTCTTCCACTGAGCCTGTAAATCCAATACAAAAGCTGTTTGGGTTTCCCAATCCTTGAAGTTTAACCACTCCGAGGCCAACTTAAGCCTTTCTTCAAGTGCTGCAACTAATGATTTTTTAGCGTCAATATTAGATTTTAATTGCTGACGTTGTGCTTCGTAATACTCATTGATCTTATCGTAAATTGCTCGAACTGCCTCCCAATAAGCACCTTTCATGGTTTCCCATTCCTCGTTTTGTACTGGGCCTATTTCTTCCCATTCATCTTGAAGGGCATGGAGTTGGGTCTCTAATTCACGCTGTGCTAAATTTGCAACGCGGAGTTGTTTGAGTTTAAAAATCAGATCTTCTTTAAGTTGCTTATTACGGCGGTAGTCATGATCTTTGAGCTCCTTGTATATTTTGATGTTATAAAAGAAAATTTCTAATAACCTGGAATATTCTTTTTGAATACTCTCGCGCTGATCGCGAGGGATGGTTCCGATTTTTTTCCATGTCTCGTGAATTTCTTTGTATGACTGAAATGCACTCCCTATTTTTTCTTCGTTGTCAATCACCTCCTTTAAACGCACAATTAACTCTTTTTTAAGTTTTAAGTTTTGTGTCTCTAAAGATTGCTGCAATTGTTGTTGTTCCTTTCTTTTGCTTGTAAAATCTTTGAATGCCGAAAAAAATGCCTCCTTCACTGGCTTGTAATCAATTTCCTCATAATTTGACCCTTGTTCTGCAGCTTCTAGTCGTTTGATCTGCTCTTGTCTTTCAAGTTCTAGGAGCATGTCTTCAAAAGTCTGACGTATATCACTGGCCGCACGGCCGAGCTGTAGTAAATCATCCTGTTGGGACAGTTCTAAAAGTTGATCGATGTATTGTTGTAATTCCATTATGCTTCTAATTGAAAGGTAGATAAGGTGACAAAGGCTTGCATACGCTCGTTTAAGTCTTGCGCTGTGATTTCTAACAATCTTTCGGTACCGAACTTTTCAACACAGAAAGAAGCCAAAGCAGAACCCGCAATTATTGCGCGTTTCATGGTGTCAAAATCTAACTTTGGCGCAGCTGCCAAATAACCCATAAATCCACCAGCAAAGGTGTCGCCGGCACCTGTTGGGTCAAACACTTCCTCTAGTGGCAATGCCGGTGCGTAGAAAACATTTTTTTCATGAAACAACAAGGCGCCATGTTCACCTTTCTTGATGATCAAAATCTTGGGTCCGAGTGCCCTGATGACATCTGCTGCCTTGCGCAATGAATATATTCCTGATAACTGCCGGGCCTCTTCGTCATTGATAATTAGCACATCGATATGCTTGAGCGTTTCTTTGAGATCTTCTAAAGCGATATCCATCCAAAAATTCATGGTATCCATGGCTATTAATTTCGGACGATTTGCCATTTGTTTAATAACAGATAATTGAACAGCAGGGCTGAGGTTACCCAACATTAAAAATTCCGCTTGTTGCGCCACATCGGGCACCATCGGTTCAAAATCACCGAGTACATTTAGCTCCGTAATGAGGGTGTCGCGGGAATTGAGGTCGGTATGATATTTACCTGACCAAAAAAATGTTTTCTCGTTTTCTTTGACCTGTACCCCACTGATGTCAATACCTCTTGATTTCAATAATTCCAGAAATGGCTTGGGGAAATCTCCCCCAACTACAGAGATGAGGCTTTGATGATTCACAAAAAAAGAAGAGGCTAAAGAAATATAAGTTCCGGCGCCGCCAACTATTTTATCGGTCTTTCCAAAAGGTGTTTCGATGGCATCAAAAGCGACACTACCAACTGCTGCTAATTTCATATGAATGATTTGTGCGGCAAAGATAGGTATTTTCAGCGCTTAAGTACTTATTTAATTGGATTTAAGCGCCCTTGGATGTGCCGTTCCGTAGGCTTTTTTTAGTTGTGCAAAAGAATTGTGGGTATAAACTTGGGTTGCAGAAAGATTGGCATGGCCTAATAAATCTTTGAGTGTCTCTAAACCTGCCCCATTATTGAGCATATGAGTTGCAAAAGTATGCCTCAATACATGTGGGCTCCGCTTTTCAACACCACTCAGCGTGCTCAGAGTTGCCTTCACCATCCTATAAACCAGTTGAGGGTAAAGCGGCTTTCCATTCATGCGAAGTAGCAGACAAGGATGATCTAGGGAAAGAGCTTTTTTTGCAATCCGGTATTTTTCAATTTTTGCAAGCAATTCAGAGGTAATTGGAATGATTCTTTCTTTATTCCTTTTTCCCAGCACCTTTATTGATTGGCCCTGAACGGCAGCATCTTTCAAATCAATGAGTTCTGAAAGTCGTATGCCGGTTTGATAAAATAACTCTATAATGAGTTCGTTACGCAAGCCTTCGAAGTCCGAAGAGAACAATAAGGAGACTTTTTGAGGTGCTAATTCAGATTCTTTAACAAAGGCCGGAAGGCGTTTTTCTGACTTCGGACCTTGAATGCGGGTCATAGGATTTTCATCTGTTAGGCCCTCTTTTAGCATCCATTTGTATAAAGTCCGCAGTGATGCCAACTTGCGATTCACAGACCGTTTGCTCAAACCAGTATTCAGCAAGTCTACAATCCAGCCCCGTATCGTGCCGTTATGCTGCTCTTTCCAATCTTCAAGTTGCCGACAATCTGCATAGACACTAAATTGTTCGATGTCATGCATGTATGCCAGGCAAGTATGCGCTGAATAGCGTTTTTCTTGGCGTAAAAAATTTTCGAAATCTTGGAGCATAAAAAAAGGAGCCGAAGCTCCTTTGTATACGTATTAAATGAACAATTGGTTACAATTGTTGACTTTGCATTCTTTGCTTGTATGCTGCACGGATAATTTCCTGACGACGAGAAACCGATGGTTTTTCGAACTCTTTACGACCACGAAGCTGTTTCATCACATTGGTTTTTTCGTACTTCTTTTTGTACTTTTTCAATGCGCGTTCGATGTTTTCGCCTTCTTTAATTGGAATGATCAACATATGTATAAATTTCTTTGTTTTCGACTTAGGGTGGCAAAGATACGAGAGAAAATCAATTCTGCAAAGATTATTTCAAAATTTCTCTTGAAATAACAATTTTTTGAATTTCAGATGTCCCCTCCCCTATGGTCATTAGTTTGGCATCTCTCAAATATTTCTCGGCAGGATACTCTTTGGTATAACCATAGCCCCCCATGATTTGAACTGCTTCATTGCCACATTTAACTGCAACCTCGGAGGCATAATATTTTGCAAAAGCACTTTCTTTGGTCACTGCAACTTTGTTATCTTTCTTGGCTGCCGCCTGAAAGGTGAGTAGTTCTGCAGCTTCTATTTGGGTAGCCATGTCTGCCAATTTGAACCCAATGGCTTGAAAATGAGCAATGGGCTGACCGAACTGCTCGCGCTCTTTGGCATATTTAACTGCTGCCTCGAACGCCCCTCTAGCAATACCACAACTCAATGAGGCAATGGAAATGCGCCCGCCATCTAATACCTGCATTGCTTGCTTAAAGCCTTCACCAACCGCGCCTATTACATTTTGCTGAGGTATGCGCACATTGTCAAAGATGAGTTCTGCGGTTTCGCTGGCACGTACGCCTAATTTATCTTTGATTTTAACTGCAGAAAAACCAGGGGTGTCTTTTTCGATGATGAATGCCGTTATTCCATGGCTGTCTAGTAAATCTCCGGTACGAATTAGCACAACTGCAACATCGGCACTCAAACCATGTGTTATCCAATTTTTAGAGCCATTGATTACCCAATGATCGCCATCTTGGACAGCAGTGGCCTTCATGCGCATGGCATCAGATCCTGTGTTGGCTTCAGTAAGGCCCCAGGCCCCAATCCACTCGCCACTAGCCAATTTTGGCAGATATTTTTGCTTTTGGGTTTCTGATCCATGATAAAAAATATGCCCCGAGCAAAGGGAGTTATGCGCGGCGACACTCAGCCCTACTCCACCACAAACTTTACCAAGCTCCATTAATATAGTAGCGTATTCCTTGTAACCAAAGCCAGATCCTCCATAATTTTCAGGAATGAACACACCTAACAAACCAAGTTCACCCATTTTTTTAAAAACCTCGATTGGGAAAATTTCTTGGTCGTCCCAGTGTCTGAGGTGTGGCTTGATTTCTTGTTTGGCAAAATCCTGCACCATTTGGGCAAGCAATTGTTGTTGTTCAGTAAAATAATTAGTCATGTTGTTGATAGATGAGGAGTTGTTGATGAAGGAGTTGTTGATTTAAAGCAGAGGTCTGAAGTTTTGCTAATAAGTTACAATTGAATGAATTTGAGAACTAAAGGCCTCAAGTGGCTTTTGTCCGTCTAAAAACGAGAGCGCAACTAAAAAATCAAAGCCAGCGACCTTTCCTCCACTTTTTTCTATAAGGGTTGCCGCAGCGGCAGCAGAACCCCCGGTGGCAAGTAGGTCATCATGGATGAGTACTTTTTGACCTGCGCAAACAGCATCGGTATGCATTTCAATCACCGCCTCGCCGTATTCTAAGGCATAAGCATGCTTGATTTTTTCATAAGGAAGTTTTCCTTCTTTTCTAATCAATATAAAGGGTAGGCCCAAACGCATTGCCAAGGGGTATCCAAATAAAAATCCCCGGCTTTCTATACCTGCAATTGCATCGAGTTGGGCGTGCTCGTATTTTTCGACCAAGTGATTTAGTACTTCGTTTGAAACCTCAGCATTCAGCATAATTGTGGAGATATCTTTAAAAAGAATTCCTGGTTTTGGAAAATTAGGAACGTCGCGTATTACTGCTTTGAGTTTTTCTTCTATAGTCATATCACAAAGATACATAAGGCAATAGTTTTTTGTATGTTTCTTCGTCAATTAATACAGACTCTTTAATTTCTTCAATGCTTTGGAACTGACCTTTTTGAGTACGCATTTTGATGATTGAGTTGGCTTGATTCCATGTTAAATAAGGATGCCGTTTCAAACGCTCATAACTCACCTCATTGAGTTTTAATTTTTGTATCGTTGATTTAATATCCAAATACGGGAGTGCTTTCTCAATAGCCTCGATTGGTAATCCTTTGATCTCAAAGAGTTGTTCTAGGGCTAAAAACCCGCCCAACTGATCACGGTAGGAAAGTATTTTAATTGCCGTATAGTGCCCAATACCTGGCAATGCCACCAACATAGCTTCAGTTGCCTTATTGAGCTCAAGGCGTACAATTTTTGTCTCTTTGCTTGTTTGGGGGACTTCATAGTGTTCTTTATTCTCTGCAAATTCTTTAGGCGCGACATGACTTGTCTTTTTAAAAATCAATGAATCTGCGATTTTATCCAATAAAGCCGATGGAAGAACACGAATAGAGCGCATTTGGGCAAGAGAATTTAATCCGTATTTGTCTCGATAGCGCAGCAATGAAGCAGCCTGTTTTTGTGAAAGGCCAAGTGCTTGCCAATCTTCGAAAGATAGCGACGACGGCGCACACCTTTTCCATAATTTCTTATAATTTGGAGCCGCTCCTGCATTTAACGAGCCTTGTTTAGAGTGAAAATTGCAGTTTTCTTCTTCCTCGTAAGACCATTCATAAGTGATGTCCGGAGCAAATAAATAAGCCTCAATACGAGGCAAAAAAATAGCAACTACACAAATCAAGCACCACAAAACAGCACCGCGCTCCATTCTTTTGGAGAAAATGACAAATGGTTTTTTCATTCACGAATGAACGCTTCGCCTAAAAACTTATTGCAAGAGGCGGTTTTTATCCAAAAACCTTTAGGTATTTATACCTATTGATCGTCGTTGTCAGAGAAGGAATCTGGCTCTTGGTGTTTTGGAATCGTTAAGATGCGATAAAAGAAATATCCCGTAACGAGAATAACAATAGACCAAACTGAAGTCATAAGAACTAAGGCACCTGTACTCATTTGATTGAATTTAATTGTTTGCGCTTAGCAACAGACACCAAAATGCCTATAGCTACAAAAAGAAAAAGGAGCATGCCTCTTCCTAGCCATCCATAGAAAGAAGTTTCAGCTGTTGCATTTTTAATGATGTCAGGCAAGGCACCTACAAAAACGACAATTAGGAAAACAGGCGAAACGAATTTGATAATGTATTTAAAAATCAGCGGCACCTTAATGTCTGCTCCTCGCGTGATCTCATCCCAAGCAGAATCAATTCCAATGACCCATGCAAATAGAACAATTTCAACCATCGCAAATACAACCAAGGATACCGTTCCAGCCCAATAATCATACTCATTAAAGGCGTCTTGAGAAAGTACCGTTGGAATACCAAAAATTAGAATCAAAGCGCCAAATAAGTAGGCGCCATTTTTAGACTTCCAGCCGAAATTGTCTGACATAAAACCCATAAGTGGTGTGCCCATCGCCATAGAGGAGGTGATCCCTGCAAAAAATAATAGGCCAAACCACATGAGGCCAGACAGAGTGCCAAACCAACCCCAGGTGCCAAAGAGTTGGGGTAATACAGCAAAACCTATACCCAGGCCGGATCCTCCAGAAACCATTTCGGAAATAGTTTCGATGCCCAAAAACCCAACGGATATTGGAATAATAATTGCAGAACCTAAAACTACCTCAACAAATTCATTCATCCAGCCGGCAGTCATGGCATTTAATGCAACATCCTCTTTGGCATTCAGATACGAAGCATAACAATGAATACTTCCCATTCCTAAAGACAAGGTAAAAAAGATTTGACCTGCTGCAGCGACCCAAACCTTAAAGCTCCAAATCGAAGAAAAATCCGGTGACCATAAATAATTCAATCCTACCAGGCCATCATTGATCGCGCCGCCAGGTTTAGCTTCCAAAGTAATACCTGTGATGGCCAAAATGAGTCCAAATAGAAGCAATAAAGGCATACCAATTTTTGCCACTTTTTCAACACCCCCACTGATTCCTCTTGAAAGTATGAACGTATTGATCAAGATACAGATCATCCAAAAGACAACCGGTTGATTACTTCCAAGTTCGATGTAATTGGTGAAAAAATCTTTGAGTTGAATTTGAGTCATGCCGTCAAAGGTGCCAGCAACCGAATGGTAGGCCCAAGACAAGGCCCAGGACTCTAAATAACAATAAAACGCTGCTACCGCAATATTGGTAAAGATGCCAAATACACCAAAGTATTTCCAATATGGAGCCTTTCCTAAGGCATCAAAAATAAAGGGTGTAGAATGCTGTCCATGCCTTCCGCCATAACGGCCCATGCCCCACTCTACGAATAATAGAGGTAAGCCCATGAGTAAAAAGCAAACCAAATACGGAATGATAAATGCACCACCGCCATTTTCGATTGCCTGAGCAGGAAAACGTAAGAAATTTCCAAGACCAACAGCATTTCCTGCCATTGCTAATATGAGGCCAATACGCGAGCCCCAACCGTTGCTAGTTTGATTTGTCATAACTTAATCAACTAATTTAAGCATTTATCTCAAATTTACTTATAGTTCAGAGAGTGTTTGTTCGAGGGTTTTTGGATCGTAACCTAGCCTTATTCGTGCTTTGTCCAAGATAAAACCTGTGCGCGGAGGTCTTTTGGCTGGTTGTTGTAATTCTTGGCTACTCAGTTTTTTCACATTATTTAGCGGCAATTTATAATAAGCTGCTATGCGCTTTACTATCTCATATATGGAGAAAGTTTCGGGTCCCGAAATATGAAAAATACCACTTTCATTTAGCTGACATATGCGCAAACATGCCCAAGCCAAATCATTGGCCCAAGTGGGCGCCCTGAATTGGTCGTCAATAATTTGCATGGGCTCTTGCTTTTCGAGCGCTGATTTTACCCATAAAATTAAATTAGACCTTGAAAGGTTTTCGCCCTTGCCATAAACTATAATCGTACGAACAATCGAATAACTCAGCCCTTTGGCCTGTTGAACAATATTTTCGGCTTCAACTTTTGAGCGGGCATATACACTCAAGGGCTTGGTTTGATCTTCCTCTCGGTAGGGGCCATCTTGGCCATCAAAAACAAAATCTGTAGAAAGTAATTGAAAATGAATTTGGTTTAAAATACAATATTTGACAAGCATCTGAACAGACTGTCGATTCACCAAATCACAAGCTTCAGGATGCAATTCACAATGATCCACATTGGTCATTGCCGCTGTATGAATAAGGTGGGTGGGCTTGTATTGATTGATTACCTCTTGGATGTTTTGTTCGTCGGTGATATCGAGGGTTTGATAGCGCTCCTTTGGGCATACAGAAAAACGATTTAAGCCACTGGAGGTCGCTAAAAATTCCAGCTTTTTGGCCATACACATTGCTGTGATTTTCTGGCCTAATAATCCATTGCTACCGGTAATCAATATTCTCATAAATCCCAGATAGATTGTTTGCGCTTTGACTTGAATTTAAAATAATGCTTGTGTTCTAGTATCCATGCCATGATCAAATACAACAGCACCGGAGATCCAAGACCAATGAAACTAAAATAAATGAAGCCCAATCTGACTTTATTGGTTCGTATGCCTAATCTACGTGCCCACCATTCGCAAACTCCAAAAGACTGAAGTTCAAAAAAGAATATTATTTTCTGTAATAAGCGTCTCATGTCCGAAATAAAAAAGGCGCCTTGCGACGCCTTTCAATTATAATCTTGGAAGTTGTTTGAACTTACTGTATTCAGGATCAGCAACTGGAGCTGTCTTCGGATCAAAAGTTGTACTGGTAATTTTTGCCGTAGTACGTCGATTGATCGTATGGAGCATTTCATATTTTGCTTTATCCGCTTTGAATTGATTGATGTAGTCTTCGGTGAGCACAACAGTTTTACCTGTTTCATCCACCCAAGTTGCCGGCTCAGCTTCGCCACGACCAACCGGACGAATACGGCGTGGGTCAATGCCACAATTCTCTACCAAATGCTTATACACCGCCTTCGCACGATTTTCTGAAAGCACTTGGTTGCGGTTATCACCACCACGTGCATCGGTATGTGAGAACAAGTCGATGGTTACATTTGGATACTCTTTGAGCATACTGTCAAGGAATTTGAGTGAATCTAGTGACATACAAGAAGCATCATTAATGAAAACCCACTGATCAAATACGTAACGCACTTCAGGGGTGCGAATTTCACCTACAGGTAGCAATGGCATTTCAATGAGAAAACTCTGACTTTGATCAAGACCAACCGTAGAAATACGAGCGCCTTTTTTATCTTCGTAATATCCTTCCTTTTCGGCTTTTAAGGTATATTCTTTACCTGTCAGAATGTATCTGCCTTTTTTATCTGGGCGTTCTTTCCAAATAATTTTACCTTTCGAATCTGTTACACCTTCCCAGCTTGTGCCATCAGAAACGGTAACATACACCTTCGCTCCAGCCAATTTCTTAGATTTTTTACCAGATTCATAAACAGCAACACGCAAATCAAATAAATTTGGAGGTGTAGTAAAACTCCAAATTTCAGGAGTGTACTCTTGGTTGCTTGTTGTTTTGCGCTCAGAGGTAAAAAAGCCCGATTTGCCGTCAAAATCCGCCATGCCATAGTCATTGCCCTGAGAATTGAATGGGTAGCCCAAATTTTTTACACCAGTCCATTTATTTTCTTCTCCTACTTTATCGGCAACAAAAATGTCAAGGCCACCAATTCCTGGAAGACCGTCGGAGGCAAAGTAAAGTTTTCCGTTAGGGCCCATAGACGGGAAAAGTTCATTACCAGCGGTATTGAACATCGCACCCATGTTGTGCGGTACTGAATCCCATACTTTGTTACGCTTGTCAAAAGTAACGTACCACAAATCTCTGCCGCCAAAAGATTTTTCACCATTAGGGCTCTGCTTCATGTCTGAAGCAAAAATGAGCATTTGATCATCTGGAGATAAACATGGATGGCCAACAGAAATGGTGTCAGACACAGTTAGTGTAATTTTTTTAGGATCATCGAAATCTTCTCCACTGATTGTTGCAGTCCAAATCTCACAACCTAAGTTCATTTTTTCCGCATTGGGACAACGCGTGAAATAAATGTTCTTGCGTTTTGCATCAAATACCGCCGACCCTTCATTTTGTGTTGTATTGATGACCCCTCGGGTATCAAGAGACTTTACATTCGTTGGATTGCCGTTTACATCGTATTCAGCAATATACAAATCCATGTATTTTTCGCCTGAAATTGGATCTCTTTTTTCGCCAGTACTTTCATCGCGAGAGGAACTAAATACAATCACCTTTCCCTTTTTATCCATAAAAGAAGGCGCCATATCCATTTGCTTGGTATTGATTTTAACTTCGGGCTTTACAATCAAACGCGAAGTTTCAAAATCATCGAAATCTTTGTATTTCTCACAGGCCATGATCGCATCATCTGCTTCTTTGGTGCGAGATTTAGGTGCAATTCTTTTGAACTCACGGTAGCTTTTAATCGCATTGTCGAAATCTTTCATCATGCGCAGCATGTCGCCTTTGTAGTAATAAACTTCTGGAACCACATCGAAATATTTCAATTCAATACAGGTGCCATACCAATCGTTTGCTTTGTCGTAAATTTCTAGCGCACGGTAAGATTCAGCAATTTTATAGGCCATATCGCCTTTTTGACGTAAAGAGCCTCTTGCTCCTAATTTTTTATAGGCATCTTGACAGATATTGATGGCTTCAAAATAATTGCCGGATCTAAATACTTCATTTGCTTGACGCACAAATTTTGGGTCTGGAGCCGTTTGCCCTTGGGCAATTGCAGCGGTGAAAAGGGTTAAGATTGCGGCAATGAATAATTGTTTCATAAAGCGTAGTTTAAGCTTGATACTATACCAAGGAAAGCAAAAATAGAGAATTTTTATTTAAAATCCGAACAATAGGTGCGCCAACGCTCCAATAAGCGCTCAAAGCCTTCTGGGAGCTTAGAATCAAACTCCAAATATTGCTTCGAAATTGGTTGAACAAAACCCAATGTTTTGGCGTGAAGGGCCTGCCCGGGGAGCAATTCAAAATTGTTGGCCATGAACCTCTCATAGGCAGTTGTTTTGGTTCCTTTCAGGATCCGGTTGCCACCGTATTCCAAATCATTGAACAAGGGGTGCCCTAGATACTGCATGTGTGCCCTGATTTGATGTGTACGGCCCGTCTCCAACTTACACTCCACTAATGTAACGTATCCAAAACGTTCTAAAACTTTATAATGAGTGATGGCAGGTTTCCCATACTCGCCATCCGGAAATACCGTCATTACTTTGCGGTTTTTTAGTGAGCGGCCTATATGACCCGTAATGGTGCCATCTTCGCTGATATCTCCCCAAACCAAAGCGTAGTAATGCCTTTGGGTGGTTCGTTCAAAAAACTGTTTGGCAAGGTCGTTGAGCGCTTGTTCAGTTTTGGCAATGACAAGTAGTCCAGTGGTATGTTTATCGATTCGGTGAACAAGACCTGGCCTGCCAAAATAATCCTTGGGCCGCGTAGGTAATTGATCAAAATGATAAACCAAAGCATTCACGAGCGTTCCAGAATAGTTGCCGTAGCCCGGGTGTACCACCATATTGGCAGGCTTGTTGACGACCAATAATTCGTTGTCTTCGTAGGCAACTTCAATGGGAATATTTTGAGCGATGAGTTCTATTTCACGCACTGGATATGGCAATACAATGGCGATCTCATCGCCAGGCTTTACCCGATAGTTCTGCTTTACCGCCTGACCATTGACATGAATGTTGCCATTTTTTGCCGCAACCTGAATTTTATTTCTAGAGGTATCAGCCATGCGATCCATTAAAAACTTATCTATACGCACTACCTCCTGGCCTGCGTCAGCTTTGAATCGATAATGTTCAAATAAATCTGCCTCTTCGGCTTCTTGCTCAATATCTTGATTGTGGATCATTAGTGATTGATAACTAATTTAATGACCTGAAGATTGGTATTTGGGCATTGCAGATAATATACTCCATTTGGCAAGCTTGACACATCAAAAATTGGATCAGTCTGCTCGACACATAGCTTGCCAAATAGATCACGCAGTTCGATGCGGCTACCCATCATAGATGCGGGCATATTGACATGCAACAAACCAGAGGCCGGATTCGGATACACTGACCAAACCAAGGGTTTATCTATGGATGAGTAAAGACCAAGACTAGGATCTAAGGCAGTGGAAAATATTGGATGAAGCATCGCAGACCCTGCATATGGACTGGTATACCACGTAAAGCCACCATCTACACTGTATTGTATTTTATCCGATTGATCAATGTTGCGGTCTAGTCCTAGATTTAATCGTTCGGCATCCAACTGGCGCCAACCGACAAAGAAGGAAGTTGGAACACTCACTTTCTGAGTATCGGTAAAATAGTATGGAATGAAGATGCCTCTGTCATCTGCATATTGGGGAGTTCTTGGGAAAAATACTTCGTCTTCGTAAAGTAAAACTCCTGGATGCCCGTTTAGATTTGACCAAACACTTAGTAAAAAAAGTTTATTGGACACATCAGTCACTGAAGGCACAAAATGAAAGGCCACCCCGACCAAGGAATCAGGCTCATAAGCATTGAATTCTACGGCCAACCTTGACTGCACTCCTGTTGGGCCAAAAGCAGCTTCTGCACTGCCGTCATCGTAGCTGTAGAAATTATAGAAAGATTGGTAGAAGCTAGTGGTATCGTTGATATCAAGATTAGGAAATTGGGCACTCACTTGCCCTGTAACTAAAAACACTTGTTGGTTTGCGCCAGCACTCGTATCAAAGGAACCAAGACTGCTCAGGTTGTGAAAGGAGGTGTAGGTTGTATTGGGCTGGTAATTCAAATCACCATTAGACAAGAGACTGCCGGCAATAGAGAATTGATTTTGGAGCGTCCCGCCTTGATTTATCGTGAATTGGGCAGCAATCTGATTGTTCTCAGGGCTAGGGCTGCCGTTGTGGATTGTAATAGAGAAATCATCGCAAAACGGCTTAGGTGAGTTTTTATAATGATCCCATGGCACTGCCGTGTAATCTTGCAATAAGGTGTTGATGGGGTATACCCAGGCAAAATCTTTGAACAGTGTATCTGCAAAGTTAGATTGGGCTCTGAGATGTACATAATCGATATGAAAATGATCAAGTGCCCCGGAAAGGGCTCCATAATTGCTAAAGCGGAATTGAAAGCCTCTTTTGAAATACTTGGCAGCCGTAATAGGGATATGCACCACTTTAAAAGGACTTGTGGTATCGCCGCCTATAGACCAGACTTGTTGCCACTGATCTAAATCTTTGGCATAAAATTCCAAACGCAATGAGTCTGTTGGTTCTGGTGTGTCACCAAATCCTTCGCACTGAACTAAAAAGGAAAAATACAAGGAATCTGAAGCATTGTATACGGCTAAATCCAAAGGCTTGGAGTGCAAATAATCGGCAGTATTGGTGAGCGTAGTGCCTATGGCATATGGATACCCCTTGGAATTAAGACCATCAAAAGTAACTACTCCTAATGAACGCGGCAAAACGCCAAAGCGCCGGTTTAAATAGGCATCATCATCGAGCCAAAGCGAAGCTGGATCGTTGAGTGTTGAAAAGAAAATACGCACAGAATCTTGATAAAAACTCGGGTTTTGGACCCAAACAGTATCGGGTAAATCCGGAATGCCAATGGTATCATAAATGTAATAGGGCGGGTAAAGATTTAAGGTTTGATAGCTCAGTGGATAGGCCGAAAAATCAGCTACTTTAACAGATGTGGTTGCAAAGGTTGAATCAAAATAAGTATTTGTATTGATATCAAAGATGCGACGAAAGGTTGCTTGATCTGTATAAGTGAAAACTGGATCTAAGGCTTGTAAGGTGTTCGGATCTAGCAATTGATAAAATACCGCAGAACTCACTCCTGGATCATTGAATTGGGCTGTGTATTTTTGAAACTTATCGGTAGAAAACTCGTCAAAAAAAGGCAAATTAAGTGTATCGGAAGTGTAATAAAAAGTACTGTCAATGGATGCTGTGCCCGATTTTAATTTTTGCGCTGAATTACCCAGGGAGTAGTTGCGCATTACGGGGCCCATTTCAATGCCCTGAGCCCAAGAAAATTGAAATATCGAACAAAATATTATAAAAAATAAGGTGCGCATCATGGGTTAAGGGTTTTGACCTCCTCCTCCTTTTTGCATGGAGAGTATGAACTGTGTTGATTTAAAAACGGTAGTTCCTTCAATATATTCTGGAGATTGTGAAAAAATTAATGCCCCTGCTGAATCTTGGCTCGTGAGGCAATCTGGGCATATAAAGGTATAACCACCAACACCTAAGGTATCGAAAATTTGTTTGGCTTCACTCATGGTAAGGCCAAGCAGGTTAGGCAAGGCAATAGGCTCAGCCTCATCATTTTGGCCCACAATTAATATTACCACCGCTCCGATTGGAATGCGCTCCCCTTCTTTAATTCTTCTGCCATTATAGCGCTGATCAAGAACCGAACCATTGGCTTCGGCTGAAGGTTTATATTGAATCATATAACGCAAACCTCGCTGCTCTAGAATGCTTTGGGCAAACTGCACCTGCTTGTGCATTAAGCTAGGCATTTCTACCAATTGGCTTTTTTTGGAAAGCCTTAGCCCTATAGACCTGCCTGATTTTACATAGACCTGAGAAAGTGAGGTTGGTTCGACCAATTGTTCAACTACTGTACCTTCAGGAAGTTTTGGATCATAGATGCTATCTAAAATTTGATAGGTCAAATCTAATTCTTCAATACGCTGTTTGGCTTTTGATGCGGACATCCCAACCAAATTTGGAACTGCAATCTTCTGACCGTGATTGGTTGCAAAATCAAGATAAAGAATCGTAGCTAGCACCATTACCAAATAAAACAATATCACCAATCCAAAATGCTTCCAAAAGTGCTTGGTCTTCACAAAGGCGAGCATTAAACGAAGTATATTTTTGATTTTGTTCAACATGGTTGATACTTAAGTGTAGTACAAATATGCTTAGAAATTTGGAGAAAGGGCATGAGAACTAAAGAAGTCTTCAATGAACTGAAGAGCTTCGTCCGTAGAATCAGTTATTTTAAACAAGGACAAATCCGCTTCTGAAATGTAGGCCTCTTTGAGTTGTGTTTCAACAACCCAATCGAATATACCAGACCAAAAGGCTTTACCCAACAAAACGATGGGCCTGCGCGCTATTTTTTTTGTTTGAACTAGCGTCATGGCTTCAAAAAGCTCGTCCAGGGTGCCAAAACCACCCGGCAATATCACAAACGCTTGAGAGTATTTAACAAAAACGACCTTTCGAACAAAAAAATAGTCGAACTCTAGGTAATGGTCTCGATCAATGTATTGATTGTGGAATTGTTCAAAAGGCAAATCAATATTCAATCCTACAGATACGCCTCCTCCCTGCTTGGCGCCTTTGTTTCCTGCCTCCATGATGCCCGGGCCTCCACCTGTGATTACTCCGTAGCCTGCACGAGCTAATTTTTCGCCAATTTCTACAGCCTGAAGATAATGTGGGTGGTCAGACTTGGTTCTAGCCGAACCAAATACAGCAACACAAGGCCCTGCTTTGGCCATTTTATCATAAGCTTCGACAAATTCAGCCATAATTTTAAAAATAGACCAACTGTCATTGCTCTTGATCTCAGACCAATCTTTGCGCTGATTTTCCATATTCATCATTTGATAATACTGACTTCGACCAGTTTTGGCCAATATTTGCCAGTCATATATAATTTTCCATTTTTAGGATTGTGCGCAATACCATTGAGCACTTCCCCAGTTCCTTTGGCAGCAGCTACCAAGTTAGATGCATCAATTAAGGCCAAGACACTCCCGTTTTGAGGGTCAATAACCGCCACAAAGTTTGTGGTGTAAATATTGGCGTAAATGAGTCCGTCAATATATTCAAGTTCGTTGAGCTGAGGCAAGGGTCCTTGGTCGGTATATACCTCAATAGTGCGCAACGCTTGAAAACTTTTTGGATCTCTAACAGTAAGGCGCTCAGTGCCGTCAGACATGATTAAATGTTTGCCGTCTGAGCAAATGCCCCAACCTTCACCGCTGTAAGCAAATTCATTTTTTAGTTCAAAGGTCTCAAGGTCATAAACAAAGCACTGCTGGTTTTTCCAAGTAAGCTGAAAAATTTGACCATTTAGAATGGCAATCCCCTCGCCGAATTTTGTGGCATCTAATTGTTTTTTAAACGTTAGTCCATTCGATTGAATAGGCGCACCAGTCTCAATATCAATCTTGGCAACCATAGAACTTCCATCCTGATTTGGGTCTCCGGTAGATTCATATAATTGATCATTGTAAAAACAAAGTCCTTGGGTATAGTTTTTAGTGTCGTGTACATAAGAAGTGCCTAGTTTGAGGGTCCATCTTTGGGGCTTCACCGCCGAGAGGATGCGCAAATTTCTTTGTGTCGAAAATCGGTTGTGATTGGCATCAGTTACCTTCAATTCTAGTAAGTAGGCACCTAATTTCATTTTTTTTGTATCGAGTAAGTAAACCTCTTTCTTTTTCGGATTGGCTATTTTTAAAACTACCGAATCTGCAATAGAAAGCGTCAAGGCTGTACTGTGTTCTTCAATTTCAAGAGGAATTTTCACCACCTGACCCGATACTACTGCAAGGTTCTCATTGAAACCAAAAGTTGCAGGATCATATTGAGCTTCTTGCGTACTTAAAAAAGGAGCGATCAAACCAGCCAACAAACCCAATACAAGAACCCAGATTAATATTTTTTTCATTTCAATTAAGCATTAATTGTATTGATTTGGCATCTATAGAACCATGGCTTTCTGCATAGATCGATTTGCCATCTACAAGCACAATGCACTGCGGTGACTCATGAGCAACGCCAGTTTGTTGTGCTATCAAATTTGAGAGCTCACGAAAGGCAATCAAGTCGAGGTAATGGCAAGGACATAAATTTTGCACAAATAAGTCGCTAGATTCAAAGCGGTTCAACACCATTGAAGAAATAGAACAACGCGTGCTGTGCTTGAAAATTATCTGCGGCATCTGATGTGAAGCTGCTAATATTTGTGACCATTCTGCGGCCGTTTGAATGGGTGTCCAACTCATGCCATGCCTGATTTAAATTGACGCAAAAAACGCATGTCGTTTTCGGAATATAGGCGTAGATCGGTCACTCGAAATTTGAGTTGTGCAATGCGTTCTAGCCCCATTCCAAAAGCAAACCCAGAATAAACTTTAGAATCAATACCACAAGCTTCTAATACATTAGGGTCTACCATTCCGCAGCCCATGATTTCAAGCCAACCCGTATGTTTACAGACATTGCAGCCTTTTGAAGCGCACAAAGTACAAGAAATATCTACTTCAGCACTGGGTTCGGTAAAAGGAAAATATGAGGGGCGAAGCCTGATTTGTGTTTGTGCACCGAACAATTCTTGTGCAAAATACAGGAGTGTTTGTTTGAGATCGGCAAATGAAACATCCTGATCAATATAAAGCCCTTCGACTTGATGGAAAAAACAATGTGCTCTTGCAGATATGGCTTCATTACGGTACACTCTACCTGGAGAAATGGTGCGGATGGGAGGCTCTTGTTGTTCCATGACTCTTACTTGGACACTGCTCGTGTGAGTTCGCAATGCCAATTCATTGGTCCCCTTCTCAATAAAGAAAGTGTCTTGCATGTCACGTGCCGGATGCTCGGGTGGAAAGTTCAGAGCGCTAAAGTTATGCCAGTCATCTTCTATTTCTGGGCCTTCAGAAATTTCAAATCCAATGCGTTTGAAGATGCTTAAGATTTCTGAGCGAATCAAGGAGAGCGGGTGGTGGGCACCAACTTTGGTATCTGCAGAGGGCTTGCTTAAATCTTCCTTTTTAATCCCCGTATTAACGGTGGTAAGTTTGGTTTTTGCTTCAAGAAATTTTTGCTCAGCGCGCTCTTTGAGTGCGTTGACTTGCAGCCCATAGGAACGCTTTTGTTCATTGGGAATATCCTTGATGGCCGCATACAAATCTTTCAATACATTTTTTGATCCTAAAAATCTAATCCTGAATTGCTCAAGAGACTGCTCATCATGAGGTGCAGCACTTTCCAATTCCGCCGCTAGTTGTTCTATATTCATCTGACTTTTAACCGAAGAAGTGTAACCTTTTGGGCTGTTTTGTTGTTAAAGAACTAAAACTGAACCCGTATAATGCAAATGTACAAGAAAATAAAGCTTTTTCATACTAGACTTTATGCAATTATACCAAGCCTAATTTTGTTTTTTATTGTTCTAGGCTGTAAAGAAACACCACCAACGACCTTAGAAGTTTTAGTAGTCAACGCCAACGGAACTGTAATCAACGAGGCCAAGGTTTGGTTGGTGGCCGAACCCACCGATACCTTGCACAACCCAATTGCTGTGCAAGACAGTACCGTTTCTGATGCATCGGGTAAGGCTTATTTTGACCTGACTAAATTCTACAAAGCAGGGCAGATTGGAGTGATGCAAATCAAAGTCAAGGGATTTTACTTTGGACTGACCGGCGAAGCCCTTGCAGAAATTACCGAACAACAACGCAATCAGGTATTACTTCAAGTACAATAACAGATTCAATGACACGTTTTACAATTTGAAAATTTAAGTGTAAATTTGGAACATTCTTTACCTATGAAAACTATACTTACAAGCCTTTTTTCGCTCTCATTGCTCATCCTACTTGGGGGCTGTGAGCCTAAAGATCCTGCCATTATCAAGGTATTCGTTCGATCTTCATCTAACCAATTGATTGATGGCGCCAAAGTGATTATTATTGGTGACCAACAATCTACGCCTGCAACTTTGGCTTATGTAGACACCACCTATACGAACTCATCGGGTTTCACCACTTTTGGTATGGATCCCTACTTTACCCTCGCTGGGGAAAGTAACAAAACCGGTTATTTTGATATCATTGTCAAATACAACAACAAAACAGCCTACGGCTACACACGTGCCAAAGTACATACCACTGCCGTAGAAACCATCTATTTACCTAACTGATCCTTATGAAAAATTTTCTCTTAGTTGCAATTGCTGCATCGACACTTGTTTCTTTAAGTTCTTGCCGCAAGAAAATGGATACAATAGCACATATCTACGTGAAGGACGAAGCCAACGCAAGTGTTTCGAACGCCATGGTTGTTCTCTATGGAACGAATACGCAACAAACACCGCAACAAGTTGCTGTTTTTGATACTGCTTATACCAACCTTAACGGACTAGCTACCTTTAATTACAACGAGTTGTATCAATTAGGGCAGGCTGGGGTGGCTGTTCTAGATATCAAAGCTCAAAAAGGCAACAAAACAGGCCAAGGCATCATTAAAATTGAAGCCGAAAAAATCAACGAAGAAACTGTTTTCATTCAGCCTTAAATCTTTCAAGCTACAATCTGCTTGAGCCAGCTTTGACCTTGGTCTAAAAATTCAGACAAATCAAGGGCACATTGTACTGAACTTGGAAAGCATATTTCATATTCAGTCACAAAGCCTAATTCAAAACGGCACATGTAATCACTGGCTTCTTGATTGGTTTGTCTCTGCCAAGCAGAAATAACCGAGTTTAGCCGAGACATTTTAATAACAAGTTTAGACTCATAAGTAAGTACATCTTCTTGCATCAACCCAACAATAGTCACATCTGCATCCTGATTATTGAACCAAATGTGTTGAATGATAAATCTTTTTTTCATGGCTTTTTTGATTTTGATAGATCAAAGTTCTCACATAAGATCGTAATCAATTTACGTTCATCTTTTACTACTGCATTTTATAATTATTAAGTAACTTTACACCCATGGCAGATGACAAGCAAATGTCGTTCTTAGATCATTTGGAAGAATTGCGCTGGAGGCTACTTCGCTCGGCGGTTGTCATTATCTTTTTCGCCATACTGATATGGGTTTTTCAGAGAGAAATTATGGAAAATGTTTTTCTCAATATGATGCAGCCCGACTTCGTTACTTTTGAGCTTATGTGTCGTTATTTTGGCGTGTGTATTGAGAAAATCAATATCGATTTTCAAAGCACTACCCTTTCAGGACAATTTTCCTATGCTTTGATGATGAGTGTAATGGGCGGCGTAGTATTGGGATTCCCATTCATCTTTTACCAACTTTGGGCCTTCGTAAAGCCCGGACTGAAGGGCAATGAGAAAAAAATGGCCAAGGGTATAGTGTTGTATGTCAGTTTGCTCTTCTTTACAGGCATACTGTTCGGCTATTTTGTAGTAGCACCGCTCAGTGTACAGTTTTTTGGAGAGTTTCAAATTAGTCCAGAAATACGCAATGACATTACGATTGCTTCGTTTATGAGCACCATTCTTTCCACTGTATTTTACACAGGTTTGTTTTTTCTGTTTCCAATTGTGACCTTTTTACTTGTCAAAATTGGCCTATTTACACCAGATTTTTTAATCAAGTACCGCCGCCATGCAGTAGTAATTATCTTGGTATTAGCAGCCATAATTACACCTCCGGATATTATTTCTCAGGTGATTGTGACTATTCCCATTTACTTGCTCTTTGAGTTGAGTATCCTAATTGCCAAAAGAGTAGCTAGAAAAGAACAGCGTTCATGAAGCTAATGGGCTTGTTCATTTTTGGGTTATGGCATACCCTTTTGTTTTCACAACAAACAGTTGTGAGTGGGCGCGTTAGCGATAAAAAAGGAGAACCTCTGAGCGACGTCCTTATTCAGTACCAAAATAGCAAAATGAGTACCAAATCTGATTCGCTTGGTAATTTTATTTTGAGCACCTACTACCCTACAGACACCCTCATATTTCGATTAATAGGTTACCAAACACAGCGTTATAAAATAAGCGCCGATAAGGTAACGCAGCTCAATGTGAAGATGCCTTCACAAGACAAAGAGATAAATGAAATATTACTCAAAGCACCCACCGAATCCAAAGGAGCACAATTACACCGGCGAATGATGACCTACAAGGATGTCAACAACAAGGAAAAACTAAGTGCCTATGCCTACCATCTCTACAATAAAATCGAATTAGATGCCTGTAATTTAGATACAAACCTATTCAGTAACCAGCGCTTGGAACGTCTGGATCTTCTCAACGACTACCTGCAGACAGATAGCAACAACAAAGGATTTTTACCTGTTATTTTATCGGAAACTGTTTCGGACTATTACTTCCTAAAAAATCCTAAACTCAAAAAAGAAGTCATTGAAGCCACCCATTTGACAGGAGTAGATAACATGCAAATGACCCAATTTTTAGGTGACATGTACCTAGAATTGAACATCTATGATAATATTTACGATTTATTCAATAAGTCTTTCATTAGTCCATTGGCCACATTTGCGAGGTCTTATTACAACTTCTATCTAGACGATTCAACCTATATTGATGCCGATTGGTGCTACAAACTTCGTTTTGTACCCAAGAGAACCGGAGACTTGGTTTTTACAGGCCATATGTGGGTCCATGACACGACCTATGCCGTCAAGCGCATTGAAGCCAATATTGCCCCTGGGGCAAACCTCAATTACATTGATAATTTTTACTTTGAACAGGCTTTTGAACAAGTCCAAAAAGAAGTTTGGATGTTGACCGAGGAGCGCATGTTGCTCACCTTTAAGCTGACAGAAAAATCTAAACTTCCGGGAGTTGTTGGGCGCAAGTATAGCCAACGAAGTAATTTCTCAATCAATGAGCCTCAAGCGCCCACTTTTTATCGTACAGAAAATAACGTAGAAATTTCAACAGATGCCAAAACTAAAACCGCTGCCCAATGGGAGGCCTTGAGGCCGGTCGCACTCAGCCATACTGAGGCGCAAATTCAGCAAATGATAGATTCATTAGAAACACTATCCTATTACCGAAACATGCGCAAACTCACCTACTTTGCTACTACAGGATACTGGCCTGTTCGCAAAATAGAACTAGGGTCGGCAGCATCTCTCGTAAGTTTCAATCCTGTTGAACAATTTCGGACATCTCTTGCCCTTCGCACCTCTAACGACTTTTCAAAAAGACTGGAATTGGGCGGTAGGATTGCCTATGGTTTTGGAGATCAAAAATTGAAATACAACGTTCGTGTTCGATATAATTTGACGCCCAAGAAACGCGGCATGCTCAATATTTACTATAATTACGACATCGAACAAATTGGCCAGTCACCAACGGCTGCATCCATGGGCACTTCGTTTGTAACTTTTCTCAGCACCGCCCCTTTTGACAAACTCACCTTTGTTCAAAAAGCCGGGCTGAATCTAGAAAAGGACATCAAAAAAGACCTGATTGTATTTGCAGGAGCAGAATGGAAAAATCTAACGCCGCTAGGCTTGGCTACCTACCAAAGATTGGTTGGTTCCGATACCATCGCATTGAGTCATATTACCACTACAGAATTCACAACACGTGTGCGTTGGACAAAGGATGAGGAATTCCTTTCTGGTTCTTTTGATAGAACGGCTTTGCGTTCCCCCTACCCAATTTTCTCGTTCCAAGGGATTTTTGGTGTCAAGGGAATTTTAGGCAGTGAATACAACTATCAAAAATATGAATTCCAATTTGAGCACAATACCCAACTAGGTGCCCTTGGCCGGATGCGCTATGGCTTTAGCCTTGGTTATATTCACGGTTCTACGGCCTATCCATTTTTAAAAGTGCACGAAGGAAACCAATCTTTATGGCTATTGACCAGCACTTTTAATATGGTCAACTTCATTGAATTTGTGAGCGATCGCTACCTGATTGCCTTTGCCGAAAACCACTGGGAGGGCCTGGTTTTTGATCGAATTCCTTTGGTTAAAGCAACGAAAATCCGCTTAGTCACCACTGAGCGCATCATGCTTGGAAGTCTATCCCAGCAGAACAATCAAGCAATGTTGATCCCCGACTTTGTGCGACCATTCAATGGCATCCCTTACATTGAATTTGGTATAGGTATTGAAAATATTTTCAAAGTAATCCGCATTGACTTTGTTTACCGCGCAACCCATCACATAGATAGCATGAGCCCTATTGGAATCAAAGCGCGTTACTCCTTAAATTTTTAGTAATTTGGGCCTGTGAAATTGAGCACAATAAATATTTGTAAGTCCTACAAAGGACGCGCAGTAGTTAATGGCGTGAATATCGAGGTGAGCCAGGGTGAAATTGTTGGTCTATTGGGGCCCAATGGCGCCGGGAAAACCACGTCATTTTACACCATGGTAGGCCTGGTCAAACCTGATAAAGGTGAAGTTTTTCTCGACGAACTAAATATCACCAAACTTCCTATGTATAAACGAGCCCAACTTGGCTTAGGTTATTTACCTCAGGAGGTTTCGGTTTTTAGAAAATTGAGTGTTGAAGATAATATCATGGCCATTTTGGAAATGGGCCCCTTAGACAAAGCGGCTCGACATGCTAAATTGGAAAAACTATTGAGTGAATTCAATTTAGGACATGTACGCAAAAACATCGGAGATAGGCTCTCCGGAGGTGAGAAGCGACGCACAGAAATTGCCCGGGCCTTGGCTACAGATCCTAAATTTATTCTCCTAGATGAGCCCTTTGCCGGTGTAGACCCAATTGCAGTTGAAGACATTCAATCTATTGTTTGGGAGCTAAAGAAACGAAATATTGGCATACTCATTACCGACCACAACGTACAAGAAACACTTTCCATTACAGACCGAGCTTATTTATTATTTGAAGGTCAAATATTAAAGTCTGGAACAGCAGAAGAATTGGCCGCTGACGAGCAGGTAAGAAAAGTATACTTAGGGCAAAATTTTAAATTGCGCTTAAAGGTCTAACTCAGCGCAATAAATTGATAACGCCCTCTCGTTGTCTGCGAATATAGGGCTCATGACAAGGCCGAAACTTTACTACATAATTGTATTGCCCATCTTGACAAGGAAGATTTTCAAAAGTTCCATCCCAACCTTGGTTTGGATTGCTTGACTGAAAAACACGCTCGCCCCAACGGTTAAAAATTTCTAAAGACCAATCTGTAACTCCAAAATCTGTTACCACTTTAAAAACATCATTGCGGCCATTGCCATCAGGAATGAATGTGTTAGGCGCATAAATGCTAAAAGGCTCTACCTCAACAGTGGCGTAGGCTGTATCCGTACAGCCAAAATCATTGGCTACAACTTGCATGGGGTAGTCTGTGCCTCCACGGCCATAGGCATGAACAAAATTTGCAGTGTGGTATTGGTAGCTGCGATCCTCAACAAAATATTGATATAACGTTGCGCCAATAGAAGCATCAGTGAACGTGGCCTCGTTCTGGCAAACATCAACTTTTGATGGATTGACATTAAAACCAGCAATGGGCGATGGATGAACTGTGACTAAATCTTGTTGGGCCATGTATAAGGTATCCAAACAACCATATTGCTCAATGAGTGTTAATGAAACGGTATAGTTACCAGGTTGGTAATAAATGTGGGATACGCTGCTTGATTGAGCTGAAGTGCCGTCGCCCAAATTCCAAATAAATGTTGTGGGCACTTCAATCTGACTTAAATTGATAAATTGCGCCTCGTAAGGTGCGCATTGCAAGGCATTGAGTATCATAAAATCGATACTTGGATGGCCAAAAACATGTACGGTTTCGGTGAGCGTGTCAGCACACTGCGGATTTTGGCCAATCAACATAATTTGTTGCAAACCACTCTGGTTAAAAAGTACTGTATTACCCAAAAGTTGGGTGCTCGTATTGGGGGTGGCGTTGGGGCCAAAATCCCAGTAGAAAGTAGTTCCGGTAGGGCCGCTTGCCTGTGCGTCAAAGGTGTAAAATTCATCAATACACAGGGAATCAGAATATGTCATGGCCAAGGTAATTGGATCATTGATCGTCACATTAAGTTGCGTGGTATCTAAACAAAAAGGAGCAGATCCAGCAATGAGTGTAACTGGGTAAATACCAGGGCCCGGAAAGGTAATGGTTGGATTAACAGCATTAGATACCAAACCATTGCCAAAGTCCCAGCTGTAGAGATTGGCATTTTGAGATGTATTGCCAAAGGTAAGCGTATAACCCAAACAAGACGCTTGGGATGGCAAAGCAATGCCTGCAATGGGGTCATTATGGATGAAAATCGAATCTGAGAAGGAGGCCTGACAATAGCTTGTATTGGCTTCAATGGTAATAACTTGGTAACCTGGTAAATTGAAATTAACGCCAGAAACCGTACTTGTGGAGGCCTGCTGCACCGAAGCTGAGGATGGAAATAGCCAAGTAAGGTTGGCCGTCGGAGAAGAAACTTGTGCCGTAAAATCAAAACTATTATTTTCCAAACAAAGTGAATCCACCGTAGACCAAGATACACTCAATTCCTGATTGACAATAATTTGAATATATGCTGTATCGGTACAATTTTGTCCAGGATTGACAATCAGCTGTGCGGTATAAGTACCTGAACTTGGGTAGGTATAAGTTGGCTCGAAAAGAGTGCTGACATCCGTATTGGTTCCCGGAACTCCAAAATCCCACGCATAGGTTGTACCACCAAACGATTGGTTGTCAAATTGGATGGTGAGGCCATCACAATAGCCATTGAAATTCGGCAACTGTGTTTGGAGCGGAAGAATTGCAGCTAATTGGATATTGCAATCAAAGACTCGAAATAAGAAATCGCGTACAGTTTGACCAATCAACTGGCCATTGCGGTACTCTTGAACGCGCACCCCAACTACAAACAAGCCAATTAAATTTGGATTCACGGTAAGGATTCCTGTATTGGGATCAATGGTTGTGGAGGAGCCCGGCCCTAGAGGCACGGCTGCGCTGAAATTTGATTGCCAAGTTACCGGAAAATATGGTGGTGCAGGCATTTGCAAAGGTTGCGGGTTGCCTGAATTGGCGCCGGCATTTGGCGTAACTAACGAATACACTAGTTGGTCGCCATCGGGATCAGTAGCAACGTGATCAAATATCAACTGATCATTATTGCATAACAATACAGGAGGATAATTAGAGAATCTTGGGCTGCTGTTATTGTAGGCATTGGTATTGAGCCCTGGTATGGTTGCTACTAGCGTCAGCCCGGTGTCATCGGGAAATTGCAAATTGGTGATATTCGGACCACGGCAACAGCGCTGATATGAAACGGTATAACCTCCAGGAATCGGCGGTAAATTGAGCACCACCTGATAGGTTGCCCTTTCTACACAAATACCCGAGGGCTGAGTCGCACAAGGATTGTTAAAATTGATAGGCAAAATCACCGACCCAGGAAAAGGCACTTGAACTGTCTGGTAATGTACATTGCCTTGGGTAAATATGGACAAATATAGAGGGTCATCGTATTGGGCTCCCGTAGAAGCACAGTCACGATAGAGGGTGATAAAGAAACGATAATTGTTGTTCCCTAGATCATTGTAATAGATATCACCACCAATGATATGCGAAGCAAATCCTTGCCCGAAAATCAGGAGGTAACATGCTAGAAGAAAGTTTCTTAAGTGAACCACAGTACTATAACGCAAATTTAAGACTTTGGTTGTTCGTGGACAAACAGTAAATTTGTAAAAAATTTGTGCGATGGAAACTTATGATGTGGTAGTAATTGGTTCAGGGCCTGGAGGCTATGTTGCCGCTTTGCGCTGTGCTCAGCTTGGGCTTAAAACAGCCTTGATTGAAAAATACAACACTCTCGGAGGCACCTGCCTCAATGTGGGGTGCATTCCATCAAAAGCGCTCCTAGATTCTTCGGAGCATTTCCACAATGCACAACATAATTTTCAGACACATGGAATTGAACTCAAAGGGCTGAAAGCTAATTTGAGTCAAATGATTGCGCGCAAAAATGAAGTTGTTTCCCAAACCTGTGCAGGTGTTAAATTTTTGATGGATAAAAATAAGATCACCGTATTACATGGCCTAGGTCGTTTTGTAGACGCTCACACCCTTGAAGTTATTGGCCAAACAACAACAAAAATTAATGCTAAAAACGTGATCATTGCCACGGGAAGTAAACCCAACTATTTCCCTGGAATGGAAATCGACAAAAAAAGAATCATTACCTCTACGGAGGCCCTCAACATGACTGAAATACCAAAGAAGCTTTTGGTTATTGGCGGTGGTGTCATCGGCTTAGAACTCGGATCTGTTTACGCGCGCTTGGGTTCAAGCGTTGAAGTAATTGAATTTGCACCTAGTATTTTACCTAGCATGGATGCGGGTATTGGCAAAGAATTTACCAAAATTCTTAAGAAAGAGGGCTTCAAATTCCATATGGAACACAAGGTATTGGGCGTTGTAAATAAGGGTAAAAGTGTCGTGCTTACGGCTGAAAATAAAAAGGGTGAACAAGTATCTTTAGAAGCGGATTACTGCCTTGTTGCCGTAGGTAGAAAAGCATATACCGAAGGTTTAGCACTTGAAAACGCAGGCCTGCAAACAAACCAACGCGGCCAAATTGAGGTCAATGACCACCTTCAAACTGCACAACCACATATTTTTGCAATTGGTGATGTGGTGCGTGGTGCGATGTTGGCTCACAAAGCCGAAGAAGAAGGCGTTTTTGTAGCCGAGCAAATTGCGGGGCAAAAACCGCACATCAATTACAACCTCATACCTGGGGTCGTTTATACCTGGCCAGAAATTGCAGCAGTTGGCCAAACTGAAGAAGAATTAAAAGCTTCAGGGCGACAATACAAAGCAGGTTCTTTCCCAATCAAGGCTTTGGGACGGGCGCGTGCCAGTATGGATACCAGTGGTTTTATCAAAATATTAGCCGACGCCACCACCGATGAAATTTTAGGTGTTCACATGATTGCCCCTAGAGCAGCTGACCTCATCATGGAGGCCGTGACAGCTATGGAATACCGCGCCTCAGCTGAAGATATTGCACGCATTTGCCACGGGCACCCTACTTACTCTGAAGCAATCAAAGAAGCCGCCCTTGCCGCTACCGCTGACCGTGCTTTGCATGTGTAGTCCAATGACTCAGGCGCGAGGATAAAAGGCGTTTTGAATATGCGTAAGATCTGTGTGGTTACTGTTGTGCACAATAGACACTACATCAAAGCGTACTTCGTGGGGCCATTGAATGGCTTTGGTATAATAGTTGGCCACCCTAATAATTTGCTTTTGCTTGCCATAATTGACAGCCCGCCATGGCTCACCAAACTCAGCTGAATGCCTAGTCTTAACCTCAATCATCACTAATTGTTGCCCCTCGGTCATGATCAAATCAATTTCCATCCTATTGAAGCGGTAATTTTTTGTTTGCAGTATATAACCGAGTTGGAGCAAGTAATTTAAGGCATAAGCCTCTCCCCATTTGCCGAGTTCATCGTGTTTCATGAGATTAATTCTTTGTTTCAAAGCAGCGAATTTAAGTCGAAATTGACCGTATCTTTACAGTGAATATCCCTATGCGTAAACAATTTATAAAAAACATCAAAGGCCTTGTACAGGCTGGTGAAGAGCTGCCAACAGTAAGGCGAGGAAAGCAAATGCAAACACTACCTGTGTTAGAAAATGCTTATTTGGCCCTAGAGGATAATGAGGTCATTGCCTACGGCCCAATGAGTGAATTTCCCGCAATAATTGACTGGAGAGAAGTTGAGGTAATTGACGCCTCCAATTGTTATGTGCTTCCTGCTTTTATTGATTCTCATACCCATACGGTTTTTGCCACTAGCCGTGAAGAAGAGTTTGTGGATCGGATAAACGGGCTGAGCTATGAAGAAATTGCAAGTAGAGGTGGTGGCATACTCAACTCGGCTGCCAAACTTCAAAATATGTCTGAAGATGAACTCTACACTGCAGCTATTGCACGCATCGAAAAAATGATTGCTGCAGGCACCGGAGCCATAGAAATCAAGTCAGGATATGGACTCAGTGCCGAAGGCGAAATAAAAATGCTAAGAGTTATTAAAAAACTAAAAGAAACCCTTCCGATTGCTATCAAAGGAACCTTTCTTGGTGCCCATGCCTTGCCCCTTGAATACAAGAATAATCCTGAGGGTTATCTACATATGCTGATTGAAGATGTCTTGCCTCAAATTTCCAAAGAAAACTTGGCCCAATACATTGATGTTTTTTGTGAAAGAGGTTATTTCAGTGTGGAGCAAATGAATATGATGCTCGAAGCCGGCGCTAAGCATGGGCTCAAAGGTAAAGTGCATGTCAATCAGTTTTCTGTGCTTGGTGGTGTACCCGCTGCTATTTCAAAAGGTGCCATTTCGGTAGACCACCTCGAAGAAATAGATGCAATAGATATCGACACCTTAGCCAAGAGTACTTGTATTGCTACGCTTTTACCAGGGTGTTCTCATTTTCTTTCGATTCCTTATGGTGCCGCTAATGAACTTATGGATGCCGACGCTATTGTTGCGCTGGCCAGCGATTTTAACCCAGGTTCGGCGCCAAGTTATGACCTCATGCATATTTTATCTTTGGCATGTATCAAAATGAAGATGACTCCACAAGCGGCTATTAATGCCCTTACTATCAATGCGGCAGCGGCCATGGAACTACAAGACACCCACGGTAAAATAGCACTTGGTCGAAAGTCGCCTATACTTTTAACTAAAGAAATTCCTTCATTGGCTTATTTAGCCTACGCCTATACTGAAAATCACATACAGCGAGTATTTATTTAACTATTTTTGAATAATGCGCTTTATTTTCAGATCCTTTTTGCTTCTGCTACCTATTTTAGGAACCGCCCAAAGTGGCCCTCAAGAAAAAGAGTTGCTCTGGGAAATAACCCACCCCAATAGTCAGCTTAAATCCTACCTTTTTGGCACGTTACATGCCAATGACCGGGCACTTTTTGCACTTTCGGACAGTGTTTATATTGCCTTTGATAAAGCCAGTAAGGTTATTCTTGAAACTGATATCTATCAACTTTTTACAGAATTCGATACGCGCAATAAACTTCCCCAAACACGCTTTGACGACCAAGGAAAATCTTACACAAATTCCGAAGAAAGCTCCAAGACACTCTATGGCTCAGAAGATGGCATGCCTCAGTTCTTAGATGCCTATTTTCAAGTATTGGCAGCGCAATTCGGAAAGCCTGTTAGGGCCCTTGAAACCATTATAGATCAATATACTTTGGCCATCAATTTCAAACTATATGAACGCGATGTCTTCAATAACCAAATCAATTCATTTACCCAAGATAAAATGCTTGAATTGTATTTGCGCGGTGATCTTGAAGCTTTGAACCGTTTTATGAAATCTTATCTTTCTGTTCAAGAAGGATTGTACGAGCAAATTATTGTCAATAGAAATTTACACATCCGTGATTCACTCATTGAAATGCTCAAATTGAACGAATCGTTTTTTTGTGCCGTGGGGGCTGGTCATTTAGGAGGAGACGGGGGGCTTATTCAATTACTGCATTACAAGGGCTACAAAATTAGGCCAGTACAATGGCAAATTAGCAGCGTGCCAGTTGCCAGCAAAACAAAGCTTCAAAAATCTACCGAATACATCCAAATTGACACCCCGACAGGCTTGGTTGCAAAATTTCCAGGCAAACCTATTCGAATCAATCAAGAAGATGGCTCGACCCGCTATCTATACAGAGAATTGGGCCAGGGCAACACCTATGAGGTAACTATATACCCCATGGATTCACTCAGTTCACAAGATCAAATCGCACGAATTTATATCAATCCACCTCCTTCAGGTAAGATCACCAAGAAGGCACTCGACAATGGCACACAGATTTATCAAGGTCTTTCGGATACCTACCCCGAAGGTTTAAATCATGTGCAATTAATTTTCTCGGACACCTATTTTGCCGTCGTAAAATGCTATGGTGGAAATAAGTTCTTACATTCAAATAGGCCTCAATCCTTCTTTGAAAAAGTATGGTTTGATTAACTTGCAATGAGCCATAAAATGAAATTTTTAGATCAGCTTGCTTCCACTATTTTACAAAAAGAGTTTTCGCCACAGCACCTTTTTGTGATCCTTCCTTCTGAACGGGCTAAAAAATACCTCAGCAATGCACTCTTCAAATTAAATAGTGGGCCACTAATTTCACCTCAAATTTATACCATTGATCAGTGGGTAGTGCGTCTCTGTGATAAGCGCATTGCTCATCCAACTCAGGTTTTGCTCATGTTGTATGGTGTTTACCAAGAGTTGGTCCAAGAGCAAGCGCTGACATTTGATGATTATTTGTCATGGGGGCCTATCATGCTCTCTGACTTTGACGACATTGACAGGTATCTAATCGACGAACAACAACTCTACCAGAATTTGGCATCTATCAAAGCCCTAGAGAGCTGGCAAATAGAGGAGGCAGAATATTCTGATGCTCAAAAAAAATTCATGCTTTTTTGGGAAATGATTCCTAAACTTCATCGCGGCTTACAACAGGTCTTAAGTGAAGCCCATACTTGCACCAAAGCCCAGGCATACAGGCAACTTGCCCAACAACCCGCCACATTTTTTGACTCGGACCAATACTTCATATTTGCAGGATTCAATGCGCTTTCTTTGGCCGAACAAAAATTTATAAAGCACCTTATTGATAAAAAACAGGCGGAATTTATCATCGATTCAGACACCTACTATTACGATAATAAATTCCATGAAGCAGGGCATTTTCAACGCAAAAACAATGCTTTTTTCGGACTCCCTAAGCCTACGAATTTAATCCAAAACCTTGCCAACAAGGCCTATGATGTAAAAGTCATTGAATGTGCACAGCATATTGGTCAGGTCAAAGTGCTGGCTACCGAACTAAGTGAACTTGCCACAAGTAATTGGGGTGAGGTGCTCGTTTTATTGGCTGATGAATCTTTGGTACACGCCGCAATTCGCAACATTCCAAAAAAGGTTGGTCAAGCCAATATTACCTTGGGGCTACCTTTAGATCAAACCCCTATGCGCACATGGATTGATCTTTGTTTTCAATTTCAGGAAAATCAGCAAAAGTTTAAAACACAAGCCTGCTATTACAAAGACTTTCAAAGATTTTGCCATCATGCATTTGTTTCGTTGGCATTTGACCAACAAACTCAAAAAGAACTTGCAAAAGTTGAAAAACAAACTATCCAATTTAACAGGGTTTTTCAAAATACCCAAAAACTACCTTTGCCTGAAAATATCCTTGCCTTACTTGCCTTACTTTCTAAGCCTTGGCAAGAGAATTGGGCCGAGGGGCTTGCTTGCTTGAGGCAAATGAATGCCTTCTTATTGCAATGCATTCCAGAGGCAAATGATTTTGAACGTACTGCAATTCTATCTTTTGAAACGGCTTGTCGTCAGTTTGAACTGTTTTTTGATGCATCGTTTCCACAAATGAAACTCGGAAGTTTCAAAAAACTCTTTTACCAACACTGGACACGCACACATTTAGCCTATCTAGGAAGTCCTACTGAAGGTCTTCAAATCACCGGATTACTTGAAACCCGACTTTTAGACTTTGATCAGGTCTATGTATTAGGAATGAACGAAGGGAAATTGCCGCCCAATAACCCCATTCAAAGTATCATTCCAATGGATCTACGAAGCGCATTTGGAATGCCCAACAACCGAGACAAACAAGGTCTTTTTGCTCAACACTTCTACAGACTTCTTCACCATGCCAATCAACTTACCTTTACTTATACATCGGCAAGTGAAGTGCTTGGTAGTCAAGAGAAAAGCAGGTATTTGCTTCAGTTAGAAATGGAATGGCGGGCAAATAATTCGAAGGTCAAGTGGCAAGAATATTTTTATCAAATTCCATCTGCTACACAACAGCAAGTCCATACCAGTGTCCCCAAAACTATAGCCATTCAAGAACGCATCCTGAATTATTTTCAAAAAGGGGTATCGGCATCGGCACTGCGTAAATTTGCAAATTGCCCTCTAGATTTTTATTACCGATATGTAGTTGAATTTGGGGAAGATGAGGAAGTAGAAGAAGACCTCCAAGCCAGTACCTTTGGTTCTCTCATCCATGCCTGTCTTGAGGAATTGTACACACCATTTGCACAAAAGGATAAATACGGCAATCAAAAAAGTCCAGCACCGGGACCGGTTACCAAACAAGATATTGCCAAAATGATTACTAGTTTTCCGGCTATTTTGCGGCAAAAATTTTTGGATTATTTTGACCAAAATGCCGCATTATTTGAGCAGGGTAAGAACATGTTGAGTTTTGAGATGGCCCTAGACCTCACCAAACAAAACCTCATCAATGACCTCGATTTTATTTCTCAATTAACCGAACCGCTTTATATAGAGCAACTTGAGGCCAAACTAGAACTTACCCAATTGGTTGAATTTGGAGAAAGTCAAATTCCCGTACACTTGATTGGCTATATTGATAGAATTGATCGCATAGGAAACAAGCATTACAGAGTTATTGATTATAAATCAGGGAAGGTAAAACCTGAAGAAGTTAAAATGCAGGCAAAAAATGATGCCTATACCAACCTGACTAAACCAAAACACAGCCTTCAACTTTGCCTTTATACAATGTTGTTCCAAGGCAAATATGGCATGCTGCCCTCAGCAGCCAAAATTGTATCCTTAATCAATAGTCAAGAAGAATTCATCCTTTCCTATGATAAAAACACCGACCTAAGCATAGTTCCAGAACTATTCAACGAAGGGATTCAATCTTTGGTAAATATGCTTTTAGACCCCTCTATTCCATTTGAACACAATCCAAAAGCAGAATACTGTCAATTTTGTACATAAAAAAAACCTGGAATAGAATTCCAGGTTTTTCTGCAAGATAATTAAAACCAAAATGAACAATGCATTGTCCTTTTTACAAGAACGTATGCAAGGTGTTTTTGGTTGCTTAATACAATTCTAATTTTAGTGCTGAACGATAATCTTTGATTTCTTCGCGATTTATTTTATGCTCCGCATTTTTAAGCAAATTGAGCAAATAAAGAAGATTTTCTTGATCTTCGATCTCTATAGGGTATTCATTGCCTTCTTCATCCTCTTCGTATTGTGCTTCTACATCAAAACACTCATTTTCTTGAATGAATTCATAGGTAAGACGCAAAACCTTGACAACCAAAGGGTCTTGTTCAAGTAATGCCATTTCACGAAGTTCCTTTAAATCCTCTATGAGCTTTGGAGCTTCAAGACCTTTTTTTTCTATGTTGGCAATGATTGTTTCAAGCTTTTGGTTTGCACGCAATGTTTTCATAATTTCTTCAATTGAGCAACAAATTTAGTGCATTTCCCGAAATAAACATCTCCATGTAAGTAACATTCCCCAACTCTTTTACTTTCATTTCTATTAAAGATTAAATTTGTTGAATGGATATGGTTTTCCACGCCTTGACTATCGGACTCATACTTTCTCTGATGCCTGGTCCGGTTTTTTTTGTTTTACTTGAAAAAAGTATTACCAAAGGAATCAGGAGTGCACTCTCAATAGATTTGGGTGTTATACTTAGTGATATCATTTATATTTTCTTAGCTGTTCTTTTTGTAGAACAAATCAACTCTTTACTTTCAGGAGAGAACAAAGAATTATTTGACCGTATAGGGGGTATAATTTTTATTATTTATGGCGTTGTCAATTTATTTAAAAAAACCAAAATTCACGACGGTGATCAAGAATTGGAAGAAGTTTCTGAAAAATATCACTTACAAGAGAGTCCGGATCCTAAAAAGAACTTTGGCCTACTTATTGCCAAAGGGTTCCTTCTGAATTTTGCCAACCCATTGGTCATTTTTTATTGGCTGAGTGTGGTATCGGTTGCCAAGCACGAGAGCCATGCCGATAGTAATTTTTATTTGTTTTTATTTTTAGGAATTGTATTGCTCACCTTCTTTGCCATCGATATGATTAAAATTGCTGCGGCAAAAAGAATTCGAAACTTAGTGACTGTTGGCCTCCTACAAGCCCTTAATAAATTGATTGGGGTTTCGTTTATTGCCTTTGGCCTTTTCTTTATTTTGAGAAGTATCCTTTAATTTATGCGCATTTACATCCTATTTTTATTCGGGCTTATGTGGCAGTCGCATCTCGCACAAGAGGTGCAGGTGCTCAAGGAAAATCTTAGTCCGAAGGTTCGGATCTACTGGGACGCACAAAACAAACACCTGCAGTCTTTTGGCGCCTATTTTACAAGCCAAGCCACCCCTAAAACAACAGAAAAACACGGTAAATGGCTATTTTATTCCTATGATGGCCAACTTGAAGAAGAAGCCAATTATTACCGAAATCGGTTACACGGAAAAAGAATACAGTACTACCCGTCAAAGCAAATTAAGCAAGAGTCCTTTTTTAAGTTCAATGTGCCTGACTCTTCCTACAAAGAATACAGTGCGAAGGGAGTACTTTTGGTGTCGGGGCAATTTGAACTTGGTAGTCCGGTTGGTGAATGGCACTATTACTACGAGGATGGTCACCATAAATCAATTGAAATCGTACGCAATGATACGGTCTACCTCCAGGCTTTTTGGAAAGAAGATAGCCTGCATCAACAGACGATCAAAGATGGCAATGGACAAATCATCAATTACTATATAGATGGTGTAATCAAGGAATACTATACCTTTCAAAATGGCTTAAAAACTGGGCCATTTGAAGAACGTACTGCCAATGGTGTGCTATCAGTAAGCGGTTTCTTCCAATCTGGCAAAAAGGATGGGCTTTGGGAATTTTATCGCTTTGACGGCATGCTTGAAAAACGCGTGGGCTATCAGGCAGATTCATTGCATGGTATCTACCTAGTGATGCTCAATCGAAAAGATACACTCACTTATGGCAATTATGCTCTTGGACAAAAACAAGGGTTATGGAAATGGTTCAATGAAGATAGCCAACTTGATATGCAGGGTTATTTTGATAATGGCAAACAAGATAGCGTTTGGCATTACTATTTTTCAAATGGTCAATTATCCTATCAGGCCCACTATAAAGCAGACTTACGTACGGGGAATTGGATCTATTACTATCCCAATGGAGCACTTTACCGCCAAGGAAACTATCAAAATGATTTAAGAACGGGACTCTGGCAAACATGGTATGAAGATTCCACCCTACTCATGTCGGGTATATATCATGCTGGAAAGGAAGAGGGTGAGTGGCTTAATTATTGGGAAAGTGGACGCTTAAAGGACAAAACTACTTTTAAAGAGGGGCAGCTCAATGGAGTCTGGAAGTCATACTCACCTGATGGCATTTTACTTTTAGAGGGAACTTACAAGGATGGCTTTAAAGTCTCTGAATGGCTGAGCTACTACAGCAATGGCCGCTTAAAAGAGAAACAGCATTACAAAGTTTTTACACAAACGAACCTAGCTGATGGCATAGCTATTATGGGGCTAAAAGAAACAGTTAGCGACTTGCATGGATCTTTTGAATCCTATTCACAAATCGATTTTCAACTCAAAGAAACAGGTAAATACTACCATGGGCTCAAGCATGGTACATGGATCAATTATTATCCGGGAGGAGTGGTGCCTACAATTGTATCCCAATACCGCTATGGCAGACTACACGGAGCCTTCAAACAATTTGACCGCTACGGAAGGTTGGTATATGAGATTCAATACAAAAATGGACTCAAGGATGGCTACATGCTTGCTTACAATGAAAACGGACAACTAGTGAGTAAGAAGTTGTTTCGTAAAGGTCAGCAAATTGGCGAAGGAACCCAAGATGGATTTAGTCCTTATTGACTAGGCTTTCAATAAAACACGTCAGTTCAATAAAATCTTCTACGCTTAGCCTTTCAGGTCTTTGTTGCTCAAATTTTTGAGGCAATGGCGCATCCTTGAGTAAGGAACGCAACGAGTTGCGCAAGGTTTTTCTTCTTTGATTAAAAGCTAACTTAACTACCTGAAAATATAGTTTTTCATTACATGGCAGCGCATTTCGGTCGTTGCGCACACATCGTATGACGCCACTCTTTACCTTAGGAGGTGGAATAAAAACATGCTCGTCAACGGTGAAACAATAGGTAATTTGATAGAATGTTTGTAGCAAGACACTTATAATTCCATACTCTTTTGAGCCAGGAGCCTGTGCCACCCTGATGGCAACTTCCTTTTGAAACATCCCCATGATTTGTGGAATTTGATTGCGGAATTCCAAGCACTTAAATAGTATTTGTGAGGATATGTTATATGGGAAATTACCCACTACAATGAAGGAATCTTGTCCAAAAATCGAGGTGGGGTCTAACCTTAAAAAGTCGCCAAAAAGAATGCGATCAGCTTGATTTGGATAATTTGATCTAAGGTAATCTATGGATTCGATATCCACGTCTAACAACCATAAATCTATTTCTGGAATTTCCCATAAGTATTTCGAAAGCGCACCCATTCCTGGGCCAATTTCTAAGACCTTACGCGTCTGATCGGTCCAAATGATTTGATTGGCAATTTTTTGGCAGGTGCCGGCATCTTTTAAAAAGTGTTGGCCAAGTTGTTTTTTGGGTTTTACATTCATGGCACAAAGGCTTCAATGACATCAAGTGTCGTACGAAAAGCTGCGAATCTTCCTTGATATCTCGACAAGTGTTCTTGCTGCAAAGCGGGTGCAAAATCTTGCTGGTATCGATCCAATGCCAATTGATCTTTAGCCAAATAAAGTACAGCATAGGTTTGTCCACCTTCTTCTTCACCATTAACTCGTGAAAGTTTACACTCTAAAAAGCAACCCGTTTGCAAAACATCGGGGATGTGCTTAGATCGCATCCAATCGAGCCATTCTATTGCAGCCTCAGGGTCAATACTTACTGTTACGTTATATAATACCATCTCACAAAGTTAGTTAAAGGATTCTATTGCTTAAAATATAAAAAAGTGTAGGTAAAATTACCAGTACACTAAATTCAAAATAGTTGTACATTTACCTCAATCATTAAACACTCACCATGAAAAAACTAGTACTTTCTTCTTTATTTACAATGACTTACCTTTTCTCTTGGGGGCAGTCATGTACACCAGGTGCAAATTTTGTGGATTCGACCTATGGCATCTGGCCAGATACCACTCAAAATCTTCCGCCCGCTTTGCCAAATGTAGCCTATTCAACGGATATCAATTTTAAAGTACCTGCTTCGGTTACCCCAGAAATTGATCCAAGCGGACAGTTTGTTGGCTCTGTAATTCAACAATTTACGGTAGATGCCATGCAAGGGCTTCCTCCGGGTTTCGATTATGCTTGTAATGTAAGTTCTTGTACTTACCAAGGTGGTGCCAATGGCTGTGCCAATATCTTTGGAACCACTGATTCTGTTGCTGTTTTTCCTGTAACTGTAGATGTCACTGCAACGGTCTTGGTTGTTTTACTGCCGGGTCTTCCACCAACACCAATTACTCAGACAGTATCTTTTGACGGATACAAAATTGTAGTAGGGTCAGGTGGAATCATCGAACAAGTTGTTCAACCTCTTGGAGTTCAACCTAACCCTGCACAAAATTCCATTGAAGTCACCGGATTGATGTTGGGCAGTTTATCTTCCATTATTATTAAAGATATGAATGGCAAAACACTTACACAGATTCAAACCCAAGAAGCTACAGCAAATTTTGATTTAACGAACTTGGCTTCAGGTACTTATTTGGTAGAACTTACGGATGCTTTTGGAACCCAGAGACAAAAATTTATAAAGCTATAATTCAAAATGCTTACTTGAAAAAAGGGGGGCTCTGCTCCCCTTTTTTATTGTTTTGAATGTTCAGTTTTTCTATACAGCCCCCCATTTTGTATATACTTAAAGACCCTCTCGGTAAGTAAGAAAGAACAATCTTTGCCCGCGGCTAAACGTGCTCTTATTTGACTAGCACTTACGCCCAATATAGGCACATCATTGATCCAATGAATATGGGGGTGTTCAAGGTTCAAGGCTTCAACTTTAGAAGGCACATCACTCTGGCTAGCCCTCGGGTAAACAAAAATCTTATGTTTTGAAAGGATCTGCTCCCAATTATACCACTTGTGAAAGGTGCGCAGGTTATCTTCACCAATAAGTAAGCTAAACTCGTGCATTGGATATTTTTCAATGAGGTGCGTGAGCGTAGAAATGGTATAATTTGGCTTAGGCAGTTTAAATTCAATGTCAGAGGCGTGCAAATGAGGGTGCTCATAAATTGCTTCTCGTACCATGTCTAATCTGAGGTGATCAGCCAAAAGAGAATTTTTCTCTTTGTGCGGATTTTGAGGTGTTACTACCAACCAAATTTGATCGATTTGCGGGTGTTGGGCCATATGATTAGCTATGATCAGGTGCCCGACATGAATGGGATTGAATGTACCGAAATAAAGCCCTATCCTCATTGAGATATGAATTGCAAAATATGATTTTTAACTTCCGCAATGGCTTGAATTAAATCATCATTGACAACCACCTGATCAAAACCAGAGGCCAAACTCATTTCTTCGGAAGCTTTAGATAGACGTAACTCGATTTTTTGAGCCGAATCGGTTTGTCTTTTGCGCAAGCGCTCCTCTAGTACTTCTAGGCTTGGGGGTTGGATAAAGATAGATAAAGCTTTGGTGCCTAATTTTGATTTAATTTGGAGTCCACCATAAACATCAACATCAAAAACCACTATTTTTCCGTTGTTCCAGATGCGTTCCAATTCTGAATTCAGGGTGCCATAATACATCCCTGGGTATACTTCTTCCCATTCAAAAAAGGCCTCTTCTTTAATGCGCTGTTCAAAAATGGTGGGTTCCAAAAAATAATAATGTACACCGTCGCGTTCCTCTCCACGTGGTGGTCTTGAACAAGCCGATATTGAAAATGCCAATTGAGGAAATTCTTTTAATAATTGACCTACAATTGTAGACTTACCGGCTCCGGATGGTGCTGAAATAACTATACTGAGCTGATTTGCCATATATTAAAGTGCGTTTAGTACCTGCTCTTTGATTTTTTCTAAGTGATCTTTCATGATTACCACCCGACGTTGAATTTCTGAATGATTGCACTTGCTCCCTAGCGTATTGATTTCTCTTCCCATTTCTTGAGCAATGAACCCTAACTTTTTACCAGTTGCCTCTTGATTTATTGTTTCTTCAAAATAGGCCATGTGTTGAAGTAAGCGCTGCTTCTCTTCAGAAATATCTAACTTTTCAACGTAGTAAATCATTTCTTGTTCAAGTCGATTGGCATCAAGCCTAGTTTCATCAATTGTAGCCAAACCTTTTAAAATTCGATCCTTCACTTGCTGCACACGTTCTTTTTCGAAGGGTAGAATTTCTGATAATTCTGACTTAATGGCCCCCAGATTAGCACTAAGGTCTTGTGCCAAACCTTGACCTTCTTGACGTCTAAAAATTTGCAGCTGACTACAGGCCTTTTCAACTAGTGAGAGTACAACTGCAGCTTCTTCATCTGAGATATCTTCTTGCTGGCCATTCAATACCTCTGGCATGCGCAATACCAACGAAAGATAATCTTGGGTTTGTGTACCCCAGAGCTCGTTGAGTGACTTTAATTTCTCAAAATATGCCGTGGCTGCCTTTTCATTAATTTGACCGTTATCACTTTGAATTTGACTCTCTATATAGATACTTAAATCCATTTTACCGCGTACAAGCTGCGATGTAATTATTTTGCGAATGGGTGATTCTAGATCTCTATATTGAGCTGGTATTTTTAAGTTCAAATCTAGGCCCTTAGAATTTAAGGATCGAACCTCTACGGAAATTTTTTTATCATTGATTTGGCCGTTTGCTTTACCAAAACCTGTCATTGATTGTAGCGCTATTGAACTCATTGCTTAGTCGTTATCGATGAGTAAATCTGCGTCAATGCCTTCATTTTGTTCTTTAATAAAGAAGGCTATTTCGCTCATAATTTGCGCCTTTTGATCGCTCTGTGGGGCACGATCTTCTATGTATTCTTTGAGCAACAATTGCGACTCTAAAAGTTGAGATTCTTCAAATGGCCCAGCCATATTTTCGATAATCGTCAGGCAATCTAATGCCTCAAGATAATCTCCTTGGGTAGCCAACATGACAAAGAATGGAAGGTGTTCATCAAAAGGAAGTTTAGAATTCCAAATGGCCGAAAGAATCAGTTTTCTTGTAGTGGCATCTGTCTGATCTTGTAAATAATCAATAAAAACATCCACGGCATTAATATCATTTACATCAGATAGAAATCCAACAATGAGTTGTTGTTCGGCCCGACCCTGTGTTTTTAAGGTTTCGAAAATCAAGGGCAAAACCTCAGGAGTGCCATATTGTTTATAAATAGCAAGGGCGCTATTGAGCGCATTGTTGTCACTGCTTTTGAGCAACTGTTGTGCTTCTTGTAACTTTTTTTGATGGGCCTTAGAACTCATATGGCAAAGTTAAGCAATTCAGTCGCGTTGGACTAAAAATCGATGAAATGTGTTACTTTATGCAATATCTAGTGTTTATAAAAACATAAAAAAGGCAAAAAGTCAACTCAGATAACAAGCAATTTTGTAAAAAAGCAGACCTTATGAAAAAAATGCTCCTTCTTTCCGTTTTTGCAATCCATGTTTTTAGCTCTTGTGTACCCGCTAAGAAATACAATGAATTACTAGAGCGTGAAAAAACTTGTAGTGAAGAATTGGCCAAATACAAAAAAAGCAGTTCGGACTATGAGGTGTTGTCCAAAGACCTTCAAACCAAATATGATATCGCAGCCAAAGAAGTAAGCCGCTTGCGCGGAGATACTAACAATCTTGGCAATCAAATTCGATTACTCAAACGAGAGCAAGAAACCCTTGAAGCGCAATATGCCACCCTAGAAAATTCTTTTGATAAACTTAAAAATTTAAGTGCCAAAGAAACCGCAACCTTGCAATCGGAGCTCGAACAAAAAACAAAAGAATTACAACGTAAAGAGGATGCACTGCTCAAGTTAGATCAGGAATTGCAAGCAAAACAAGTCTTGCTTGTCGAGCGAGAGAAACGCGTCAATGAACTTGAAGAAGCCATTCGCAAGAAGGATGCAAAAATTCAATTACTCAAAGCGCGTGTTGCCAATGCCTTGCGCAATTTTGAAAATCAAGGTTTAACCGTCGTACAGAAAAACGGTAAAATTTACGTCAGTCTAGAAGCCAAATTGCTCTTTGGTTCAGGATCTACAAAAATTGAAGAAGAAGGGAAGTCAGCCCTTGTCGAACTTGCAAGGGTACTAGAAACCGAACGCGACCTCGAAATTGTCGTAGAAGGGCATACCGATACAGACAAACTGAACAGCAGTGTTTCGCCAAAAAATAACTGGGAACTTTCGGTTTTAAGAGCCACCTCAGTTGTTGAACTCATGTTAGCGAATTCCAACATGGCACCCACTCAAATCATGGCGGCAGGAAGAAGTGAATTCCATCCTGTTGACCCCTCTGATAAATCAAAAAACCGCCGTATAGAGATTATCATTTCTCCAAATCTCAATGAGTTGTTTGAAATTATTTCTAACGAATAAGCTCTAGTTTGTAGATCATCGGATCACATTCACGTGACCTGAAAGGTCTTCAAAAATGCCTTTTTTAATTTCATAGATGAGATACCAAGTATAAGTACCATCCTGAACTGGAGTACCCTTGTAGGTGGCGTCCCAAACAAAATTCAGCTGATCAGAGAAAAACACTTGCTCTCCCCAACGATTATAAATATAGAATCGCGCACTCATCAGCCCGGTAAATCGGCCATAAAAGTATTCATTGAGGCCATCACCGTCTGGAGTAAAGGAATTCGGAAGATAAATATACCGTTCGGGTGCAATGTCAATCCATTTGGAAATACTATCGATACATCCTTGCTGATCGGTGGCAATCAAGGTGATCTCGTAAGGGCCTGAATTGCCATAGGTATGGCTTGGGTTCACCAAAAAAGACCCATTGCCATCACCAAAAGACCAAGTATAAGACCAAGCATTGACAGAGGCATTTTCAAACTGAACGGGTAGGCCTTGCATCGGGCTTTGTTCTAGGATATAAAAATTGGCGATTGGCCGCACCACCTGTACCTGACTAACCGCAGAAACAGTAAACGTCTGGCATTCATCTGATACTTGAACAAAATAGGATGATGAATTTTGAGGGGCGACGGTAATTTGTGGGGTACTTTGCTGTGTTGACCATAAATAGTAGTAAGTCCCGTAGCCTCCACTGGCACTCACGTTCAATTGCACAGAATCTCCGGGGCAGATTTGAAAAGGTCCATTGGTTTGTACACTAAGTGGTGGGCTCAATATGCTGTAGGTAATGGAGTCCTGAGCCGAATTGCCACAATTGTCCGTTACTTCAATTTGGTAAGTGGTAGTTGCATTTGGAATCACTAGTAAAGAATCACCATTACCACTAAATAAACCATTGGTGGTCCAGGAATAGGTGTATTGACCCGTCCCTCCAAGGGCGGTTACACCAATATTTGCAGGTATATTGGGGCAAATTTCCACAATATCCGCACTAGTTTGAAGTGAAATTGGGGTGAAATTTGGGACACTTATTAAAATTGTGTCATAGGTAGGCGCCCCCAAGCAAGCGTCTGTTACTGCTAACCAAATTGTTTGGTTGCTCGTAGGCGAAAGGGTGATACTCTGCGTACTTTGCCCCGTACTCCATTGATAAATAAAAGGAGCTAGGCCCCCATTGATTTGGGCGCTAATGGTTATTGGGTCGCCGGGGCAAGCGATTGGAGGTGCATTCAAGGTTAAATCAAGCGGTTGGTTGTCTTGTATCCATAAATTTAAAACGAGTGGAGTGATGTTTCCACACGGGTCGGCAATTGGAAAGGTAAGCGTTAGGGTTTCTAGACCCTCGGCAATTGCATCTGGTAATGAATTTATCGTGAAGCTAACAGTAGTTTGTCCTGGGCTAAATGTGACGCTGGCAGGCACTCCAGAGTAATCAAGGCCATTGGTAGCTGTGCCGCTCAATTGGATAGGAATGGTCAGTGCCTGATTGGTGTTGGCTTGGCGTTCTAGTGTAACGGTTGCACTTACACAACCTTCTGCCATCCAATCAGGGTTGGTAAATACTTGTTGAGAAAGTGTATGGCTTATTTCAATTGGAGTTATGGTAGATAAACTAGCTGCTTCTAAAAAAATACCAGAGTCCCATTGGCCGTCGCCCACATCGGCAATGGCAATAATCAAATGATAAGTTTGCCCACATTGCACTTGAGATACTGCCTCGAGTACCTTTGTAAAACCATCATATTGAATATATTGTGCACTTTGGTTGTACGGGGCTGTATTTCCGTCGCCATTATTTACAAAATAAAAGGGATTGGTGATGGCATTCACATTGTTGATAGAAACTACAGCGCCATTTGGCAGCTTGGCGATGTTTTGAAAACCCGTAATTCCTGGGCCGGAAATAAAAAATCCAAAAACATCATTATAAGTTGTATTATTAGGCGGGGCAAACTCAGGGTATTCATCTGATCCAAAGACATATTTAAAACGAACTGTATCTGCATAAGGCACAAAGTCAAATTCCAGGATTGCTGCATTAAAGGTTGGCGTTCCATTAATGGCTTGAGAGAGTAAATTGAACCCGCCCATATTGTTATCGACCCCAGCTCCTGAAGCATTGTTAGGTCCCTGTGGGCCATTGCCATTGGGTAAAGTGGTACCGGTGGTAAGCACAATGCCGCTATTGATACCAAGATTTGTATTGGCCGCTGTAAATTGTGCAATGGCTACAGGGCTCCCATTGTAAGTCACATTTGAGACCGTAACGCCATTTCCAAGCAATACATTTTGAACCAAACCTTGGGGGTTGAGTGCATTGTTGGTAATCAACTGAGCATGGTATGACGTCGGATAAATAAATCCGATGAGTAAAATCAAGAATGTAATTCTATATACCATCATAAATAATACGTGTATTCCCCAATTTCGTTGTCATTTTGCCACATTTTTTCAAAAAAAAAGGATGCCAAAGCATCCTTTCAAGTATTGTGCCAAATAATGGCTAATCTTTCTCAAATATCGGCTTGAAAACGTACCAAGCTAAAAATGGGAAGAAATGCATAGGCATCGCGTATCCATAAAAAATGAACTGATGCATTTCATTAGAGCCGTCGGTAAAGGTAAAACCCAATACTCCAATTAAGCTTGCTGTCGAGAGGCCTGCAAATAAAAAGGCAAAAATAAATTCGCCTATTTTTGGAAGCACCTTGATGGCTAAATAGTGGCCGAAAGTAGCCAAGATTGTTGCAATCGTGCACGAAATAAAAATTGCCAAGGTAGGAACAACATTGGAATAATCTTCCATGAGTTGGGATTCAATCATTTCACCATAGGCGTAAGAAACGCCACCTGCTAAAAGACCTGAAGATAAGGCCCAAATTATTTTCTTTGTCATATTTTATTTTTTTACCACAGGAATGCTTGCATTTATTTTGATCGTTTCAGCAACCCCGCTATTTTTTTTGCCAATCTGGTAATCGGATCGATTTACGCTAAATTTAGCAACAAAAGTTGCTTTATTGCCCTTCCTTGAAAAAGTAAATGGAATACTGACCTCTTTACTTATGCCATGCATTTGCAATTTTCCAATGGCCTTATAACCATCATTTGATTTTTCAATTTTGGTCGAAGTAAATTCGATATATGGGTATGTATCGGCATCAAACCATTCTTCGCCTCTGGCATGTTTATTTTGCAATCCATTGCCAGTATTGATAGAGGCGACTTCAATCTTAAAGCTCAACTTTGAATTGGATAATTTAGCTTCGTCAAAATACAAGGACGAACTGCTCATGACATCAAAAGTGCCACTTACATCAGGATTTGAAAAAGAAATTTTATATCCTTCAGTTAGTTTAAATGCCTGAGAAAAAGCAGTTAAACTAAAAAGGAAAGTAAGATAAAAAACTGCCGATTTCATTGGTAAACTAGTTTTGAACTACTTCCAAATCCGCAACAAGATTTACCTCATCAGCCAAACCTGGACTCACTTCTCCCATGCCGAAAGCAGAACGCGTTACCGCACCCGTAATGTGCAGGCCAGCTACTGGAGTGCCTTTATAATTTTTACTATTGCCTGTATGCACACCAGTCATTACAACGCTTTTAGTTACACCATGCATGGTAAGGTCACCTTCAATGGTATAAGTCCCCTTAGTTTTGGTTTCCTTCACAGAAGTACTTTTAAAAGCTAAGCTCGGATATTTTTCTACATCAAAACAATCTGCAGTGCGCAAGTGGTTATCACGCGCCTCTATACCTGTATTGACTGAAGAAGCCTCCGCGTTTAGAATAATCGTTGCCCCGTTAAAGTCTTGGTTTGGTGTAGTTACTTCCATGGTGAATTTCGTAAAATTACCATGTACTTTAGTAATGCCATTGTGTAAAATAGTAAAGCCTAGACGAGAGTGCGCACCATCAACTGACCACAAACCAGCCTCAGCTGCTACGAATGAAAAAAGGGCGAAAGCGCCAACTATTCCAATTGCTAAATTTTTCATGTTATTAAGAATTATTTTTTTAGTAAAACAAATGATTACACACAAAGTTGCATTCTTTTTGAAATAAATCTTATTGACTTAAGTTAAGAATGTAATATGTGCTATGCTTTTTGTAGCACTTGAAGTTTTTCAAATGCGTCCTTGATATGGCGGATTGGTTCTATGACCAGGCGCAATTTATCATCTTTTTGCACCAAGCGATAGCCTGAAGGCTGAGCTAAGATGCTACTCAAAATGTGCTGAAAGTCAGCAGTTTCATAAAAAGGCGATTGTGGGTTGGCAATAAAATACCCTACCAACTTCTCAGATTTAATGACCAACCGCTCTAGACCAAGCGCTTGGGCCAACCAACGCAGTTCAAAAGAAAACAACAGTTCCTTGACCTCCTTTGGCAGAGGGCCAAAACGATCTATGAGTCCCTCTTTAAAATTATCGAGAGCTTTTTTGTCTTTGAGGTTGTCAAGTGCTTGGTATAAACTGAGACGCTCAGCCACCTGATTTACATACTGATCTGGTATACGAACTTCCATATCAGTTTCAAAAATGCAATCCTGTACAAAGCCATTGAATTGGTCTGTAACACGCTCGTCAAAAAGTTCTTTGTATTCACTCTGACGCAATTCTTCCATGGCCTCATTGAGAATTTTTTGATACATCTCAAAACCTATTTCAGCGATAAAACCACTTTGCTCACCGCCAAGCATATTCCCTGCTCCGCGAATATCGAGGTCTTTCATGGCTATGTTGAATCCAGATCCTAAATCTGAGAATTGGACAAGTGCTTCAAGACGTTTGCGCGCCTCTGAGGTCATGATGCTGAACTTAGGTGCAATCAGGTAGCAAAATCCTTTTTTATTGCTGCGGCCTACCCTACCACGCAGTTGGTGTAAGTCACTTAATCCGAACTGATGGGCATCGTTAATGATAATGGTATTGGCATTCGAAATATCAATCCCAGATTCAATGATCGTGGTGGCAAGCAAAACATCATAGGCGCCTTCAATAAAATCGAGCATCACTTTTTCAAGTTGTTTGCCGTCCATTTGGCCATGGCCAATCCCAACCCTTACCCCAGGACACAAGCGCTGTATCATACCAGAAAGCTCCCGGATGTTAGAAAGTCTGTTATTCACAAAAAATACCTGACCCCCTCGGCCCACCTCATAGGCAATGGCATCGCGGATAGTTTCTTCATTGAAAGAAATTATTTCAGTCAATACAGGTTGTCGGTTTGGTGGTGGTGTATTGATGATGCTTAAATCTCGCGCGCCCATCAAGGAGAATTGCAAGGTTCTAGGGATAGGTGTGGCAGTCAGGGTGAGGGTATCAACAGAAGTACGTAGTGTCTTGAGTTTGTCCTTGACGGCCACGCCAAATTTTTGCTCTTCGTCTATGATCATCAGACCTAGATCTTTGAACTTAACACGCTCCGCCACCAAGGCATGGGTGCCTACCAAGATATCAATTTGCCCGGCAGCTAATTTTTTAAGCGTTTCGGTGATTTCTTTGGCAGATTTAAAACGATTGATGTAATCTACAGTCACTGGAAAGCTCGCAAGCCTGCTTTTAAAACTTCGAAAGTGCTGTAATGAGAGAATGGTTGTCGGGACCAATACAGCTACTTGCTTAGAGTCTGTAACGGCTTTAAAAGCAGCGCGAATAGCGACTTCAGTTTTGCCAAATCCAACATCTCCACACACCAAACGGTCCATGGGGCGAGGGGCTTCCATGTCTGCTTTGATATCTTGGGTTGCCTTGAATTGGTCTGGGGTGTCCTCAAACATAAATGAAGCCTCGAGCTCATTTTGCAGATAGCTATCCGGTGCAAATGAAAAACCAGGCTTGCTACGTCGCTGCGCATAAAGCTTGATCAAATCAAAAGCCAATTCTTTAATTTTTTTCTTGGTCTTGTTTTTTAAGTTTGACCAAGCTTGAGATCCCAATTTATTGAGTGTTGGAGCACTGCCTTCTTTGCCAGTAAATTTAGAGATGCGGTGCAAGGAATGTATACCCACATAAAGTACGTCGCCATCCTTATACACCAACCGAATTGCTTCTTGAGGCTTACCATTTACATCAATAGTCTCGAGCCCTGAGAATTGGCCAACACCATGATCTATGTGTGTGACGTAATCACCTTTTTGAAGCTGATAGATTTCTTTGATTGTCAGGGCCTGCTTGGCTTGCCTGAACCCTTCTTTTAACCTAAATCGATGATAACGTTCAAAGAGTTGGTGATCTGTATAACAAACCAACTTCAGACTTGGAAATATAAACCCCTCATGTAGCGCCAAGGGCATCGCACTGAATTCACCTTCCACGCCTATGTCACTAAAAATCTGATAAAGACGCTCAATTTGCCTTGGCTGATTTGAAAAGATTAGATTTTGGTAGCCCTCGGCCTTTCGGGCCATTAAATCGGTATGAAGTCGTTCAAAATCTTTATTGAAACTTGGCTGAGGAAGACAATCAAATTGCTCTTGATGTGTGGCATCGAATTTGAATATTGGCCCAAATTCAACGGTGCGGTGTGCTAGTAGCTGCTGTTCAAATTCTAAATGTGAAAAGAATTTATCTTGAGGAAGTGCGTAACTCACAGGGCCTTCATGTTGGCTATGTATTTCTACGGCGCGCTCGTATTCCCGTTTTAAAACTTCATAGGTGCGCGCCACATCTGAAAACCAGCATGTAGCATTGTGGCCAATAAATCCTAGAAATGTTTCTTGTATTTGAAGACTTTCGCCTGTTTGGATATTTGGCACCACATTAAAAAACTGATGACTAACAATTGATAGTTGCGTTGCGGGGTCAAAGGTGCAAATGCGCTCTATTTCATCTCCAAAAAATTCAATGCGAAATGGATTTTCATTGGCATAGGAAAAAATATCAAGAATGCCTCCGCGTATAGAAAATTGGCCCGGCTCATATACAAAATCGACTCGTTCAAAATGGTATTCAAGCAACAGCTCATTGAGAAAATCCGTGCTGTAGGTCTTGGACACCTCCAAGCGCATGGTATGCTTGACTAAATTTTTCTTTGTTGGTATTTTTTCAAACAATGCCTCAGGATAGCTAATAATCCAAGTGTTTTTTTGATCGCTTAATTGTTCAAGTACCTCAGCCCTTGCAACAACATTGGCATTATCAGTTTGCTCTAGTTGATACGGAACTCTGTATGAAGCTGGGTAAAAAAGTATACGCTTATCTTCAGGGAAGATCCCTTCAAAATCATTTAGAAAATAAGCAGCCTCTTCTTTGTCTGAAAGAATGAATAGATGTGTTCCCGGTACTTGCCCTGCTACCATTAAGGACATCAAAGATTTAGCAGAACCCACCAATCCTTTCCAATGCAAGCGGGCATCGTTGGCCTTGAGAGCTGCTGCGCTGCGGTCTAGGGCCGGATGTTTGGCAAGGGATTTGATAAAGGTGTTGTGTTCCATGTGGGGCTGCAAAATTAAGCAAAGTAATAAGTTCAAGGAAAATTATTGTGACCTTTTAGAAATTCAACGTTATAAATAACAATAGAGTGTGAATATCTCCAATCGCCAATGAAAACTTGCCTAAGGGCAATTGCTAATTTTATCGAACCAAATTAGAACCCAATGATGAAGTATACAAACAAACACATTTTAGTAACCATTTTTATAATGGGTACAGGATTACTTAACGCACAAGTAGAAACAGCCGCAAGTGAAGAATCGTTCAAAACAGTTGAAGAGATTTCTGCCATAGACTTTTTAATGAAGGGTGGTGTTTTTTTAATTCCAATCGCTCTGCTTCTATTTTACACTACCTATGTTGCAGTTGAGCGTTTTTTGTATATCCGCCGCATGACAAAACAAAACATGATGCTGCTCAATGAGTTACAAACACAACTCAACGCCGGTAATATGAACGGTGCTTTAGATGTTGTCAATAGAGATCAAACAGCATTTGGCACGGTTGTTAAAGAAGGGGTGCAATCCATTGGAAGGCCAGTAACACAAATCGAAGCCAACATGGAAAAAATTGCCAATATTGAAATTGGTAAGATGGAGAAAAATGTCAATCATTTAGGTGTCATTGCTGGAATTGCCCCTACCCTCGGATTCATTGGTACCATTTCAGGGGTAATTAAAATATTTTACAACATTTCCATTTCTGAGAATGTCTCTATTGGTAATATCTCTGGTGGTTTGTACGAAAAAATGATTTCTTCTGGATCAGGCTTGGTAGTGGGTATTTTGGCTTTTACCGCCTACCATATTTTGAATGGGATCATTGACAACTATGCCCTCGCAATTCAAAAAATCAATCTGGAGTTTGTGAAACTAATTGACCCAAAAGATGGCAATAAAGCGAAATAAAAGATTCCATGCAGAAGTAGCTACCTCTGCATTGAGCGACATCATGTTCTTTTTGCTGTTGTTCTTTTTGATCATCTCTACTTTGGCAAACCCGAATGTCATTAAGGTGCCTCTTCCAAAGTCAGACGCCAATGAAAAAACACAAAAGCAGCACGTCACCTTGACGGTGAAATTCGACGAAAACCAACAACGTCATTTTTTTGTCAACAATGATGAATTTGCCTTGGATCAAATAGAAGGTATCTTGATCAGCGAAACCAAAAAATTAGGCGATAATACCGTTATTTTACGCTTGCCTTATGATGCACAAGTGCAAGAATTGGTAGACCTTCTCAAGATTGGTATGCTCAATGACCTTAAAATGATCATCGCTACCAAGGAAGGTTAATAATTAATATAGTTCGAATCATGGATCAACTTCAATTGGATTTTCTTCAGGCCAGACAAGACGCTAAAAAATCTTTATTTTATAGTACGCTGTGGTTGCTTTTTTTATTGGTGGTCACCTTCTTTATACGTTTCGATGCAAGGCCAGATCAATTGGTGGATACCCCACCCTTGCGTTCAGACGAAGTTATTGAAGAATTTCAAATTGATAATGTTGCGCTCGAGGATGTTGCGGGGGGCTCTCGTGGGGGTGGCACGCCGGGTTCTGGCAGAATAGCACCACCTGCAGAGCAATCTGAAAGGGTTGCCACGTCATCAAACGGAGAATTTTCGCACAACAGTGGCAATTCCAATAACAATAATTCACCGAATGGTACCAACAACACATCCACCACATCCCAAACAACCAATCTGTTTGGTAATGGCGGGAGCGGCGGTGGCAACGGTTCTGGCAATGGGCCTTTTGGCGGCCCTGGTAATGGCAATGGAGACGGCGATGGCATTGGCAATGGTCGTGGGTCCGGTAAGGGCCGCGTGAGGCTTAATAACGTAAGTTTGCCTCAGTATGAAAGTGATTTTGATTGCCGCATTGGTTTCAAAGTACAAGTCAATGCCGACGGGCAAGTAATTGGTGTAAGGAGTATAAAATCTGTAACTACCTGTATTGATGATCGTACAATAAACGATATCAAAGAGCGCATCAAGCGCGAAGTCAAATACAACAAAGATCCAGGAGCAAGTGTAGTTGAGATGGATTATACCATTACCCTCAAGGCAAGGTCTTAAACTAGGCCCATAGCCTTTTCAACCATTTCTTTCGAGCCAATATAAAGGGCTGCCCTTTGATGAAGTTCAGTGGGTTCGATATCTAATATCCGCTGATTGCCATCGGTAGCCAAGCCTCCAGCCTGTTCGGCAATAAAGGCCAAAGGATTACATTCATAAAGCAAGCGCAATCTGCCTTTAGGAGCTGAGGGCACTGCAGGATATATATAAACGCCTCCCTTGATTAAATTGCGATGAAAATCAGCAACCAAAGAACCAATATAACGGCCAGAATAGGGTTTGCCTGTTTGATTTACATCTGATTGGCAATATGCTAAGTAAGCGCGAAGTTGGGGGTCAAAATCATTGAGGTTGCCCTCATTGACCGAATACAAGCGGCCATTTAAAGGCATTTGCATGTTGGCATGAGACAAAAAGAATTCGCCAGATATTGGATCTAAGGTAAAGCCATTGACGCCATTTCCTGTGGTGTATACCAACATGGTAGAAGAACCAAACAATACATATCCAGCGGCGACTTGCTTGTTGCCAGCTTGCAACATGTCTTCTAAAGTTGCTTTAGTGCCTACGGGCGAAATTCGGCGATAAATAGAAAATATCGTGCCCACCGAGACATTGACATCAATATTTGAAGAACCATCAAGTGGATCAAACAAAACCACATAGTTGGCTGCTTGTGACGATGTAGCATCAAAGGCTAAAAAATCCTCGTTTTCTTCTGATGCGATACCACAAACCACTCCTCCTTCTAAAAATGATTTGATAAAAGCCTGATCTGCCAAGACATCTAGCTTCTGTTGGGCCTCTCCTTGGATATTCTCCACGCCTTGAGCTCCCAAAACATGATCAAGTAAGCCCGCTCTTTGAATATCTTGATTGACCACTTTTGCTGCCAAAACAATATCTCTTAGTAAGCAAGAAAGATCAGAGGTTGAATAGTTAAAATCTTTCTGGTTTTCTGTGATAAACTCTTTGAGAGAAGTGAGTTTTGGCATGCTTACATAGAGAACATATTGCTGTAATCAGAACCTAAGTGAATCGGATTCACAATTAAGGTTGGTATCAAAGCATCATTTGTAATGATATATTGTTCGTGGTTACTACCTAAGGCCGCAACCAAGCTATTGCGTTGAAGATTCATAATTGCTATGAGGTCGGCATCTACACTTACTGCGTATTTGACCACTTCTTTATCAAATCCAGCACTTGGGACAATTGCGCTGGTCATTTCAATGCCACGATCTTTGAAAAATCCTTCTGAGAATGTAATATTGGATTTTACTTGATTGCGTAAAAATTCATCGGATTCAGCAGGAGTAACTACATGAACTTTTGAATTAAAGTACTTAGCCAAATTTGCAACAATGGATAATTTTTGCTTGGTTTCTTTATGTAAGTCCATTGGGACAACAATCGAATCGTATCCGGTTGGTTTTACTGCTTTTTCTTGCACAATGACAAAAGGAACTTGAGAACTAGTTACAACCTTGAGCGCATGGCTTCCTGTAATATGTTGCCAACCATGTGCGCCGTGAGTCCCCATAACGATGAGTTCTGCTTGGTGCTCAGCCGCAAATGCGCCTATATCTTCAAAAATACTTCCGATGCGCACATTTGGGTGCATCTGCACTCCTTCATGTTCAAACTTGCCAATGATATTCTCAAGTTGAGCCAAGGCCTCAGGAATTTGAGTTTCCTTAGAAACAACGTGCAGTACCTGTATTTGGGCGCTTAGCGGTTTGGCAGTTGCAATGGCATGTTGTAGGGCGATATCGGCCACCGCAGTGAAATCATGAGGAACGATGAAAGTTTTAGTCTGCATAGTTGAGTTTTTTACAAATTTAAAATAAAGTGTAGTAAGAACGCACTTGTTTTCTCTTTATTTTTGTGTGAAGCCTGCACTAATCGGCTATGAATTAAATGGCTATAATTGGAAAGCTTATTCAACGTAGTACCGCTATAAGTTTCAAGCGGATAACCCGTACTCGGGCAGATTACAAACAACAACTCGAAGCGCTACGCAAAAACATTGAATCTTCTAAAAAAACCGCTTTCGGAATTCAATTCCAATTCAAGTCTTTACTGGCAAAAAATGATTTTGTTTCGCGTTTCCAACGCACTGTTCCTATTACGGATTATGAAGCATTTTATCAAGGGTGGTTGAAGGAAACGATTGAGGGAAAGAAGGATCATATTTGGCCAGGGAGAATAAAATACTTTGCACTATCCTCCGGTACAACAGGATCACCAAGCAAACGCATTCCAGTAAGTACTGAAATGATCAGGTCTTTTCAGCGGTTATCTCTAAGGCAATTTTCTATCCTGCACGAATTAAACCTACCCGATGAGTTTTACAATGCTAAAATGCTGGCAGTTGGGGGCTCCACCAAATTAAAAAAAATCAATCAACACTACGAAGGGGATTTGAGCGGAATCCTCAAAAAGCATACCTCGCTCATTGCAGCCCCCTTCACAAAACCAAACAAAAAGATAACTAACCTCAGTGATTGGAAAGCCAAGTTGCCCCAAATGGTAAAAGAAGCACCAAACTGGGATATTGGTATTATGGCCGGCATCCCGAGTTGGTGTGTGCTGTTAATTGAAGAGATTGTTTCGCACTATCAACTAAAAAGTATCCACGACATTTGGCCTAACTTTCATGTGTATGTGCATGGCGGTGTATTCATGGATCCATTTGTTGAAAGACTTAATAAACTTACCGGTCGTCCTGTCATTTTACTCGATACTTATTTGGCGAGTGAGGGATATTTTGCATACCAAACGAGTCCCAAAAACAGTGGTATGACCCTACTGATGAACAATAGTATATTCTTCGAGTTTGTTCCGTTTAATACGGAGTATTTTACACCTTCTGGTGAACTTATAGACTTATATCAGGCCTATACCATTAGTGAAGTTCAGCCCGGGATAGATTATGCATTGGTTATTTCCACCAACGCAGGGCTTTGGCGCTACATGATTGGCGACCTCATCCAATTTATCGACACCACTACCCATGAAATAAAAATAACGGGCCGCATCAAGCAGTTTTTGAGCCTTTGTGGTGAACATCTCTCTTTAGACAATATCAATAATGCTTTGCTTTTTGTTTGTAAAAAGGAAGGATTGTCAATTTCAGAATACACCATACATGCAGACGAGCAAAACTTACAGCACTGTTGGTGCCTTGGTTGTGATCAAGAAATTGATGCCGATGAGCTTATTTCAGCCATCGATAGGCAATTACAAAAGATCAATGACGACTATGCGTATGTACGCAAACACAGTATGCCTTTGCCAAAAATAAAACTATTCCCCACCCAAGTGTTTTACGATTTTATGGAGAGTATGGGTAAATTAGGCGGGCAAAATAAAATGCCAAGGGTATTAAACAAGGAGCAGGCAGAACTTTGGAAAAAGCACCTTAGCGCAAACGATTACCTTTAAATGCAGATTTCTTAGTAAAAGTGTAGGCAGCATTCACCTCAATTGAATGTCTGTAAGCAGCGGAAGCTGAACCCAAATCTGCATCATAAGACATCCCTAAGTCAAAAGCACCAAAATCTATGGAGAAATATGGTGCTATAGCTGCACTAGATCTGAAATACAGACCGGTAGTCAAGTATTTTGTGCTTACCTCATTGGTAATCTGCGAGCTTCCAAGTAATTGCATTCGATACATAGCTCCTAGCATGGTTTCATTATGACCACCTTGCCTGAGGTGGGTCAAGGAAATATGCATTGCTGAAACCTCATTGAGACCCAGTGTAAAGCTTGCAAAGCCAACAAATTTTTGATAAAGGCGATCTGCCGATAAGGTATTGTATTGCAAGCGTGGACGGTTTACATGTTGGATTGAAAGCCCAGTTTGAATAGACCATTGACCATCTCGGAGCTCTCCTCGAGAATTTGGTTCGTATCTGTAGGCAAGACCTAGACCGGCATCTACGAAAGCAAAATTTGCAAAATCATTCTCTTCTCCAGAAAAAACACTCGGATCTAGGCTTGACCCATTCCACTGAGAATAATACAATAACTTGCTGAAGTCTGCTGAACGTTGTTGAATGGCAGTTTGTAATCCGGCATCGAGCCAATGCCCTTTTGCCAGCGGAATATGCCCTGAGGTATTGATTCCGAATGATTTTTGAGTCATGCGAGAATCTCCACCTACGTCATTACTGAAAGCCGCTGCAATTCCAGCATAAGCACGGTTCTTTTGATTAGAACGACCAGCAGTAAATTCTGCCATGCCATAACTAGTTAAGAACTGTGTTCCTGAACCTATCCATTGATTGCGATTGAGCAGCGTGAGTTTCTCATAGCCCCTGTAGGTACCAACAAAAGCAGGATTTAAAAATGAGATAGTTCGATCTGCTTGGGTCAAATGAAAATCTTGAGCCCCAACGTAATTCAAAAGACCCAGCGCCAGGAGCAATGCACTTAAGAGTGTTCCTTTCAAATTCATTGCTTATCGGATTAAGGTAATATTACCTGTATATTTTTTAGTGGTTCCGTTTTCAAAGGTAACGTCACAAATGTAAGCATATACACCACTGTTACATGGTTTGCTTTTGTAGGTGCCATCCCATTTGAATTGCTTATTGGTAGAAGAATAAATCAAATTCCCCCAACGATCTAAAACTTTGAAATTTAACGAAGCTACATCCTTGCCGGCAATGATCTGATAAACTTCATTGAGGCCGTTACCAACGCCATTCGGAGAAAAAGCAGTTGGGAAGAATACTCCTGTAGCACACTCAGGGCTGCTGCCATCCGGATCACAAGGATCTAATGGATTGCTGCCATTGGCCACCTCTGTGCCGTCATTGATGCCATCGCCATCGGTATCAGGATTATTAGGATTGGTGCCTAGAATTGCTTCTTGTGCATCAGTGAGGCCATCAAAATCTGAGTCAATTTGGCAGCCTGGCAAGGTATCATCAGGGTCACAAGGGTTGAGCGGATCCGATCCGTTGGTGATTTCAGCCCCATCAGAGATGCCATCGCCATCGGTATCTGGATTGGTTGGGTTGGTACCTGCGGTAGCCTCTTGACTATTGGTAAGCCCATCGCCATCTTGGTCACAAGGTCCAGCATTTGGATTTGGAATACATGGATTGGTATTGTCAGGGTCCATTTCGTCCATCACGCCATCACCATCTGTATCAAAAATAGACGACTCGAGGGCGTCGATGATGCCGTCACCATCGGTGTCGAGAGGAGAGCCTACATTGCCTATTTCAGCACAATCATTTTCACCGTCGCCATCAGTATCTGGATTGTTTGGATCTGTGCCAAGAAGAATTTCGTCGACATTTAAACACCCATCCCCATCTAAATCAGGAACATCTGGTACAAAAACCGCCACAATCGTCTCAGGGCCGTTGATATTTACAAAATTGGAATCTAAAGTATTGGCAAGCCCCATTGGCCCATTGGTGATCGTCCAATGGCTAAACATGAACCCAGGATTTGGTTTGGCAACAACATTAGTTTGAATACCTCCAAAATAATCTGTCGTCCAAGGGTAGTTTGGTGGGTAAATTGAATTGACTTTAATTTGTCCCGCTCCAGCTGGGCTTACATCAAAGGTGGTGGCAAATGGCCCGGTTAACTGATAACAATCTATCAAGCCTTGAGTAAGGGCAGTACAACGGGTATTGATATAGTTTTTCAAGGCCTGCACATTATTTTGCCAGGTAGTCATCGAGCCACCCCATTTTGCAATTTGTGCGGGCATTTCGGGTTCAATTTCTGCAAGCATGGAATCCAAAAGCGGAATCATGAAAGAACAGGATAATTTGGTATTCATAAGGTCAACGTAGCGTGCAATGTAATATTGCTCTACCATCGGATTCTCATTGATCAACTTTTGCAAAATTGACGTATGGCCTTGACCTCCTGGGTTAGGTAGATTTTCCACATTACATGGATCTGCATTCGGTAGAGTACTTGGCACGCCAGTATAGTTGATGTAGTGGCCAAAGGTTGCGTCTAAATCCCATAATACATAGCCCCATTTTTTATGGTCACCGGTGGTGTCAAGACCCCTCCACCATGCGGTATTCCAGTTGAGCCAATCTGTAGTAACTGTAACAGAATTGAGAACAAAATAATCGATCAAAGATTTCCAACTAAATAAACTATCTACATAGGCAAAATTGGCTGGGTTACCCATGTTGTTATTGGCCACAAAATTCTTGAGGCTATTCCAGGCCGGTGTTGCATTTGGAGAACCGTATTCTTGCCAAGTGCCTCCCCAAGTTTTGAGGTAATACAAGTCGTATTTCCCTTGGTCGTAGTATTCGTCCGTGAAGTCGTGGTCATCAGCTTTTTCACGAATTTCGTATACACCCCAGTAATTGCCATTTAGATATAACACACATGGCCTCCAAGTTCGCTCATCTAATTTTAGATCTGCTCTATCAGACAAGGTGTGTACATATGCATCCCTGATATGGGCGCCACCATTGGAAAAAGGATAATTATCGTTTGCCGCCGGTTTGAGAATCAGGCGCTGATAGGCATCTCGTGTCCGTTCTGGAAAAATTAAATGTTCAATGTCTCCATTGTGTCCATACTGGTCTCGGCAAATAAAATCAAAACCTCTTTGTTGATAAGCCCAAGAATCATTACCGTGTTTATTGAAGTTTCCTTCTGCCTCATCGATATAGGTTCCGTCTTGTTCAAATAATTCAAAAGAACCAATGCGGTTTGGTGGATTTTGACTCCCATTAGCCACAAGTGAGTATACCCCTTGGCTACATACAGAAACCACCGGAATGGAGTGATTCACGTTTATGAAATAAGTATTGGTTTCAATAAATGATGTCAAGGTGGTGCCAAAGGCCGCCGCGCGCAAGATTTTTGTAGTGGGAATTGATATCGGCCCGGAATAGGCTGTGGAAGAAGCTACAGGATCCGTACCATCTAAAGTATAGCGAATCGTAGCAGTAGGGTCAGCGCAGGTAATGGTTACGGTTTGTGGGCCACTGTAAAAACCAGCTTGTAAACTAAATACAGGCTTGGGGGGGTAAAAATTAACCCCACCTACGTTATTTGCATTGGGAGTGGGGGTTGTAAATAACTTAAAATCATTGGCACCATTACTTGAACGACCAACAGAATGGTTAGATTTGGTCAGATGTACAATTTTAAAAGAATCTGCTACGGTAGCAGCCGGGTCTGAAAGTATGATCCAATCTCCCGAAGTTTGAGAAAGGTTAAAATTTGGATGGTATTCATTACCGTTTACGGTATTGCGCTTGGAGCAAAAAACCATTTTGAAACCGTTTGGCGCAATCGTACCGCTCGGAATTTGCCATTTGGTGAGGTTGCTTGCCTTGTCTGATAAATACCAACCCGTAAGGTCAATGGTAGTTCCGGTAGTATTATACAACTCAATCCAGTCTTCGCGTTGGCCATAAGCATCGGTAGGCCCGCTTACATTTGAACATGAATATTCATTGATGACAACTTGCGAAAACGCAAGAAACGGGAAACTAAAAAGAAGAGAGAGTAGTAAGTGTTTCATTTAGCTTGGTTTAGCGGTACCAATATTACTTAAATATCAATTTTTATCCAAACAAATAGACGCAATAACTTGTGAAAAGTTGTTTTTTTGTTAACATTGCGAAAAAAAAATTATGAAAAGGTCCATTTTACTCTTGAGTCTTACCATTCTATTTTTTGGTTTGAATGGTTGTAAAAAATATGAAGGCGTTGGTGGTCGGAGTAAAATTACTGGCAAACTGACCATCAATGAAAAACTGTACATCAACGGTGTATTATCACAAACGGTAAGTTATCCGGCAGCCACAGAAGATGTTTATATCATCTATGGCACCCAAGACAGCATTTTTGACGATAAAATTGAATGCAATTACGATGGGTCGTTTAGTTTCGATTATTTATTCCCGGGTACTTACACAGTTTTTGCTTACAATGAAATCTTTCATACTGGCAATTCTGTGACCAATAATGACGACGACTATTATACCAAAGAACCGACTGCAAAATTTACCGTTGAAGTTGGCAAAAACAATACCGTTGATCTCGGTGAAATTATCGTATTGAGATAATGAAGTGCATTATTGGCGTATTTATTTTTCTTGCTTTTGGGAGCCTTGGGCAAAACAGCACCGTGTTTCAGGTATGGAATGAAGCTGGAATTAGCCTAAAAATTGACAAAAAACAATACATTGGACTTGACCTTAGTACACGTTTTGATGCTGAAGGCCTTAGTACAGTGTTTCCACAAGTGTCATATAAATATAAAATTAATAAGTACCTGCGGCCGTCAATTGATTACCGCATCATTGCCGATCAATCTAAGTCAGGGACTTTTGTGACCAAACACCGTTTGAATTGCAATCTTCAATTGAGTCATGAAATAGAAAGGGTTCAATTAGGTTTGCGGCTGCGTTACCAATATTCTAGTAACAGACTTGCCAGTAATTTTGAAACAGAATTTGGTCAAGCATTGAGAATCAAACCTACGGTCTCGTACAACCCGAAAAAATCGGCACTAGAACCAAATTTCTCAGCAGAGTTTTTTACAGGCCCAATGGATGGTCAAGTGGGATATCATTTGAATCGGATCCGATGGAATTTTGGCTTGGCTTATTCATTTGATGGGCCACACAGCGTTGAATTAGCCTACATGTACGACCAACGTATTCACAGCCCTGAATCTTTGAACAGAGCCATAATGAATTGCTCCTATAATTATCGGATTCAAACGAAAAATAAGTCTGGTAAGCATCGCAATGTAAAAACCCTTTAATTTGGGTTAGTCTGTGTAGTTACCTGCGGCCAATCTCGCTTTGACAAGCTCTAAATTTTCTAATTTCTTCTGACGTCTCGATTGAATTGCAGTCGTAGTAAAGTACAGGTGCTGACTTAAGAATTTCACCTGTATTTCATCCCACTCTTTGCGAGTTTTTATCTTGCCCATTTCTATCAATTCTTGACATAATTTGTCTGCTATTTCTTCAAAATCATCACGACCGAGATAATCTAGATCTGCATCACAAATAATTTCTTGTAAGTTATTGATAGGACGCTGTGGTATTTCTGTAGCATGGATGAGCTCCACAATCGTCTTGACGTGCAATTCAGTATAGCCATATTTTGGCAAAATTTCTTGGGCCATTCGAGCGCCTATGGCCTCGTTGTGGTCATATTGCTCAATAAACCCAGCATCGTGAAAAAGTGCTGCTGTTTTTAGTAAAAAGAGACCTTCGTCGGTTACCCCCTCTAAAAGTGCAATGCGTTCTACGGATTTAACCACATCTTTGGTGTGGTTAATGGAGTGGTAATACAAGCTCTCAGAAAGATTTTTTCTAAGGATGCCCATCACATAATGTTCGGTTTTGTAATATTTAATCGAGCTGTAATGATGGAGTTTTTTAATTTCTTCAAACCTCGTATTGGGATAAAGACCTTCTCCATTGATCGAAAGTTCAGGTTTGATACGCTGCACCTCGTACATGTCCACTTTCACCCGAGACTTGGTAAGGGCCTTGCCCTTATACTCATACTCAAAATAAGGCTCAATGTGCTGAAAAGTATTGCCCGTAATAGTCACTTTACCGGGTTCGCCAAGCATTTCCATACGTTGCGCCAAATTCACCGATGACCCCCAAACGTCGTAAGCAAGACGAATGTTGCCAATAATTCCAGCAATCACCGGCCCAGTGTTGATGCCTAGCCGAATTTCCCAATAATCTTCATGATCTGCGATCGCTTCGTACTTGAGTTTATCCATGAAGGCTTGTATCTGAAGTGCTGCACAACATGCATCAATTGGGTTGGTTGAATTTTCAACCGGAACACCTCCTGCACACATGTAGGCATCGCCAATCGTCTTGATTTTTTCAAGATTATTGGCTTGAATGATTTCATCAAACTTTTGAAATAATATATCCAATTTGGATACTATCCTACTCGGCTTCATCGACTCAGATATTCGAGTAAAACCGACCACGTCTGTGAACATGATTGAAACCTGTTTGAAAGCTTGTGCTTTTACCTTGCCGTTTCGTTTGAGTTCAATGACGACTTGAGAAGGCAGTGTGTTCAGGAGCCATTGCTCTGTGCGGTCTTTTTCAATTTTTAAGAGTGCCTGTTGCTCATCAACCTTGTTTTTTTCTTCCTCTAAAAGACGCTTTTGCTCTTCAATTTTGGTTTTTTGCAAACGAATTTCTCTTGTTCGTTCGGCAATTTTTACTTCCAACCGCACTTGATTTCGCCTTGAAGTTTCTACCCTGCGGCGAATAAAAATGATGACAACAAGAAAAAAAACAGTGGCTACCAATAGCGATAGCCACCAAGACTGAAAAATGAATAAAATGAGCAACTTGCTCATGTTACGATATTAAAATTTATAAAACCAACTTGCCATCGGCAATGGGAAAGAATTCCCGTCAGTAATTACACCTGCCAAACTAATTTGAAAGGCCTTACTTTCGGTACGCTGAAAACGCATGCCTGGCATAATAATCAGTATATTTTGTTGAGGATTTACCACTTGCCAATCGCCCACCACTACTTGTTGTAAGATCCAACTATTCTGATCGTATTGGTATTCAATATTTTGTGTTCCATTATTGGTATTGTTGGTTGCCATAACGTACATACAATCATAAATAAAACTAGCTTTTTTACCCACTTTGGTTTGACCCGCCAAACCTATGATTGGCGCAGTTAATTTTACTCCTGATTTGAATTCGGTAGTTCCTTGGATTGGAATATCAGGATACTCCCCATTGATAGAAACATACGTACCTGGTGTAAGAATTTGCACCGGATACGTATAATCATTGCCATCATTGAAATGACCGAATCCCAAAGATAGGGTTGCATTTGAACGGCGATCTCCGTAGGTGACCATTCCCCAATACAAACCTCCTCTTCCACGGCCCGAATTTAAGTAACCGGAAGTGCCAAGTAAAGCCCCAACTCCATAATTGATTTTTGGATTTGCGGTGCCTCGAGTATATTTAAGCGCAAGGGCAATCGGAGAACCAATCCATGTGGACATCACACCAACAGAGAAATCTTTGTGCACCGCAAAATGTACTTCCGGACCATAAAGATTTACCATGGCATAATTCTCTCCTTTTTTTATCGGAAAGCAATTGGTGGTAAATTGATAACGTGTGGTAAACACCCCAGGGCTATTTACCTCACCGTCTTTTTGTACATCTTCTGAATAATCCAATTTTCGAATCGATTTGATATCACTTTTAGGGATGAAGACCTTTCCCAACATTTGTGTTTCAATGAGTACTTCTCGGCCGTCATCGGAAAGGATGTATCCAACGAATTCATTGCCATCGTTTTTGGTGACAATATATTTGGTGGTATCAGTTAGGGGCGTTGCAGTATTTGGTGCTTGAGCAAAAACACTTTGGCTACCGAAGTAGCCAAGTGTGAGCATCAAACAAATTCTAAAGAATATAGTTGATTTCATAGTTTTAAAATTCAGTTATACGCAAAATTAATAATAACGTTGCGGACTTTGCTTATTAATTGGTTGTTTACTTTTTTGAACATTGAAACCCATGTTAACCCCTAAGAATCCGCCACCTCGTTGTGAACTGTAAAAAATATTTACCGGTACATTGAGTGCGCCCGCTTGGAAAGTTTTTCCAAAAGCAATCAAGAAAGACGTGCTCAAGCGTTTGGCGCCATCCTTGTCAAAATGTGTTTCAAAGCCAGGGTTGGCCAAGATATTGTTGTTTTGGTCCAGGATATTATTTTCATTGGCATAGATATCCCACTCTTGTGCTGTAAAATATCTGTTTTCAATTCCGTAAGTACCGTCAAGATCTAAGTACCCATAAGAGGTAGATGAAATACCAAACCTTGGGCCAAAAGCGAATTCATAATTTCCTTTTCCAAATCTAAAACCATTCAACAAAGAGAAAGATGGAATGAACTGACTTTGTTCAAGTCCAGAAATATTAATAATTCCTTCAACAAGTGCAGAGAAATTTTCGGTTCCTACATACTGGCCTTCTATTTGATAACCAATCATGGAAGTAAATGGTTGAATGCCTAAACCACCATATTTCACATCTCTAGTGGCAAAATCTCTTACATCGCCAGTCAGAACCGCCCCGCCGATTCGTGGACCCGAATTATTGACCTTACCAACGTTGTTAGATGTGATGATTTCGTTCTTAAATGCCAAGCGATCGCTAAGCACCTTATCTACGGTTAACCCATGCATTTCAAAAAGCACTATTTCTATCATGCGTTGAATTTCAGTTTCTTGATTGTCAAATTCTCGCACCGCAGACTTATACAAGGCTTGCCCTTTGACGTCAATAATTTTAATAGTAACGACAATTTTATTGCCCAGACCATCAATTGAACCCGACATGACATAATCTACCTTGAGCTCTTCTCCAAGTTTGGCCAAACAAGCTTGGCCATAACAGCCCACCTTATACTCTTCTTTAGCTTTGATGATTTCGTTCATATCAAATTCATCATAGACCTTATATTTATTGATTTTGATGAGCTCCAAACGCATCATTTTAGCAGCAGACTCTGGTTTGATAGTTAAGGAATTAATGTTCGGATTTGAAACTGCAATTGTATTGTTCGGTTGGGCAAGTAAGCTACCGAGGCCTAAAAAGATCGCTACTAGCAAGCTTGATAGTTTAAATTGATTTGTTTTCATAATTATAAATTTTATGATACAAAGTTGACCCTTATTCCCTACCAATCAAAACTGAATATCGGAAACTAAATTTAGGTAGTTGCGAAAAACGCAAGTGCTAGTCCATTTCCGGAATATCTGCTTCGATTTTCTTGCGAAAATTCAGAATTGTTTTTTCAAACTCAATGAAGAAATTATTGCGTTCGCGTTCATTGACAAGGCTTATCAGACTAGAGTTGGCCAATTGCTTATCTATGACCTGCTTGGCATCCTGCACATATTGAGGATCAGTTGTTTGCAAATAGTTCATAATGTTATGAGACAAGAACAAGCCTTGCTTGCCCCTACTTTCATAATAAAATGCAGAGTCAGCATTGATGGTTTCATTCAAATACATTTCAAAGGAATTCCCACTTGCTGGGGCTTGAGTCCCATAAATAAACTTTTTACCCAAATCGGCCTGAGCCCTCAGATGGGCAGAAAACATCATTAATCGATCGCAAAGAAAAAGGGCATAACTTGGGTCTTCAAATTGATTTGACTTGAAATAATACAATATTTGTCGTAGAAACCCACGCATAAGCTCTGGGTCGAAAATTTCTACTGAAGAGATGGTATTATAAGCTTGCAGTATGGACTTCCCCAATTCAAAGGCACGTTCGGTTGTTTTTTCATGATGAAACAACACATTTTTATAGTCCGGGATTTGCAAGTGTGTTTTGGCCCAAAAGAACAACTTAAAGCGCACTAATTGCGGGAAGTTTAAGAGCTGAAAAAAGTGCGTATTGTTGATCGTAAGCATGATTTTGGGGTCTTCGAGGTGCTTTAGTCGCTCGAATGCCTCAAGGATACCTTCCAAATAAGACTCCAATGAAAAGTCGTAGGCATTTAGGGGCGTATACCGAAAAATGACATTGGTTTTTTGTAATTGAATCAATGAATCGAAAGAAATATCGAAAGCCTTGCACAATCTTTTGAGCTCATCTATGGTAAGTGCAGTTTCATTGCGCATACGCCGGTAAGCAGCATCAGTGCTTATGTGCAAAGTATCACTAAGTACATTGCCCAATGATTCCCCTTGGGGAAGTTTTGCTTTAATGAGCTGCAGAAGTTGGTCTTGTATACTTTCCATTTAATGCAATGTAAAAAATTTAATCATTTATATAGGTACGTTCAACTCGAGGGGAAATACTAGTCAATATTTCATAGGGTATTGTCTGAGCCTGGTTCGATAAATTTGTAAGTGTTTGATTGGGGCCTATGATTTCAACCTCAGATTGCAAATTTGCTTTTGGAGCCACTACCATGATCATGTCCATACAAACCCTGCCAATCGTTGGGCAAAATTCGCCATCGATATACACCCCACCTTTTCCATTGCTCAAATTGCGCTTAAAACCATCGGCATATCCTACAGGAATGATCGCGATTTGCGTATCTGCATTTAGCCTATCCGAACACCCATAACCAATACATTCTCCTTTTTTGAGGTGCTTGAGTTGTGAGATATGACTTTTCCAACTCATTACTGGTTTGAGCTTACTCTCCACTTCTGGGTCTAGATGAACTCCAAATAGTCCGATCCCCAAACGGACCATATCGTATTGCGCTTCTGGAAAATACGCCGCTCCTTCAGAATTGAGTATATGTCTGTGCACCACGTATGGGAGGGCCAATTGTAATTGATCAGTACAATTTTTAAAAGTTGCGAGCTGTAAGGCATTCATTGGATTTGAAGGTTCATCAGCACACGCCAAATGACTGTAGATACTCTTTATGACAACTTCAGGTTGGGCACTGATGATTTCAATGATTTGTTGAATTTCAGATGGGCCAAAGCCCAATCTATGCATTCCTGTATCTAGTTTGAGGTGTATTGGAAAAGCCTTTTTTTGATTGGCAATCAAAGCTCGAATAAATGAGTCGAGATGCGTCAGTGAATATATTGCTGGTTCTAGCTCATAAGCAATGCAGCGATCAAAACCTTTTTCTTCTGCATTTAAAACTAATATCGGAACGTTGATCCCGGCCTCGCGGAGCAAGACTCCTTCATCGGCATAGGCTACACCTAAATAATGCACACCACTTTTTACCAACTGCTTTGCAAGATGAAGTAACCCTGCACCATATGCCTGAGCCTTGACCATCGCCAAAATCTTGGTCTTTGGATTTAAAATTTGCTGGTATTGCCTGATGTTATGATGTAGGGCCGAAAAATCATAGCTTACTGTGGTGCTATGCGATTTTCTACGCCATTTAGACAGTAATTGCTCAGATAATGTGACGTCGCCCTTGATAAGCACATAATGGTGATCTAATAGGGGAAGATCAGTGGGCATTTCCTCCCAAAAGTAGTACTGTTCAATGCTATTTTCTGCACATAATTGGATCAATTTTGATTTGAGCGTTGGAGTTGCTTGAGGTATAAAACAACAAACCATTTTTGGTTTATCTATTGCACTAGTTTTCAAGAAAGAAAGCGCTGCGCGAAAAGCTGTAAGATCAAGGTTGTAGGTATCATTTATAAGTTGCGCACCATGAAGGCCTTCAATAATTTCTAACCTATTGGCCAAAACTGGAAGTTGACTTATTGCATTTGCCGAGCACTGATGAAACTCAAGTGCACAGCGCAATGCCATTCTTGCATTATGACGTCTAATATGGTCATTAAAGGGAATCGCCTTGGCCAATGCTTCAAATTCGCTATTATCTGTAGATTCTATTGTAGTCGGATCGATTACCCATCTGGAGTTTTGAGATAAAATTTGAAGCGTATCTATATATTGTTCATCTGAAGCAAATTCGTGTCGAAATGGTGCAAAAAGCGAGGTAAGTACACAAAAATCTGGACAAATCATCCGAGCCAAGCGCTCCATTTCACCGGGTTTGGTAATAGCAGCCTCAATAATCCCTAAGTCACCTACCAAAGGAAGCTCAAGCAGCGATAGGGCTACGCCTAGCTGGGAATTGTAACTTTTAGGGCTGCGGTATACCCTAAGTGCGGGTGTCAGTAAATGGTATATCCATTCTTTGATTGTGGTTTTACCTAAAGCCCCGGTTAGGGCCAAAACTGGATACTCTAAACGCTTGCGATGAAAAGCAGCCAATTGCTGCAAGGCCTCCAAGGAATTTTGAACCTTGAAATAATAAGCGTCATTTAATGGTTCTGAGGGTAGGCTTTCCACCACAAAATAACGGACCCCTTTCTCATAAGCACTTGAAACAAACTCAAGACCACTCAACTGAGGGCCTTGCAAGGCAAAAAACACAAGCTCCTCGCCACTGGTAATCAAGCGGGTATCATAAGCCACCTGTTGGATGCGGCCACTTGATGGCATACTCGACACCTCTGCATTGATGATTTGAGCAAATTGTGAGATGGGCAGATCTAATTTCATGCAGTGGCTTTAATAAAACAGGTCCGACAAAGCGGTTTGTATTTTTCTACGGCGCCAACAAGTACTTGTTCGGTTTGCGAAACAGTACGGTGAGAGTACTGAGCCAAATTTCCGCAAGTAACACAAACTGCATGTACCTTACTCACAAATTCTGCTGTTGCCATCAGTGAGGGCATGGGGCCAAAGGGTTTGCCGGTGTAGTCCATGTCAAGTCCTGCAACAATTACCCTTACCCCTTGGTTTGCCAATTGCACGCAAGTTTCGATAATTTCTAAATCAAAAAACTGAGCCTCATCTATGGCCACAATGTGTTCGCCATTCCAATGTTCAAGGACCGCTAAAGCCGAAGCAACCCGAATTGCCTTCCAACTTTGACCCTGATGACTTACCACTGCTTGCGCGTCATAGCGGTCGTCAATGACAGGCTTGAATAATATGATGGATTGCTTTGCAAATTCTGCTCTTTTCAATCGACGGATGAGTTCTTCAGTTTTACCCGAAAACATGGATCCACATATTACTTCTATCCAACCTTGCTTCGAATTTTCTTTATTAAATTGTTCTAAAAACATAGTGCGGTTGAATGAGATTGTGAAATGTTTTCTAATTTTGGTTCGGTTGCTATATTGCAACCTATCTCCACGAAATTAATAAGTTATCAGCAATGTCAGAAAAAAGTACCTCACTAATGATGAAAACAATCCTTGGACACCTTCAAAATGGTGTAGAAAAACTAGAATCTGGTGCTTTGACCCCTGAGGATATGGAATTATTGGTAGAAGATTCCAAAGAACTTTATGAACGCCTGGTTATTTTGCGATATAAAATTTATGAAAGCAACGTACTTGGGGTCAAAGAACCAATTGTTTCGGCCAGCATACGTCAAACTGAAATTGAAACGCCGATTGATCTTTTTGGATCACTTACTGAACCCGAATTTGAAGTTACTTATACTGCCGAAGATGAAAATTCTTTGGAAGAAGAGGACGTTTTGGAAGAAGATCAAGAAATTCAAGTAATCGATGAAAGTATAGAAGAGGAGGATATTCAGGAAGAAGAGGAAATTCAGGAAGAAGAGGAAATTGAGGAAGAGAAAGAAGTAGTTGTTGATGATTTACAAATCGAAGCCGAGGAAGAAGCAGAGGAAGAAGTAGAGGAAGAAATCGAAGAAAATATTGAAGAATCAAGCTCAACAACTTGGGCCCCTGAATTTTCTGCTGACCAACCCATCTGGATGGCTGAAATGGAGGCCAACATAAGAGATAACCGTAGTGTATTCCCACTCGATAGCCTGATAGGTGCATTTACACTCAATGAGAAGCTCCAATTTATCAATGAGCTTTTTGATGGGTCATCGGATGATTTTTCGGCAAATATCAAACAACTAGACCAATTGGCATCTATGGATGCTGCTCGACATATGCTTGTAGAACTCTCTGATACTCATAATTGGGATACAGAATCAGAAATCGTAGAAGATTTCTTGTTTAAAATCTGTCGTCGTCATGCGGCTGGAGCTTAGGCTTGCCTTTATTCTATGGGTTCAATGTAGTTTTGCTCAAGTTTATCCATACCGACAATTCATTGATTCACTTTGTAGTCCGCAATTCTCGGGAAGAGGCTATGTAGATTTAGGCGCTCCAAAAGCTGCCAATTATATTGCCAAAGAATTCAAGCATATCGGGCTCAAGCGCCTTACAAAACAATATCAGCAATACTTTACTTTTCCCGTTCAAACATTTCCTGGTAGATGCAACTTTATATTGGACCAAGACACCTTGATTCCAGGGGTAGATTTCATAGTAGATCCAGCCTCGGCAGGCATTCAAGAGTTTAGGTTCAAGATTGTTTATTGCAGTGTACCAACGCTATACAAAGGTGTTGAAAATTTCAAACCCTGTCCAGCAGATCGCATTTTGGTAGTACAAACGTTTGGCTTCGGAGGAGATACCAACCAAGTTTTAAAAAAACGTTTGAAGGAACTCAAGCAATTTGCCCCAACTATAGAGGTTATTGAAAAAAAACTAACTTGGTCTGTAAGTCAACAACAGGGTTTGTATCCTGCCATCCAGGTGCTGTCTAGTGCCATACAAAAAGATGCCCTTCAAGCACAGCTTTACATTGATACAAAATTTATTCCCCATTTTGAATCGAGCAATGTAATTGGGTATTTGCCAGCTGCCAAAAAATGGAAGGAAAAACCATTTATTGTACTCACGGCGCATTATGATCACCTCGGGAAAATGGGCCAGGAGGTCTACTTTCCTGGAGCCAATGACAATGCCTCAGGGGTGGGAATGTTACTATACATTGCCCATGAACTGACCAAAAAACGCAATGAAGCTTATAATTATATTTTCATTGCCTTTGGTGGTGAAGAAGCAGGGCTTGTTGGCTCGAATTATTTTGTAAGCCATCCGCTCATTGACCTAAATCAGATAAAATTTTTACTCAATACAGATATAATGGGTAGTGGGGAGCAAGGTATTACGGTTGTCAATGCTACGCTTTTTAATGAAGAATTTCAATTACTAAATAAGATCAATAAGAAGAGCAACTTTGTAAGTGAAATAGAATCTAGAGGGCCGGCAGCTAATTCAGATCACTATTTTTTTACACAGCGAGGTGTACCTTCTTTTTTTATATATACCATGGGAGCCAACAAGAATTATCATGACATTTATGATACGGCCCAAGAGTTGAGCTTTGCTGCATTTGAACCACTAGCTAGGCTATTGATCGAGTTTCTTTTATCATTTTAGTCGGCGAACAAGGTAGCTTGTTTGCATGATTAAGACACACAAAGACAAGCCCAATAAATATAATACCAATTCGTTAGGTTGGTCACTATAAATCAGCGCCAAGCAGGCTGAAAGGTAACCAAGAAGTTGCGTTACACTAAGTACTAATAAACGAAAAGTCAGTGAAGTTACATCAGCTGTTTTTTTAACAAATAAGATGCCCGTACTCAGTAGCAAAAGCAGTAGAGACGCACTTTGAACCACAAGCATTTGTCTTAAATCAATTTGAAAAACATCAGTGGTTTGTAGGATAACAAATACAAAATGTACTGCGCCTAAGGTTGCTAAATAAGACCAGACGCCGATGGTTTTATTCAATTTAGTTTTCATTATCAAGCTGTTGTACTTCTTTGATAACCAAATATAGACCAATACCAACACCCGTTAGCCCTAAAATAACGGTAAACAAATAGCTGAAGTGATATTTATTATCTAGGTATACCCCTAACCAGGTGAATAAGCCAATAACGGCCGCCATTTGTATAGCAACTGTGCTGAGTCTGAGAAATGGATTGGAGCTATCTTTACTCATCAAATGCAGGCTCTGCATCTAATTTTTGGGTACTCACTCCGGCACGCATGACACATGCGCCTTCAAAAAATGCACCCTCTTCAATGTGCAATTTCATGGTTTGAATATCTCCTTTTATGCGAGCTGTTGAGCGCAAAACCAATAAGTTTTCTACAATGAGCTGCCCATCCATTGCACCATCGATTTCGGCATTTACACAAACGAGATTGCCGTTGATTTTTCCAGAAGATCCAATGATTACTCGACCCGCACAAGATACATTGCCATTGACTTCTCCATCTAGAAGAATATTGGTGTCTGAGGTCAGGTCTCCATTGATTTCGGTGCCTGCAATAATTCGGTTGATTCGGTCGGTGTTGTCAGTTTGTTGAGAACTCCCGAAGATGTCTTTTCTTAGCATGTTGCCTAGTAATTGTCGATAAAAAACTCTTTATAATCATCAAATTTCGACGTTTCTATCAACTTTTTCAAATTTTCTTGGCTGATAATGTATATTTTATTGTTTTGATACTCATCCAAATACTCTGCACCGGCCTTGTAGGCATTGATATAATCCCATGCTATCTTGCTTGTAGGGAATTCAGAAATTAAGATGAAGTTTGTTTCGGAGAGCGTTAATTTTACAGAAACTTTCACCTTTGTGGTTTTGAAAGCCTTGGTTGAAAAGTTGGCAATAGAAGTGCGTGCATCGTCAGCCTCCTCGTCTTCATCGAGCAGCACTATTGCAAAATGTGGTGGATTGTCCGAATAGGTAAAAATTGACTTTTTGCTTTCATTGAGCTTCACTTCAAAGGTTGAGTAACCTTTTTGAATTATTGCCAACATTTCTTTTGCACGAACGGCTTGTTCGGACTTGGGCTTCTCCTCTATCAAACGCTGAAGTAATGGAATGAGCTCTTTTTTGTTTTCAGTGAGCTGCCCCGTTGCTAAGACATTCAATAATAGGTATTCAGCACGGTAAGCGTTGGACGGTTCTTGATCAATGACGCTTTGAGTTGCCTGCTGAACTTGAGCATAATATGCCTGATCATATTTTTTTACCAAAGCCAAATAGGCCTCTTGATCTTTTTGTGCACTTTCTTTTTGCTTGATATAAAAGTCTGGATCTTTGAAATACTTAGCTGCATCTGAGAGAGGGTATTTGGCAATGATATACTGCTTGTATTCCTCTGCCTTTGTGCCAGCCTCATAGATTTTATATAACTGAAAAGCCGCAGAAAGATCTGTAGGGTGATCTAGATTTTTTTCAAGAATGGCAAGAAACTGAGCGGCTGCCAATTCAGATTCATTGAGTATTTCTTTGTACAACACTCCTGATGAATAAAGGGCTTCTAATAATCTTTCTTGTGAGGCCTTGAGGGCTTCTGCTGTAAGGGGAATATTCTTGAGTAAACTTTCAACACTCAAGGTATCTGACTTTGTAGCGGTAGTTTGATCTTGTGTGCTGTCTTGGCCATTGATATCAATATTGGCATTCAATACGATTCGTTCGCTTCGCCGCCAATCATCTGTATTTTCTCTAAGGCCCCAATTTTTTCTAAATTCATTGTAGCCATCTTCGCGCAATTTAGGATTGTTAAAGACAAACTTGTTTGCGTTTGTATTGTTATTGACCGGCTGACTTTGCTGCAGGGCAAGTAATTTAGCGGCTTCCTGTTCTTTTCTGCGTTGTTCGTCGCGCTTGATTTGTTTGATGGTTTCTTTTAAAAAATCTTCTCTATCTTTTTCTGATAAGGCTGCTATTTTTTGAACGGAATCTTCAAATTGCGCAATTTCAATAGCTTTTACAAGGTCAGCAAGCTTGATGGCCTTGCTTTTGATCATTTCACCATTCGGATAGTCATCGGTTATGAATCTAGCGCTTGAATCATAGTATTTTTGAGCCGATATGAAGTTCTTTTCAGAAAAAGACAAATCACCGAGTTTTTCATACGATTGCGCACGCTGACGCTTGTTATTGTTTGAAAAAAAGGCAGACGAAGTTAAATGCGATTTGGCGAGGGGCTTGTTCCCTTTATTGAGCTCCATTAGGGCCATCGCATAATAAATTTGATCCTTAAAGGTGGCATTCTTGGCGTCGCGAAGCATTTTTTCTAAGTCGGCCATGAGTTTATCATCACCACTTACAATTGCTCGATTGAGCCGTGCATTGAATGCGATTTCCGGTGCTGCAGCAGGCCGATAGGCCTTAGTGTAATGGATTGTTGCATCGGAAGTGTTTCCAAGTTGTTGATGCACTTGGGCAAGGATATAATTCAAGCGGGCTTTTTCCTTTGCATTGCTGCATTTTTCAATCGCCAATTGCAAGCCGATGATGGCCTCATCATATTCCTTTCTTCGCAGAGCTAAATCTGCATAAGTCTTGTGAATTTCAAATTGCAAATCCTTATTCATCAAGGGGGCTTCCTCTGGATTCTTATCCTTTATAAAAGGAATATAATCCGTGAGCTGCTTGTCATTTTGGATTTCTGCTCTTTCATTGAGTGCATCTAAAATGAGCTTGGCATCGGCATATTTCCGCTGTTCGATATTGATTCTTGCGATCCACAAACTTGCCGTGTATGCACTTGGATCCTTGACAAAAAATCGCTTTACAAACTGAAAGTTGTCAAGAGCTTTTTGATAATCCCTGCGATAAAAATAGGCCTCGCCAACGGTAAGCCAATTCTCATCGATCCATTTATTGTATTCAACTGTTTTGTAGAACATGTTTTCTGCCGTAGGCATGCTGTGATTGAGAATCACTTTTGCACATTTAACCACAGCAGTATCAATGGCGGGAAGCATCCCCTTGACTTCTTTTTCATTGGGGACGGGGAAAACCGGCAAAATGGTATAAAAATCCTCTTTACGACTATCTTGGTAGGTCTTTAGCGAAACGCGGAGCAACTCTTTTGCATTGAAATGCCCATTGTATTTGGCGGTAGTCTGGTGGTAAAACCTGTTGATCGGCGTATTATTTTCTGTTGAACAAGCCCATGACAAGAACAGAAGTAGCGTTGTCAGAAAAAGGTAAAGGCTTGATCGCATTGAGATTAGAATAAACATGATAACGCTTAAATTGCGTATTTAGTATGTAATTTACGCAATATTGGTGAAGACTTGCTGAATATCGTCATCATCTTCAATTTTATCTAACATTTTCTCAATGTCGACTAATTGTTCTTCAGTAAATTCTACAGGGCTCGTTGGGATACGCTTTAAACTAGACTTTTGCACTTCAATCTGCATGTCTTCTAAGGCTTTGGCAATGGTACCAAAGGCAGTGTAATCACCGTAAACGGTCAGTAATCCCTCCTCGATTTCAATTTCTTCACAACCTGCATCGATGAGTTCAAGCTCAAGCATTTCCGGATCCATTTGATCTGTGCGCACAATTTCAAAAACACTCTTGCGAGCAAACATAAATTCCATAGAACCGTTCGGTACTACTGCCCCACCCGCTTTGTTGAAATAAGATTTGACATTGGCAACTGTTCGTGTCGGATTGTCGGTAGCACATTCCACATAAACCAATACGCCATGAGGTCCTTTTCCTTCGTAATTTACTTCAGTAAAGGAGGCAATATCTTTTTGAGCTGCACGCTTGATAGCGGACTCGATATTGTCTTTTGGCATATTCTCAGACTTGGCATTTTGAATCGCTGTGCGCAATTTAGCATTAGTAGTTGGGTCCATTCCACCTTCCTTAGCAGCCATAGTGATGGCTTTGCCAAGTTTTGGAAACATTTTGGACATTTTGTCCCAACGTTTTTCTTTTGCTGCTCTGCGGTATTCAAATGCTCTTCCCATGTGCGTTTATTTTGGGCAAAAATAAGCAATTCAGTATGAAAATTCAAGTGCGCAATTTAGACTCAGGCCAAGATCTGCTCAATGTAATTGAGCAATGGTTCTTTACCAAAGCCAGATTCACTCGAAGTGGTGAAAACTGGAGGCAATTCAGCCCAATATTTGAGCATCTCTTTTTTGTATTTAGCCAGATTCTTTTGCAATGCCGTACTTGACAATTTATCTATTTTGGTAAATACCATGGAAAAAGGAAGACCTTTCTCACCGCACCAATTCATGAATTCGAGATCAATTTTTTGGGGCTCTAGGCGAGCATCGAGCAAAACAAAAATATTGTATAGCGTTTCCCGCTTGGTGAGGTAATCGGAAATAAACCGCTCAAAAGTACTGCGCTGAGACCGGCTCACTTTGGCATACCCATAGCCTGGTAAGTCTACCAAATACCAAAGCTCATTGATCAAAAAATGATTAATGAGTTGGGTTTTACCGGGGGTGCCAGAAGTTTTGGCCAAGCCCTTTTTGGAAGTTAACATATTGATTAATGAAGACTTCCCTACGTTTGATCTGCCAATAAAAGCGAATTCTGCCTTGCCATCACTAGGGCATTTACTGACTTCTGTATTGGAAATAATGAACTCTGCGCTTTTAATCTGCATGTTGCAAATTTACTTTAATCTTTTATTTTTGCAGCCATGTGAACAAACTATGTTTAAGGTTGTTAAGATTTAATTACCATAGCCATGGCAGAGTATAAGATTAAAGATATTGAAATTCTAACGGGCATCAAAGCGCATACCATTCGTATTTGGGAAAAACGTTATGGCATGCTTATACCCGAAAGAACGGATACAAAAATTCGCACTTATACCGATGCTGATCTCTCCTTTTTACTCAATATAAGTTTGTTGAATAAAAGAGGGGTCAAGATTTCTAAAATCGCCACCATGGGGACTGAGGCCATACATAATATGGTTGCCGATATCCGTTTAACAACATCTGTAGATAACGCCGAAGAGAAACTCATCTTAGCCCTTTTAGAATTGGATGAACAACTTTTTCGAAATACCCTAACTGACCTCATCAATGAAAAAGGATTAGAAGCTACTTTTACCGATCATTTGATACCATTTTTAGACCGTATCGGTGTGATGTGGTTGGTCAATAGCATTAGTGCTGCACAAGAACACTTTATTTCAAATCTCATAAGACAAAAGGTAATTTCCGAAATAGATAAATTACCGATTCCTGTTAAAAACAAAGAAAGTATTTTAATCTTCTTGCCGGAGCATGACTGGCACGAGATTGGTTTATTGTTTTACCAATATTTACTTCGATCAAAAGGATTTTGCACCTATTACCTTGGACAAAGCCTTCCTTATGATTCATTGATAGACTGCATTGAAAGACTTCAGCCTACGGTAGTTTTGAGCAGCTGGTTAACAGCTGTAGATGAACATTTCATTGTTGGCTACTTCAAACAGCTTCGCAATGACGCGCCACAAATAAGAATTTTAGCCGGAGGTGCTCAAATTCATACGCATAGCGCTATACTCAAAGACCTCATTACGGAGGTTAAAAATGCGGGAAGCTTGCTGGCGCTTTTTGACTAAAGCACCATATTTACAATCTTACCATGCACCACGATTATTTTTTTAGGCGTTTTGCCTTCTAACCACTTTTGTGTTTCCGGTTTTGAGAGCACTTCAGCTTCTACCTCTGCAGCGCTTAGAGAAAGCTCAAGACTCAATTTAAAACGCATTTTGCCGTTGAACGAAACCGGATAATCAAAAGTACTTTCCTTTAAAAAATCAGGATTGCAAATAGGATAAGTTTCATTAAAAATACTGGCAGCCTCTGGATGCATTAAGGACCAAAGTTCTTCACAAATATGAGGCGCATAAGGAGCCATCAAGATAGTGAGTTGTTCTAAAATGTGACGGTTATTGCATTTTTGCTCCGTAAGTTCATTCACACAGATCATAAAACTTGATACTCCAGTATTGAAAGAGAACCGATCCAAATCATCGGTAAGTTTTTTGATGGTTTTGTGGAGCGTTTTGAGCGCTTGAGACGAGGGGGCCTCAGTTGAAAGCTCAAACTTTCCATCGCTATGAAATAAGCGCCAGTATTTCTTTAGAAAATTGTGCACGCCCGTAATGCCCTTCGTATCCCAAGGCTTGCTTTGCTCTAGTGGACCCAAAAACATTTCGTACATGCGCAGTGTATCCGCACCGTATTTTTCACAAAGATCGTCTGGCGTAACCACGTTATACCAACGCTTGGACATTTTATCAACCTCTCTTTGTACGATTACTTTACCCTGCGCATTGGGAACAAAAACTTGATTGGCAAACTGTGGTTGCCATGCTTTTAGTGCATCCAATTGTATGCTATCGTCATCATTGAGCAAGTCGATGAGAATGCGAACCTCTCGGAACCCTTCCTTGTTGGCAGGAAGCATGTCTGCCGAGTACATCTTTTGATCAGGGCCAATAAATGCAATTGCCGATTTACCTAAAATCATGCCTTGATTGATAAGTTTGGCAAAAGGCTCATCAAAAGAAATAAATCCCAAATCAAAGAGTACTTTGGTCCAAAAACGTGCATAAAGCAAATGCCCTGTAGCATGTTCAGAGCCGCCAATGTATAGATCCACCTGCTTCCAATAAGCTAATTTAGATGCATCTGCAAAAGCAGAGTCGTTGTGAGGATCTATATAGCGTAAAAAGTACCAAGAACTCCCTGCCCAACCCGGCATGGTATTGTATTCCATCCTGTCGCCTAGTTGGCAAGACCAAGCTTCTTTGGCGGCCCTTGCAAGTGGCGGTTCGCCATCTTCGGTAGGTAAATAGGCATCAACCTCAGGTAAGGTCACGGGTAATTGAGTATCTTCTACGAGCATCGGCACGCCATCTTTGTAATAGACCGGGAAAGGCTCGCCCCAGTAGCGCTGGCGCGAGAACACTGCATCTCGCAAACGGTAATTAGTTTTTCCTTGTCCTATCCCCTTTCTTTCAATTTCATCGATGATGCGCTCTGTAGCGGATTTAATATCTAGTCCATTTAAAAAATCTGAATTGGCAATGACGCCCTCTTTTTCAGTAAAAGCAGACGCTGAAATGTCTTGATCTGCAAAAATATTTGGAATAGCCAATCCAAAATGCTTGGCAAAATCATAATCGCGTTGGTCTCCGCAAGGTACCGCCATCACAGCTCCTGTGCCGTAGGAGGCTAATACATAATCGCCGATCCATATTGGAATTTCTGCACCTGTAAATGGATGAATGGCATAAGCGCCAGTAAATGCACCCGTAATATTTTTAACATCAGCTTGGCGATCGCGCTCTGTTTTGAGTGCAGCCTGTTGTTGGTAGGCTTGAATAGTTGCAGCTTGGTCGGGTGAAGAAATTTCATTTACAAATGGATGTTCGGGGGCTAATACCATAAAACTCACACCAAAAATGGTATCGGGTCTGGTGGTAAAAACCTCGATTTGTAGGTTGCTATTTTTGACGACAAAATGAACGCTTGCCCCTTTGGACTTTCCGATCCAATTGCGTTGTTGTTCCTTCAGGGCATCGGTCCAATCGACGCGTTCAAGACCTTCAAGTAATCTTTCAGCATATGCTTTAATACGCATTGACCATTGCATCATGCGTTTTTGCTCAACTGGATGCCCGCCGCGTTCAGATACGCCATTGACAATTTCATCATTAGCCAAAACAGTACCAAGAGCAGGGCACCAATTTACCCAGCTTTCAGCCAAATAAGCCATCCTGTATTGTTGTAATACTTCCTCTTTTTGCGCTGAAGTAAAGGAATGCCAAGTTGGGGCATCAAATTGTTGCTCACAATCGTGAATGGCAGTGGTATGGAGATTCCCTTCTTTTTCGAATTGAGCAACTAAAATTTCGATATCCCGTGCTTTATCAGCGCTTGTGTCGTAATAAGCATTAAATAGTTGCTTGAAAATCCATTGGGTCCATTTATAATAAGAAGGGTCTGAGGTGCGCACTTCACGGCTCCAATCGAAACTAAAGCCCATTAAATCAAGTTGCTGACGGTATCTGTTGATATTCTCTTTGGTAGTAATTGCAGGGTGTTGGCCAGTTTGAATGGCGTATTGTTCAGCAGGAAGACCAAACGAATCATAACCCATCGGATGCAAAACATTGAACCCTTTGAGGCGTTTGTAACGGGCATAAATATCAGAGGCAATATAACCTAAGGGGTGCCCTACGTGCAAGCCCGCTCCTGATGGATAGGGGAACATATCCAAAACATAAAACTTTGGTTTAGTGAGGTCTTCGGTAACTTTATAAGTGTTGCGCTCTTGCCAAAGTTTGCGCCATTTGGCCTCTATTAAGTTAAAGGTATAGTCCATGTTTGCTTGTAGAAAGCACAAAGATACAAAGCTTAAGGTTCATTACAAGTTCATGAAGAGAAAGTAAAGGCCGAGAACTAAAAGCAATAGATCGTAACTTCCCTTTGGAAGGCGCAATTCATGTTTGGCAACTAAAAGCCCAAGCATGATCCAAACCCACGGTAGTGACATATAATAGGCAAATAAAGTCAGCAGAAAAACCACCCCATAATCAGCATTGGTTTTTCCAAGTAGACTTGCTAGGGTTCGAATTTTACCTTGGTCTTCATCTATGTCTTCGATGTCTACTTGAAGACTTAAAGCAAAATAAAACAATAAATAGGGCCAAAATAGTAAGCCAGGGTGCCCTGCTATTCCAGGAATTAGATTTAACTGGATGAACCACATAGAAGCAATTAGAAGATTTTTTAAGCCCGGAATACGACGCCAAAAAAATACTTGCTCATAACTTAAGACTAAGGTCAGTTGGACTAACAGAAGGGTCCAAAACCAGAGGAAATCAAATACCTCTTGGTAGGCCTCAATGTAGAATGCTATTGGATAGAGGATCCAATGTAAAAAGTGCATACGGCCTAATTGCTTGTAATATTTAGTTTGCAGCCAAAAATAAATTTGACCGATCAAGAAAGCTTGGGTGATTGATCTAGAAAATAGGCTCCAGTTAAATGTGAGGGGTGGGTTTTCCCAAACAAATAAGCCGTAACTGAATACGAATACAAACATGGCCAATAGCCCATTGCGCAGAAAACTACTTTTCAATGACATCGGCAATTTCTTGTGGGGTGAGTAGCTGTAAAGGGGCTAAAGCATGAGCCTTGGGGCCTAAAGAGGCCCACCTGCCGGGATGAATTGGCTTTTGCTCTTCAAAAAGACCTATCGCACGTATGCCGCTGAGTCCGGCCAAGTGATAAGGGCCCGTTGAACAGGCGACTAGGGCCTTTGCCTTGGCAATGTTGGCTATAAAAGTAGCCAAATCCCAGAGGCCAGTGGCGTCAAAAATATTTGGATCCTGGGGAATTTGATCTCTAAATTGTAAACCTTCTTTTTCGGTACCCGTAAAATAGACTTTGTACCCCTTGTTTGTCAAGATTTGAGCAAGTGACATATACTTTTCAATAGGGTACTCAAGCCCATTCCCATGAGACTTCGGATGCAACAATATGACCAAAGACCAGTCTTCAGATAAATTCTCTTGTATGGGCTTTTGTGTATTTGTGAAATATTGTTTTTGGATGTCATCCCAACTGGGAATTTGCTCTATTCCTAAAGGTGTAAGCAATTTAAAATTCAATTGAGCCTCGTGAAGATCTGAGCGGAACCTAGAAAAACGCGGCCTGGCATTGCAATAAAACCAATGATGCCAACGGTGTGCGGTACCAATACGTAGCCGAATTCTTGCTTGCTTACACCAAAAAGCCACACGCCTATTTGGATACAAATGGAGCACAACAGAGAAAGTACCAAGTACTTCCCTCCTCTTGTTACTTTGAAGATTTTCTAAATCTTCTAACAGAAGAATTGAATCGATTGCATCGAATTTGGCAAGCACCGCTTTGGTATACTCTCTGCACAAAAAAACCAGTTCGGCATTTGGAAACTCTGATCTAAGGGCCCTGCATACAGGAAGTGTCAGACAAACATCTCCAATGCCATCCGTACGGCTGATCAGTATTTTTTGTGAACTAGGCATCTTGCCAATGTTTGCGCAAGCGTGCATATTTTTGATTGGTACCATATGCACTACGGACTGCAATGTGCCATCCGGCGGTTCCATCAAGAAAGCCTAACTTGATGATGTAGCTCTTGATAAACTGCGCTGCCGTTTTTATTCCAATCTTAAGTAAATTACTCTTGATTTTTTTTGCAAACAATTCCTTGGCTGCTATCTCAGAAAAATAGGCAATCTGCTTGAAATGATCTTCTTTGGTATAATAAGAATAATGCAACAAATCTCCTCGGAGATGTTGCAAAGGGAGCTGAGCATCAGGTATTAATTTATCATGGGGATTGGTTCCACCCCACTGTGCATTTTCTTTGGATACCAAGCGAAGTTTGGTGTCTGGATACCAACCGCTATGATGAATCCACTTGCCACAATAATTCGTCAGTCGGTTCATGGTATAGCCGCCTTTGACAGGTGAAGAATTTTTTATATCAAGGATCGAGGCCGTGAGCTTGGGGCTTAAGGCCTCGTCGGCATCTAAAGACAGCACCCACCCATGTTGTGCGCGTTTCAGCGCCTCATTTTTTTGTTGGATGTGGCCTTCAAATGGATGCTGTTCAAAGCGCGCTCCAAACTCTTTACAAATAGCTTCTGTTTGGTCTGTAGAAAATGAATCCAAAACCAATATTTCATCGCAAACACCCTCTAAAGATTGAAGGCAGCGGCGAATATTGCGCTCCTCATTGAAAGTAATAATGACTCCAGAGAGCTTCATTTGGACTACTTTACACGGATTCTTTGACCAATATTAATGGTGTTGATTTTAATACCCGGATTGAGTCTTTGCAATTGGGCCTGGGTCAAATTATGGCGCTGGGCTATTTTTGAGAAGGTGTCTCCAGCACGAACGGTGTAATATTTCTTAACAGGAGGAGGTGGCGGTGTTGTTTGCTTTACAGGTGCGGATTGGTCACTGTAAATGGTAAGTTTTTGCCCGACATAAATATTGGTAGTCCGCAAGGCGTTCCACTCCATAACTTGTTCTACCGAAACATTGTAGCGAAGCGCTATTTGACGCAAATTTTCTCCACTTTTCACTTTGTGATAAATCAAATTATTTGCAGGCTGTGTTTGGGTAGACGTACTGTCTTTGGTTGCCTCCGTTTGCGTAATGCTTTGCTGTGCAGCATCGCTCGTGTCTGAGCTTTGATTAGGGGTCTCTATAGCCGGCTTAGGATGATAGATAGCTTCTTCAAGTAAATAAAGCGAATCCTCGTAACCCACTATGAGTCCTATTTTCTCTAGTGGCCCTGTGATGCATCTAGCAGGGGTCATTTTTGGAATGTAGGTAGTTTTGTATACCGGATTAAGGCTTTGAATTTCTGCCAAATCCCAGTCCACGAGTTTAGCAATTGTTTGCATATGTATGCCATCTCGTAGGCACATAGTATCGAGTTGGGCATTATGGATCTTAGATTCCATCGGGATAATATTGTACTGCGCATGGTAGGTCATCATGTAGGCAGCGGCAATGAAGTTTGGAACATAGCCTTGTGTTTCCTTAGGCAAATAAGGACGAACTTCCCAATAGGTGGTTTTACCACCGGATCTCCGAATAGCATTGTTTACATTCCCTGGGCCAGCATTGTAGGCTGCAAGTGCCAAGTTCCAATCACCATAAATGCCATAGAGTTGTTTAAGGTAACGACAAGCAGCATCGGTAGCTTTTTCTGGGTCCATGCGTTCGTCGATGTATGAATTTTCCTTCAGACCAAAATAAAGTCCTGTTTTATACATAAATTGCCAAAGTCCTAGCGCACCGGCCCTTGATTTTACTTGAGGGCGCAAACCGCTTTCGATGACAGATAAATAACGCAATTCAAGAGGCAATCCATATTCGGAAAGTTTTTCTTCAAACAAATCAAAATAGAGTGCCGACCGACCCAAGGCAACGCGTATGAAACCACGGCGCTGATTCTCAAAAAAATGAATGGTTGAAAGTGTTGTAGAATTACAATCTAGGTGGAATGGGGTGAGTTCATTCATTTGTGCAAGCCTTTCACAAATCACCGAATCAGAAAAAGTTGGTATTTGGCCCGGCGTGTATTTGAGCGCAGTGATAATGGAATCATAACGATTTGAATTGGCATAATCTGCGTAAAACAAACCTAAACTCTGCTGCACTACATTTACAAAAGGATCTGGATCAAGCGTGTCAGAAGGAGTTTTAAGGTGCGCAGGCTTTTGCGCAAATACAATCGAACTACTCAAAAGTAAAATATAGAACCAGAGCCAATTTTTCATGTGATATCTTGGAGTTTTGTTGCCGAGTAAAACAAGAGATCTTCTTCAAAATCTCGGGCCATTAATTGTATACCGTATGGCAATCCATTTGAGTGTACACCAAATGGAATGCTCAAAGCCGGATTACCAGTAAGGTTGGCATGAACTGTAAAGATGTCTTGTAGATACATTTGTATTGGATCTTTTACTGAATTCATCTCAAAAGCGGTGGTGGGTGTTGTGGGCATCAACAGCACATCACAATCTTGCAGCATTGCATTGGTATGGTCCTTTAACATCCGCCTTACCTGCATAGCCTTGGTGTAATAGGCATCATAATAGCCATGAGACAAGACAAAGGTGCCTGTCATGATTCGGCGTTGAACCTCTGGGCCAAAACCTTCACTACGCGACTTCACATAAGTTTGCTCTACTCCTTGGGCTTCAGTACTCCTGTAACCGTAATGAACACCATCAAAACGGGCCAAATTCGAAGAAGCTTCAGCAGTAGTGAGTACATAGTAAGTAGGCACCATATAATCCAAATATGGAAAACTTTTCTCTATAATTTGATGCCCTGCATTCTTTAGCCCTTCGAGAGTTGCATTCAGTTTTGCTTTGATCTCGGCATCGAGCCCAGGGTGTTCGATGCATTCTGTAATGACCCCAATCTTTAATTTTTCTGAAAAATTTGTTCGAATGTCATAGGGTTTACTCGAACTTGTGGCATCGTAGGCATCTAAGCCTGCAGTAATCTGAAGTAAAAGTTCTGTGTCTTTAATTTCATTGGTAAAAAACCCAATTTGGTCAAAGGAAGAGGCATAGGCAATTAAACCATAACGACTCAGCCTTCCGTAGGTGGGTTTGATGCCATAGGTGCCTGTCCAAGAAGCTGGTTGGCGCACCGAACCGCCAGTATCTGACCCAAGAGATACAGTGCAAAGTTGTGCAGCTACGGCTACAGCACTGCCACCTGAAGATCCGCCGGGTACGTACTTAGGATTCCAATTGTTTTTAACCGGACCGAAAGCTGAATTTTCATTTGAACTCCCCATGGCAAATTCGTCACAGTTCAGGCGCCCAATGACGATTGCATCTTCGTCTAGAATTCTTTGTAGTACTGTTGAGGTGAATATGGACTCAAAGCCATTTAATATTTTTGAGGCCGCAGAAACCTTATGACCTTTGTAACAGATATTGTCTTTGATACCAACAATTACGCCCGCAAGTTTTCCTGCGGTGCCATTTTTAATTTTTAGATCAACGGCCTTTGCTTGCTGCCTTGCTGAATCTGAAAATACCTCTAAAAATGCATTTAAATCTTGATTGGCTGCAATGAGCGCCAAGTGTTCTTCGACGAGTTCTAATGCCGATTTGCCAGCATGCAGTGCATCCTGAATTGCTGAGATAGATCGGTACATGCCTTTATTTGTCTTCTTTAGAGATCTCGGAAGTAGAATGGTTTTCTGGGGCGTCTCCTTTAGAGGCGTCTTTGAATTCTTTCACGCCTTGGCCAAGACCTCTCATGAGTTCAGGAATTTTCTTTCCTCCAAAGAAAAGAATAACTATCACAAGAATAATGATGATTTGAGGCACTCCAATGACCCCAGATTCGATTGTATTAAAGCTTTCCATATTGACCATGATTCAATTTTTATACGTACAAATATACGATTAAAGCACGTGTTAAAGCATCTTACAATTTTCTTGCCACTTCTACTTCTTCGTATGCTTCAATGATATCACCAATTTTTATGTCATTGAATTTATCAATATTGAGACCGCATTCGTAGTTGTTTTTGACTTCCTTAACATCGTCTTTAAAGCGTTTCAATGAGCCCAAAGAGCCAGCATGTACAACAATGCCATCACGAATGAGACGTATTTTTGATGATCTTTTAATGATGCCATCAAGTACGTAACATCCTGCAATTGTACCCACTTTAGTGATTTCGAATGTTTCACGAACTTCAGCAGAACCTAATACTTTTTCTTCGATGTCCGGAGATAACATGCCTTCCATAGCGGCTTTGATTTCTTCAATTGCCTTATAAATCACAGAATACATGCGAATATCTATTTGCTCTGTTTCTGCAAGTTTGCGTGCAGGAAGTGTTGGCCTCACCTGGAATCCAACAATAATGGCGTCTGAAGCTGAAGCTAAATTGACATCTGCTTCTGTGATTGCTCCTACGCCTTTGTGAACTATGTTCACTTGAATTTCTTCGGTTGATAAATTCAACAATGAATCTGATAGCGCTTCAATTGAACCATCCACATCACCTTTGACAATGATATTGAGTTCTTTGAAGTCTCCGATTGCCAAGCGACGACCAATCTCGTCAAGGGTAATATGCTTGGTGGTACGCAATCCTTGCTCACGATACAGTTGTTCGCGTTTCTGAGCAATTGATTTAGCCTCCTTTTCATCGTCTAAAATGTTGAATTTATCTCCAGCACTTGGTGCTCCGTTGATACCCAGCACGGCAACGGGCTGTGCGGGGCCAGCTTCTTTAAGCGCCACACCGTGTTCGTCGTGCATGGCACGTACGCGGCCATAATAACGCCCTACCAGTACGACGTCGCCAATGCGCATAGTTCCTGCCTCAACAAGCATGTTTGTGACATAGCCTTTACCTTTATCGAGGGACGATTCAATGACCGTACCAACTGCATTTTTAGCCGGATTTGCTTTGAGATCTAATAGTTCGGCTTCTAGCAATACTTTGTCTAGGAGCGCGTCAATATTTAAATTTTGCTTGGCTGAAATTTCTTGTACTTGGTATTTTCCACCCCAATCTTCAACAAGGATATTCATTGCAGACAATTGCTCGCGAATTTTATCTGCATTGGCTCCCGGTTTGTCGATTTTATTAATGGCAAAAATCATTGGTACATTCGCAGCCTGAGCATGAGAAATTGCTTCTTTTGTTTGCGGCATGACGTCATCATCAGCTGCCACAATAATAATTGCTACATCGGTTACCTGTGCACCACGAGCACGCATTGCCGTAAAGGCTTCGTGACCAGGTGTATCGAGGAAGGTCATTTTACGACCATCCTTGAGAGTCACAGAGTATGCACCGATATGCTGAGTAATTCCACCTGCTTCACCTTCCGTAACATTGGCATTGCGAATGCGGTCTAGTAAAGAGGTTTTACCGTGATCTACGTGACCCATCACCGTAATGATTGGTGGACGCGCAATTAAATCTTCGGGTTGATCTTCGACTACGGTGATTGCATCTTGAAGTTCGGCACTGATAAATTCTGTTTCAAAACCGAATTCATCGGCAACGATTTGAATTGTTTCTGCATCCAAACGCTGATTTATTGACGCAAATATTCCTAATGACATACACACCGAGATTACCTGTGTAGGTTGTATGTTCATCATAGAAGCCAACTCAGATACCGTAACAAACTCAGTAAGTTTGAGGGTTTTTTCTTCGAGTTCAGCCATCGCCATTTCTTCTTGACGGCGCTGCGCATAATTGTCGCGTTTTTGACGGCGATTTTTAGATGCCTTTGATTTTCCACCTTGGTTTGAAAGTCGAGCCAGCGTTTCTTTGATTTCCTTTTGAATGTCTTGCTCAGAAATCTCTGCCTTTTCTACTTTAGGTTTATTGTTGTTGTTTGGCTGATGTCCCGGTTCAACTTTTTTGATACGCTTGCGCTTGCGCTTAGAATTGGCATCATCTGATGAAGAAGCCACCGGTGTACGAGGCTTTTCAACTGGCAATTCAATTTTCCCCAAAACCGTAGGGCCAGTAAGTGCCTGTCGAGTAACGCGAATGGTCTCGATTTCCGGTGCTTTTTCTGGTATTACAGGGGTTTCAGCTTGTACAGGCGCTTCTATATTTGTTGGGGTCTCAGGCTTGATTGTGCCCTCATTTTGCGGAGCAGACTCCTGTGCCTTTTGTTCGGGGGCAGCCTTGCGTTTGTCTGGGCGTGTTTTTTGATTTATTGAATCAAGATCTATTTTACCAACAACATTTAACTTTTTCTCTGCTGAAGTTTGGTCTGGAACTGACGGGGCAGATACCTCAGGAGCGTCGTTCGCTGCTGGTGACTTTGGAACGTTTTCGTTGAGCACCTGACGCTTGATTTCTTCAAGATTGATTTCCTCTTCGTCTTCGTCATCAACGATTGGCGTTTCAATTGGTTCTTCTGATGATTTATCTTTAAGAGATAAGGATTCACGCTTTTCTCTTCGTAACGCAGCTTTGGACTGCTCTTTCATACTCTGATCAGCAGCAAACTCTTGACATAATATAGCATAATGCTCCGGCTCCAAACGTGATGTTGGACTCGGGTCAATCACTATGCCTTTTGAACCTAAGAACTCGACGATTGTCGGTATTCCTACATTCAATTCACCTGCTGCTTTTCCTAAACGAATCGGTTTTCCCGCCATAATTTACTTTTGCGCTCCTAATTGGTATTAAAGTTATTCAAATTCCGCCTTTAAAATACGAAATACCTCTTCAATGGTTTCTTTTTCTAAGTCTGTACGTGTAACGAGGTCATCAATGCTGATTTCCAAAACTGATTTTGCTGTATCACAGCCAATAGCCTTGAGTTCATCAATGATCCAACCATCAATTTCATCAGCAAATTCTTCTAAATCAACATCTTCAATATCTACTTCACCATCGCGATACACATCGATTTCAAAGCCACAAAGCTTGCCCGCTAACTTAATGTTATTTCCACCCTTACCAATGGCCAAAGAAACTTGGTCTGGCTTGAGGAATACTTTTACGCGCTTTTCATCTTCCAAAATTTCCATAGTGGTGATCTTGGCAGGAGATAAAGCACGTTGAATGAGTAACTGTTGGTTTGTCGTGAAGTTAATTACGTCAATATTCTCATTGCGTAATTCACGAACAATGCCGTGAATTCGAGAACCTTTCATCCCAACACAGGCACCTACAGGATCAATACGATCGTCATAAGATTCAACTGCAACTTTAGCGCGCTCACCTGGCTCACGAACTATCTTTTTAATGGTAATTAGACCGTCAAATACTTCTGGAACTTCTAGCTCGAATAAACGCTCTAAGAATTCTGGGGCTGTGCGAGACAAGATAATTACCGGTGTGCTATTGCGCATGTCAACTTTTGCTACAACTGCTCTTACAGACTCTCCTTTTTTGAAGAAATCAGATGGTATTTGTTCAGATTTCGGTAAAATGAGCTCGTTGTTGTCGTCGTCCATGATCAGGATTTCTTTTTTCCATACCTGATAAACTTCACCAGTAACGATTTCACCTACACGCTCTTTGTATTTGTTGTAGAGTTGGTCTTTCTCCAATTCCATGATGCGAGAAATCAAATTTTGACGCAAGGCCAAAACATTGCGACGACCAAAATCGGCAAACTTGAATTCTTCTGTTACCTCTTCACCAATTTCAAAATCTGGTTCAATTTTGATGGCATCTGAATATGCGATTTCGGTATTTGGATCTTCCACCTCACCATCATCAACAATTTCTTTGTTTAAAAAGATTTGGACATCACCTTTATCAATATTGACAACGATATCAATGTGCTCGTCAGTGTTGAATTTCTTTTTCAACATAGCGCGAAACACATCCTCAAGGACGTGCTGCATCGTTTGTTTATCGATGTTTTTGAGTTCTTTAAACTCCGAAAATGAGTCAACAAGTTCCAAACTATTCATGGGTCTTATTTAAATGAAATTACAATTTTTGCTTCTTTTATCTGGTTGTAAGGTAGTTCGATGATCTCTTCTACCCATATTTTTTTCTTTTTTACTTCGTCACGCTTTTGTGTGCGTACTTTGAATACGAGGTTCTCATCGGCCATTTTTACGAGTTCTCCTTCAAAGGCCTCCTCGGTTTGTGGTTGCACTTTGAAACTTCGGCCAACATTTTTTGCAAATTGATTGATGTGTCTGATGGGTTTATCAAGACCCGCCGATGATACATGCAATTCAAAGTCTGCTTGTTCGCGATCTAGATTGTGTTCTATATTTCTAGAAACAGATACGCAGTCATGTACACTCACCCCGCCTTTGAGTTTATCTAACTCGACATGAATCACATTGGTAGGTGAAATGCGCAAATCAACCACATAGAGGCCATTGTCTAGCTCTGCAATGCGTTCAGCGATGAGTTCTTCTATTAATTTACGATCAAGCATATGTTTTAGTTTGCTGAAAAAAAGAGGGGACTTGCGTCCCCTCGTTTTAATCATCTACAAATGTGATGCAAATATAGCATAAATAAATCAAACGACAAAATCTAAGCTTATCTTTGTAGAATGTTAGTTGAAATTCAAGATAAAATTGTCTCAACGCAAATTTTCGAAAGGCAATTTGTATGCGATTTAAATGCCTGCAAAGGAGCTTGTTGTATCGAAGGAGATGGTGGGGCGCCTTTGAGTGGGGAAGAAGTTCAAATTATTGAACAAAACTTGCCTAAAATCATACCTTACATGCGACAAGAAGGCATTGTTGCTGTAGATGAGCATGGTGTAGCGCTGATCGATGACGATTTTCAAGCCGAAACCACACTCATAGAAGGTAAAGAATGTGCCTTCGTTTATTTTGATCAGAACAACACGGCCAAATGTGCCATCGAACAAGCAAACCGAGAAGGCCAAATTGATTTTATCAAGCCTTTATCTTGTCATCTTTACCCGATACGTACCAAGCAATTCAATGATTACACGGCATTGAATTATGAAAAATGGGATATTTGCGCACCAGCTTGTGCATGCGGAGAAAAACTGGATGTTCCGGTATATAAGTTTCTTAAAGAACCCCTTATTCGTGCCTTTGGCTCAGAATTTTACAACGAATTGACCATTGTTGCTAAAGAATTAGATAAAGGCTATTAAAACAAAAGAAATAGTTTAGATAAATATCTATTAAAAATAAAAAGGCCCTATATGTAGGGCCTTTTTTGTGAGTAGTTAGTTTATTATGCAACTTAATGTGCTTGTTCTCCTTCTTTAAGTGGAGTAGTTTGCGGAATGAAATCACTTTCTGCTCCAGGAACAGAATAGTCATATGGCCAACGATGAACTGTAGGAAGTTCTCCTGGCCAGTTACCATGGATTCTTTCTACAGGAGTAGTCCACTCTAGGGTAGTCGAAGACCAAGGATTTTGTGGTGCCTTAGGGCCTCTGAAAATCGAGTAGAAAAAGTTGAACAAGAAAATAACTTGACCTAATGCCGCAATGATTGCGAATGTTGTAATGATTTGATTGAGATCTACCATCAATTCAAAAGAATTACTATCAAATTCACTGTAAGCAGAATAGTCATAGTAACGGCGCGGCGCACCAGCCAGACCAACAAAGTGCATTGGGAAAAATACGCCATAAGCACCCACTAAAGTTACCCAGAAGTGAGCATAACCCAGACGCATATTCATCATACGGCCAAACATTTTAGGGAACCAATGGTAAACTCCACCAAACATTCCAAATACAGCAGACATTCCCATTACTATGTGAAAGTGAGCAACCACAAAGTAGGTGTCGTGCATCATGATGTCTAAAGCCGAGTCAGCAAGAATGATTCCAGTTACTCCACCTGTAATGAACGTTGAAACCAATCCGATCGCAAACAACATTGCTGGTGTCAGGACCAAAGATCCTTTCCAAAGTGTGGTCAAGTAATTAAATACCTTGACGGCAGATGGAATCGCAATAAGTAGGGTGGTAAATACGAATACAGAACCTAGGAAGGGGTTCATTCCGGTGACAAACATATGGTGACCCCAAACAATAAAGGATAAAAATCCGATTGCAAGAATTGAACCTATCATTGCCTTGTAGCCGAAGATTGGTTTGCGCGCATTGGTTGCAATAATTTCCGAAGACAAGCCAAGCGCTGGTAACAATACGATATATACCTCAGGGTGTCCTAAGAACCAGAATAAGTGCTGATAAAGGATAGGAGAGCCACCATGATTGGTAAGCATTTCTCCTCCAACAATGATATCAGACAAATAGAATGACGTACCCATCAGGCGGTCCATGATGAGCAACAAGGCCGCAGAAAGCAACACTGGGAATGACAATACCCCCAAAATGGCTGTAACGAAGAACGCCCAAATGGTAAGTGGCATGCGCGTCATGTTCATTCCTTTAGTACGCAAGTTAATGATCGTAACAATGTAGTTCAAAGAACCAATCAATGACGACGCAATGAATATTGCCATTGATACCAACCATAAAGTCATCCCCAAACCTGACCCAGATACCGCTTGCGGCAAAGCCGATAATGGTGGGTAGACTGTCCAACCAGCCATTGCCGGGCCTGATTCTACGAAGAGAGATACGAGCATCAATAAAGACGATAGGGCAAAAAACCAATATGAAAGCATGTTCATGAATCCTGATGCCATATCACGAGCACCTACCTGAAGAGGAATAAGGATATTTGAAAAAGTACCGGATAATCCACCAGTCAAGAGAAAGAAGACCATGATAGTACCATGAATTGTAACCAATCCTAGGTACATGTCTTCTTTTAAAACACCGTTTGGCGCCCATTTTTCACCAAGGAAAAATGATAGAAAATCTGAACTTTCTCCTGGCCATGCCAATTGAATTCGAAATAATATCGATAGCATCATTGCTACAAGGCCCATGAATACAGCAGTCATTAAGAACTGCTTACCAATCATTTTATGGTCTTGAGAAAAGATGTATTTAGAGATAAAATGCTCCTCATGATGATGGTGTTCGTCATGATGTCCGTGTGCGTGTGCGTCGTGTGAAGCCATTATGTTTTTATTTATCGTTTCTAAAAAATTAATTCATCGTTGCTGTTGTGTCAGCAGGCGCTGCTGCGGCAACAGGAAAATATTGGTCTTTGAAGGTGGCATTTTTCTTGCCATCCATCCACTTTTTGTAGGCTGGTCTGTCAAGAACTACAACCACCATTTTCATTTTGTAGTGCGCGCCACCACAAATCTTATTACACATCAAAATGTAATTGAATTTTGCATCATTTTTCTCAACGCGCATTTCAGCCGTTGTTTTATTTGGTGTGAATTTCATGCGTGTAGCCATACCTGGTACGGCATTCATTTGAGCGCGAAAATGAGGGAAGTAAGCAGAGTGAATCACATCTTTTGCGCGTAAAGCAATTTCATACTCCTGACCTTTGCATAGGTACAGGGTGTCTTTTTGAATGATATCATCCCAAGCACTTGCATCTAGTTTGGCATTGTGATTTTGCTTCATTTGTGTTAAAAAACGATATAAACGCTCTTTTCTTGACAAATCCGTACGCAATACATTTAATGTTGAATCACTGAAAATGGTGTCGCGGTTATTGAGCAACTTTTGCAAACTTCTTATCCCGGTAACACCATTTAACATGTTGTTCAATGAAGAATCAATCGTGTTGGTGGTCAAGAGTGCCAACTCATTATTGTCTAGGGTGAGTTTGTAGTCATAAAGTCCTAGGGTATTGTCTGCTCCAGCATAGCGCGCTGTCCAGTCAAATTGTTTTGAGAATAACTCAATTCGTTCTGCCTCGGAATTAGTTGGGCCTGTTAGATGGCTCCATGTTTGCAGGCCAAGAATGATAATTACCGCCAAAACAATAGCAGGAACCACCGTCCAGAGCATTTCTAATTTATTATTGTGCGGATAATAAAATGCCGGTACGCCAGGTTTTTTAACATATTTCCAAGTGAAGAAAAACAATAAGAAATTAGTCAAAAAGAAAATGGCAATGATGATCACGAAATTGAGATTCAAGAGCCAATCCATTTCTATGCCTTCTTCTGATGCCGCCGAGCCACGTCCAGTCCAACCGTATGCTTTCATTAAATAAATGAAAGATCCGAATAGAAAGATCATGAAGGCAAACATCAAACGACCATTAAGGTTGTTATCTCTGTTGGATACCTCATGCTCTTGGTGCTTGCGCAATTTTGACGAGATTTCATATACGCGTACAAGTTGCGCAATAGCTATCGCTCCTAATACAATGACAAGTAAAATGATTAATTTATTTTCCATGACTTTTTATATTGTCTTCAAATTAAATTTCGTGATGATTACTTTCGTCCAAGAATGGGTGATTCACTGGAGTGAGTGGCGCTTTGCTTAAGTTGCGAAGTACTACAAAAATAAAGGTACCAGCCATCAATAAAGCCATCCCAATTTCTAGGGCTCCAATTTTGGCGTTTGCGCCCAATGCACCAGCTGAAATCATGATGTAAACATCGAGCCAGTGGCCTACTAGAATCGTTAATCCAACAAATACCAAAATGCCTGCATTACGTTTAGCATCACGCGACATTAATATCAACATTGGGAAAGCAAAATTGATAATGAACATGCCAAAATAAAGCAGTTTAAATTCTGCAATTCGCGTTTGAAAATAAACTACTTCCTCGCCAATATTTGCATACCAAATAAGCATAAATTGCGAGAACCACATATATGACCACAAGAAGGAAGTTGCAAAGGCCCACTTTCCTAAATCGTGAATGTGTGAGTCATTTACATTTGGTAAGTGACCCAACTTTTTCAAGTACAGTGTGGTGAGGATAAGAACCACCATCGTAGAACACCACATTCCGGCGAAAGTATACCATCCAAACAAGGTAGAAAACCAATGCACATCTACTGACATAATCCAATCCCATGCAGAGGTTGAACTAAAAACAGCAAAGAATACTAAAAATAGCGCACCTCTCTTGTAATTCTTAAAGTGCAACTCCGTACCACCTACTCTATCTTCTTCTAGAGAGCGGTTTTTAAAACCTCGCCAAAACAAGAAATAGGTCGTGAAGTAAGCTATGGTGCGTATCCAGAAGAAAATCGGATTTAAATATGCTGCTTTATGGCGAACCATTTCATCATGCGCTTGTACTTCTGGATCCATCCATGTGTAAATGTGAGCGCCATCCATGAATGTGATGACCAATAATACCACTCCAAGAATGATCATGCCGAATGGCAAGAAGCCTGCGACTGCTTCAATGACTCTTTTAATCGCCGCATACCAACCCGTTTCGGTGGCATATTTGAGTGCCAAGAAGAAAAGCGCACCTAAACCAAGTGCAAAGAAAAAGAAGCCACTAATTAGGCCTGATGCCAACAAACGCGTTGTGAAATGATGATCAGATGCCGACACAGCGACACCAATGATAGTAAGGAGCGCACCCAGACCAATGAGCCCGAATGCTACGTTTTTCGCTTTTTTGGTGATTTGAAATTCCATTGCTCTTCTTATTTATTTCGCGTTAGTGGTGTCAGATACAACCGTTGAAATTGCCATTCCGTTTGCATCGAATTTGCCATAGTTGGCATCTTGCATGCGACGGATATAATGAATGATAGTCCAGATTTCTTTTTTATTCAATATCGAACCATGTGATCCCATAGCGCCTTTACCATAATAGATGGAGTAGAACATCTGACCTTCTGTTGCGGCCAAACCAACATAGTTTGGAACTCCTGAATAAGCTCCTGATGCTACCATAGGGCCATTGCCATCACCCTTTTCACCATGACAATGCTGACACATAGCCGTAAAGAGTTCTTTTCCTTTGTTGATTACTAAATCTGCATTAAAAGCATTTAGTTGAATTGGGTTTTTATCACCGACTGCAAGTGTATATTCATCAGCAGTTGAATAATCCCAACCATATAGGCCATGCGTTTGTTTGAAAGCTACATTTGGTTTGCGAAAATAGGGCAACATGAGCATGACTTCCGAAGAATCAGTTCCATAATAAGGGATGGTATTGCGTGGAGGGGTCATGGCCGAAAGACGACCTTTCCATCTTTTATCTTGAACACCACGGACTTCGCCGTAATCCACATAGGTTTCTATACCTGGAGTGCGGTACATATCCGGCGCATATTCTAGACCTGGGCTATCTGCATCGGAAACACATGAATTCAAAAGCAATGACATACTTAAGAATGTTCCGCTAAATGCTATATAAACTAATTTTTTCATATGGCCCTGTACTTATTTAATTTCTTTTTTATCCAATTCAAGGTAACCTATTTCTTGGAGCATGCCGTCGAGTTCAGATTCAGAAATCTGATGATTATCGCTCAAGCGGATTTCCATCACAAATTTGTCGTCTGTAGTACGCGGATCCGGATTTTGAGCAGGCATACCTGGTAAGGTTTTATTGCGAAGCAAATAGGTGATTGCCATTCCATGTGCTGCGCACATTACAGTAAACTCAAAACTAATTGGAACAAAAGCCAACATATTTTCTAAATAAGAGAAATTTGGCTTTCCTCCAATATTCATTGGCCAATCCGTGATCATGAAAAAACGCATCCCTATAGTTGCTAAAGTAAGACCCGTTAAACCATAAAGGAATGCCATGATGCCGAGGCGCGTTTGCTTCACACCAATAATTGGATCAATTCCGTGAATAGGGAATGGAGAAAATACTTCTGCAATTTTTACCCCTTTTGAAACGAGTTTTTCAGCGCTGTGTTTTAGCACATGATCATCGTCGTACATTACGTATAGAACTTTATCTGACATAACCTTTACTTAGTGGTGTTTATGATAATCTGGTGATTCTTTATAAGACTGACCTGAACCCTTCAATATTGTTTTAACCTCGTTCAAGGCAAGAACTGGGAAGAAGCGCGCAAATAATAAGAAGAATACAAAGAATAATCCAATGGTGCCGATATACACCGCAATGTCAATATGGCTCGGGAAGTGCATACTCCAAGCAGCCGGAACGTAGTCGCGGTGAATTGAGGTAACGATAATGACATAGCGCTCGAACCACATTCCAATATTTACTACAATTGAAATAAAGAATGTAAAGAGTAAGCTTCGACGCAAGCGACGGATCCACATCAACTGTGGTGAAATTACATTACATGTCATCATTGACCAATATGCCCACCAGTAGGGACCAGTTGCCCTGTTAATGAAAGCATAAGACTCGTACTCTACTCCAGAGTACCAAGAAATGAATAATTCAGTAATATATGCCGTACCTACGATTGAACCCGTAACCATAATTACAATGTTCATGTACTCGACGTGCTTAGTATGAATGTAGGCCTCAAGACCCATTGCCTTACGCATGATCAGAAGGAGGGTTTGTACCATAGCAAAACCAGAGAAAACTGCACCAGCTACAAAGTATGGAGGGAAAATCGTTGTGTGCCAACCAGGAATTACTGAGGTAGCAAAGTCAAAGGAAACGATGGAGTGTACTGAGAATACAAGCGGCGTAGCCAAACCAGCTAATACCAAAGAAACCAATTCAAATCGATTCCAGTGCTTGGCACGTCCTGACCATCCAAATGACAAAATGCTATACATTTTTTTGGCCAATGGTTTTTTAGCGCGGTCGCGGATTGTTGCAAAATCCGGTATGAGTCCGATATACCAGAACACCAATGAAACAGATAAATAGGTCGAGATGGCAAATACGTCCCAGAGGAGGGGCGAATTGAAGTTCACCCACAGTGATCCAAATTGGTTTGGAATAGGCATTACCCAATAACCTACCCATAAACGACCCATGTGAATCAGCGGAAAAGTTCCTGCCATAAATACGGCAAAAATCGTCATTGCTTCAGCTGAACGGTTGATTGCCATACGCCATTTCTGACGGAACAAAAGGAGTACGGCAGAAATTAACGTTCCTGCGTGTCCGATACCTACCCACCATACGAAGTTAGTGATGTCCCATGCCCAGCCTATAGTTTTATTAAGACCCCAAACACCAATTCCGGTGCCAAGTAGATACATAATGCTTCCTACGCCGTATAGTCCGATTACAAGAGCGATTCCAAAAAGGATATACCACATTTTGGGTGCTTTGTCCTCAATTGGACGACAAACATCTTCTGTGACATCATGATAGGTTTTGTGACCTAAAATGAGGGGCTCTCTGATTGCTGCTTCCTTTTGCATTGCAGTAGTTTAATTGAATAATAATTAATGATGAGCTTGATCAGCTACTTGAATATGATTTAACAATGAATTTTCCTCATTGCGTACTTTTACCTGGTACCAGACGTTTGGTTTCACTCCGATTTCTTCAAGGGCTTGGTATGCGCGTAAACCTTCTGATTTTTCACGGATCATTGATTTAAGGTCATTCCAGTCACCGACAACAATTGCGTTGGTTGGACATGAATCTGAACATGCCGTTGCAAATTCACCATCCGCAACCGTACGTGCTTCTTTTTTAGCAACCAATTTTGTTGCTTGAATGCGTTGAACGCACAATGAACATTTTTCCATCACACCGCGCGTACGTACAGTAACATCTGGATTGAGAACCATACGGCCGAGGTCGTCTTGTGCAGGATTAATTTCTGTAAATTTCTTGTAGGAAGGATAATTGAACCAGTTAAATCGTCGCACTTTGTAAGGGCAGTTATTGGCACAATAACGTGTACCAATACAACGGTTGTATGTCATTTGGTTTAAACCTTCATTTGAGTGCGTGGTAGCTGCCACAGGGCAAACTGTTTCACATGGTGCATGGTTACAGTGATGACACATCAAAGGCATGTGCACCACTGATGGATTCAATGCTGCTTTTTCGGCGTTGTCATAACTAAAGTTCTCCTTGTCTTTCTTAACCCCCACTGCTGCTTCTTCATCAGAAGCAAAATATCGGTCGATACGCAACCAATGCATTTCACGTCCACGACGGACCTCATCTTTACCAACTACCGGAACGTTGTTTTCTGACTGACATGCAATCAAACAAGAACCACAACCTATACATGAAGAAAGATCAATTGAAATACCCCAGCGGTGACCAATTTTTTCTACGGGGTGCGCTGCCCAAAGATCAAATTCAGAAACAGGAGCTGCGACATGATCGCCATGCTTGTCAAGTTTTTGGAGTTTGTGTCCTTCGTTGAAGGCCTCTTTTTCACTATTCTTGAAAATAGAAAGAGTGGTTTCACGAACAATTGAATCACGACCCATCACAGTGTGGTGGATCTGAGTGGCTGCAATTGGATAGGTGCCCTCTGCCGGGCTTACTTTTGCAGCAGCACTATAGATAAAGGTAGCTCCAGTAGTAAGCAATCCAAACACATTGGCGCCAATTGGTTTGAGTTGACCATCTTCAGTAGTGGCGTGTCCTCCGTACTCTTTTGTTTGAAAGGCTGCCTTACCAATATTTTCTCCGTTTGCTCCGCGTCCGTAACCTAGAGCAATACCAATGGTATTAGGCGCTTGCCCAGGCAATGGATATACTGGCAATGTAAGTGACTTACCGTTCACTGAAACGGTTGCTAAATTTAATCCGTGTTCTTGGTCATAGGTAGTGGCATAGGTGCCCTCCATTTCAACCGGATTCATGGTGATGTAGTTGTCCCAGGTTACTTTGGTAACTGGGTCAGGCATCTCTTGTAGCCAAGGGTTATTGGCAAACTGACCGTTACCAATTGCTGGCTTCTGATAGAAAACAACCTCCGTATCGGCAGATTTAGGCAATGCAGCAATAGCTGCGTTCTTGTATGTGAGAGCTGATCCTGCTAGAGACAACTCAGTACAACTGTTATGTGTTAGTAAATTAAAATCGCCCAGCGGATTCAAAGCAGCAAATGTTGCTTTGATGTAATCGTAGGCAACTGCTGAATCTTGACCACCACGCAGTGCGCTGCCATTCCAAACCAATAGAGACTCGAGTGCGCTCGCAGTATTGTGTAATGGGCGGATAGTTGGCTGACCGATTGCGTATTCATTGGCCTTGGCTTGGTGATCTGACCAATTTTCCAATTGGTGATGATCAGGGCAAACATAGGTACAAAGGCTAGCAGTTTCGTCTTCGAAAGAAGAAATAGCGATTGAAGTTTTGATGGATTTCAAGCCTTTCGCAAAAGCAGCGCCATTAGGCATGCTGTATACGGGATTGACACCCATCATAATGAGTACCTCAGGACCTTTACCAGCGGCAACGTCTGCAGCTAATTTAAGCGCTTTAGCATCTTCAGATTGGTGAAGGTTAATGGTGTTAGTTAGATCGATAGTGTTGCCATATGAAGCAACTAAATCGTTAAGTTGATTAGCTAATTGTTGAACGCCGATGTTATTTGAACCAGCCACTACAATAGCTTCTTTCTTAGATTTCTTAAGCGCTGCTACAGCTTTATCAGCTGCTGCTTTCCATGAACCAGGGTTTACTGTTGTGCCAGGATTTCCACCCAACGCTTTAATCATGTATGCGAGTACTGCAGCTTCTTCAGACGGTTTGATCATGCCGCGAACATCGGCATTTGAACCTGTGACAGTAAGTACTGATTCAAATTGGAAATGCTTAGACATCCATTCACCTTCAGGGTTACGGCGCGAGCCGTATTGAACTGCAAATTCAGTTGGCAATAACCATGTGCTCAAGAAATCAGCTCCGACAGATACTATTGTCTTTGCCTTTGAGAAATCATAACTTGGAATCAAACGAGAACCAAAATTCAATAGATTGGCTTCTCTCATCCCTGCGTAAGAAACCGCATCGTATTGAATATGCTCAAACTTTGATCCACCTTCGCCGTTCATTTTAGTGGCCATTTCAGAAATAGCACGTTGGATAGATGGAGAAATCACCGTACTAGATAGCAAAGTGACTTTTTTGGCAGCGGCAATTGCTGCCGCAATACCTGCATCTGCAGCTGACCAAGTTGATTTTTCACCCTTAACTAGCGGAGTAGTTAATCGTGCTGAATCATAGAGGCCCAAAACAGAGGCAATAATTTGTGGATTGGTACCGCCTTTAGTAAAACCAAAATCTTTATTTCCTTTGATAAAAATTGGTCTACCTTCACGAGTTTTTACCATAATACTTGCATACGAAGCACCATCATAGTAAGTACTTGCATACCAAGTTGGCATTCCTGGCGTTACATTTTCAGGCTTCACAGCATAGGGAACAACCTTTGTTACTGGTGCCTCGCAAGCAGCTAGCGTTGCAGCTGCAACCGAGAAACCTAAAAACTTTAAAAAGTCACGACGTGCAGTAGATGACTCAGCAAGGTTTTCGTCAGCTAAAAAATCTTCGATAGTTTGTTGGTTAACAAACTCTTGATCTTTGTGCTTGATGAACTCAGGTGTCTCTTTGAGTTCATCTATACCTTTCCAATATTTTTTTGACATTTCCATGGTCTTATTTCGACAAGAATGGTTATTACTGAATTAATAGTGGCATTTTGCGCATTCCCAACCACCGAGTTCGTTGACAGTAACTTTGCCGTCGTTGTTGAGGTATTGTGCGTATAATTTTGGATCTTTTTTGAGGCGACGGTGAATCTCGTCGTAGTAGGCGTTTTTACCATTACCAATGGCTACGTCCTTTTTACCATGACACTCAATACACCAACCCATGGTAAGGGTTTTGCGTGTAAGCTTGATGTTGCCTTCAATTTTATTCAATTCTTCCACGGGCTGAACCATTGCAGTTTCTTGCATTTGAGTCATGTCTCCATGGCATTGTTTACAATCTATGCCACCAACTACAACGTGCTGTGAGTGATTGAAATAAACATGCTCAGGTAAGTTGTGAACTTTGTTCCATACAATAGGCTTGGTTTTACCTGTATATTTCATACCGTCTTTATCCCATCCGGCAGCGGCGTAAATTTTCTTTATTTCACCAGCAAATGGTTTTCCTTCGCCGTCGATTTGTTTGTGGCAATTCATACAAACATTCACCGAAGGAATAGATGCAGATTTAGATTTAGTAACCGTGTTGTGGCAATACTTACAGTCGATGCCATTAATTCCAGCATGCTGGCTATGTGGAAAGGCAATTGGCTGTGAGGGCTGATACCCTTCCATTATATTTATCGAATAAAGGGATTGGAACAAACCAACGAATATCGAAATCACCACAACGAGTGAAACCAAGCCCACTTGCAAACGGTATTTCCATGCCAAAGCACGTAATTCTTCACCGTAGGTCATCTTCTCTTGTTCGGCATCGTCAGAAGTTGCAATTTTAAGTTGTCGGCGCACGCCGCCAACTGCCATGATGACCACAACGAAAATAATTCCCATAATGATCCAAATCCAACTATTGGATTCTTCTTCAACTGGCGTATTGGGAGTGTTTGGAGTATTTGGGTCAGCTGGGCCTGCGGTTGCAGGATCTGGCTGGGCGTCTACCCAATCAAGGATGGCATCAATATCTTCTTTTTTAAGATCTGGAAATGCAGACATTGCTGTAGGCGACCATTTTGAAACCTCGGCCGCATAGGGATCATTAGCTGCAGCTGTTTGCCAGTTATTTACCCACTGATAGATACTTCCTTCTTTAGCTCCGCCAGACTCCCACTTTGCTCTTACACCGAAGAGTTTTGGGCCTGTAGAATTTTTGTGGGGCATGTGGCAGGTAGCACATTTTGCTTTAAATAGCCCCTCTCCTTGCGAAAAGGCATAGTTTGAAAATACAGCAAAGCTGAATGTTAGGGCGGCAAAAGCGAAAGATTTGAAACGCTTAAGCAACTGAATGTTAGATATTTCCATGTAAAAAATTACTAATTCACTCTTTAAAAATGAGCGGACATACCGCTTTTTATCGGGAGCAAAATTAAGCGAATCCTTACATTTTCTGACAATTTCATGACAAAAAACATTTAATGTAAGTTAATTTAAAATGAATCTAAATAAGCATTTTGAACAAACTGAAATTCTCATTTACTTTGTGCTTATGAAAGGATTTTTCGTGTTGATTTTTATTTGGTTCCAAACCAATGTTTTAAAAGCCCAAGTAAGGCTCATTGCCGACCCTAGAATTGAACAAGGTGTCAGAGATAAGAGCTCTAAACAAATGCCCGGATATAGGGTGCAGCTCTGTTTTGATTCAAACAAAGAGGCAATTGATCAGGTCCGCTCACAGTTTGTTTCTCGCTATCCAAAAATAGATACTTACATGCGATTTGAGGCCCCCAACTTTAATTTGATGGTCGGAGACTTTCGCACACTTAAAGAGGCGGAAGAATTTGCCGAGCATATTCGAGGTCAGTTTCCTCTTAATATTGTACACAAAGAAACCATCAACCTACCACGCATGGACTAACTAAGATTCAAAATGTTTGAATCCTTGTGCTCTTAGGGTATGGGCAGAACCAGTTTTATCTATGAAATAGATGCCATCTGCCGCGTTTGTCATGTGGCCGATGAGAGTAAAATTCGGATTGGATGCGATCAAGTCAACATCTTTTTGATCGATTGTAAAAAGCAATTCGTAATCCTCACCACCGTTGAGTGCACACATACTAGGGTCTAGATTAAAATCTATGGCTACCATTGATGTCTTGGCATCTATAGGTAATTTTTCGTCATAGAGATGGCAGCCCACATTACTTGCCTTACACAAATGAAGGATTTCACTTGCTAATCCATCGGAAATATCAATCATTGAGGTGGGTTGGACACCTAATTCCTTTAAGATCCCCACTACATCAAGGCGTGCATTTGGTTTAAGTTGCCGCTGTAGAATGTAATCATGGCCATCCAAATCGGGTTGGATATTTGGGTTGGCTTTGAACACCTCTTTTTCGCGCTCAAGCACTTGCAGCCCCATGTAGGCACCGCCAAGATCACCCGAAACAACTAATAAATCATATTCTTTGGCTCCAGAACGGTAACAAACTTTCTCTTTGGCTGCCACACCCAAAATTGTAATACTGATCATCAGGCCGCTTTGCGAAGAGGTTGTATCTCCTCCAATTATATCCACTTTATATTCTGCACATGCTGCCTTGATACCAGCATACAGCTCTTCAAGTGCTTCTAAGGAGAAGCGGTTAGAAACGGCTATAGAGACAGTGATTTGTTTTGGGATTGCATTCATAGCACAGACATCCGAAACGTTGATCGCTACAGACTTATATCCAAGGTGCTTGAGTGGCATGTAAGTCAAATCAAAATGTACACCTTCAATGAGTAGATCCGTACTTACAACTTGACAATCCTCATTTCCTAAGTCAATCACGGCAGCATCATCACCAATTCCCCGAAGAGTTTCTGGGTGTATGGTCTGAATATCTTTGGTGAGGTGATCGATTAACCCAAACTCTCCTAAATCAGCTAATTCAGTGCGCTTTTCATTCATGACTTACATTTTAGTAAAGTTAAGCAAAAAAAAAGCCTCCGTTGAAGGAGGCTGTTGTTGGCCCACTAGGGCTCGAACCTAGACTCTTCTGAACCAAAATCAGACGTGTTGCCAGTTACACCATGGGCCATTAAAATTGCATTTTGTAATGCGAGTGCAAATTTAATAAGTTTTTTCTTCTCGACAAATAGCCCGATAAAAAAAATTTAGCTCGATTATTATTAAATTCGCAGTACTAAAATAATAATCAAAAGGTACTCATGACATACTCAAAATGGAATACTTACTTAGGCTGGCTTGTGTTTGCTGTTGCCACGACTGTATATCTCATGACCATAGAATCCACGGCAAGTCTCTGGGATTGTGGAGAATACATCACTGCAGCCAATAAATTAGAGGTTGGTCACCCTCCAGGTGCCCCCCTCTTTATGGTTTTGGGTCGCCTATTTTCATTTTTTGCCGCACCTGAAAATGTTGCCGTTTATATCAATGCACTTTCAGCCGTCTCAAGTTCTTTGACCATTCTTTTTATGTTCTGGTCCCTTACACTTTTGATTAAAAAAATAGTCATCAAACAAGGCGATGAGTTAAATAGTAGCAATCAAATTGCCATATTTAGTGCCGCAACGATTGGATCTCTTGCCTATACCTTTTCAGATTCTTTTTGGTTTTCTGCAGTGGAAGGAGAGGTATATGCCATGGCCTCATTGTTTACTGCCGTCATTTTTTGGGCGATTTTGAAGTGGGATGAGCAAATGCATTTGTCTCAGCACGGGTCCACTCTCTCTGATTTGCGACCAAATCGCTGGTTGATATTGATTTTCTTTCTGCTTGGATTGGCTATCGGTGTTCACTTACTCGGGATATTGGTTGTGCCTGCCATTGGTTATATGATATATTTTAGAACCCGAGAAGAAATTAATATCAAGGGCCTTTTGCTCACGGGGCTCATTTCTGTGGTTGCTCTAGGGTTTATTCAAGAAGGAGTAATTCCTGGGAGTATTGCACTCGCCTCAAGTTTTGAAGTGTCATTCGTTAACAGCTTGGGGCTTCCTTTTTACAGTGGTACAATTTTCTTTTTTGTAGTACTGATAGCGGCATGTCTTTATTTGGTTCGTTTTGCTTATAAAACAAGTAGAACGATACTATACAATGCCATGATGGGTCTTGTGATGCTGCTTATAGGTTATGGATCCTTTGCAGTGATTGTCATTCGATCTAATTCCAATACACCACTTGATGAAAATGACCCTGAAAATTTAGTTACGCTACATTCCTACCTAAAACGTGAACAATATGGTTCTGCCCCTATCCTTACAGGCCAATATTGGAATTCATTTAGGAACGGTGAAGAAATGACTCAGGATGGGCCAAGAATATTGGATCGGTCTGCATGGAAAAATCTTTCTCCGTATTATTTACGCCGATTTGTGGTGATGGAGAATGACATCGAGATCAAAGCTTTCGCCACGGAGAAAGAGGCCAATCAGTGGATGCTTAAAAATAAAGGCGCCTACAGTGTAGAAGAAAAATACTACCAAAGTAATGCAAGTGTTAGTGAGGGTGCAGTGGCAACCTATGCTCAAACTACGTTTTTTCCTCGCATGTACAATGGTGATGGGGGCTCTGCTGGGCTTCACAAACAACTCTACGCCAAATGGTCTGGCTACGATCCTGAAGACGGCACCAGCACAGAACTAGGGCGCGATGGCAAAAGGCTGCCTACTTTCTGGGAAAATATCACCTATTTCGTTCGTTACCAAGTCAATTGGATGTATGTGCGCTATTTCATGTGGAACTTTGCAGGGCGCCAAAATGATTTACAAGGCCATGGCGACAACATGCATGGCAATTGGATTTCTGGAATTACATTCTTGGATGAAGCACGTTTAGGAAGTCAAGAACATGCACCATATTTTACCAAAGAAAATCCAGCGCACAATACTTATTTCCTACTGCCACTCATTTTAGCACTCGTTGGTTTGGTGTTTCATTTCCGCAAAACTCCAAAAGATGCTTTCATCATTACACTTGCTTTTATATTTACGGGATTAGCAATTGTCGTTTACCTCAATCAAAAACCTTACGAACCTCGAGAGCGAGATTACGCCTACTCCGGTTCGTTCTATTTCTTTGCGATGTGGATCGGCATAGGTGTTTATGCAATTTTTGATTTTCTTAAAAAATACCTTCAAAATGCTCAAACTCGGGCAAGTATAGCCGCAGCGCTTGGGCTTATTGTGCCCGTAATCATGGGAGTTCAGAACTGGGATGACCACGATAGAAGCGGTAAAACAACCGCCCGCGACCTTGCGCACAACTACTTGGAATCTTGCGGGAAAAATGCCATACTCTTTACCAATGGCGATAACGACACTTTCCCATTGTGGTATTTGCAAGAGGTTGAAGGCAAAAGAACGGACGTACGGGTTTGTAACTTATCCTTAATGGGGACAGACTGGTATACCAACCAAATGAAACTCAAAACTTATAAGTCTGATCCTCTACCGATTAAATTCCGAGAAGACCAAATTTTGATGTTTGCAGGTAATACCGATCAGGTTTATTTTATGCCCTTACTTCAACTTTTCTCTCAAAATCCGTCTGACGCTGTGCTAAGAAAGGTATTAGAATTGCGCCTCAAGCACAACCCTTCTGAAGCAAAAATGGCGGCAGGTTATTTTGATCAACGCGCAAGAGTCATCTTTGCAGATATTGTTGCAAGCACCCCTGAAGCAGAAGCTTTAAAATCACAAATTGCCAGCACAGACTCTACCAACATGGTGAATGCAACCATCGATAAATACCAAAAAGTATTTAGCCTATTTGAAGCTGCACGCAATGGACAGGTTGAATTTAAAAACAATAGTGCTCAATCCTTACAAGACTTATTGGATCAGTTTGAGCGCATTTGGTCTGCGGTAGATTTCGCTGAGGCCATGGCATTTGTTAGGGATGATGCCAATACAATTATTGATGGTCAAAGCAAATTGAGTTTCTTCCCGTCTACCAAATTTGCACTCAAAGTAGATCGTAATAACGCCATACGGTCTGGCGTACTCGATAAAAATGTCAAAGCAACTAACATTGCTAAAGAAATCATTTTTGAATTCGACCCTGAAAGAAACCAGGCACTTACCAGAGAAGAAGTCATGATGATGGATGTGGTAGCAAATAACAATTGGGAGCGCGGTATATATTTCTCAAGTAATCGAGGATCCGCATTTGCCATTGCCTTGCTTAGTGCAGGATATATCAAACAAGTTGGTATGGCCTATGCCCTTTCACCAGCCAAACAAGAGCCAGCCTTGATGGATGTCAATCAAATGGAAAAAAATATGCTCGAGAACTATATCTATGGTGATATGGCGAATGCCGATGTCTTGACAGACTACTATGCGCGTCGTCATACCGTTCAATATCGTTCTAATTTCTTATTGCTCGCCGAACAACTTTATGTACTCGGGCGCAAGACAGAAGCAGTGAAAGTTCTGGATAAAGCCATGAAACTAATGCCAATTGAAACTGTATTAGACTATGGCGATGTCAATCCTGTGGATCCGTTTAGTTCTTTGAATTATAATAAAACGCATAACCAATTCACCTACCAAGGACAAGATATTCGACCTTTAAATGCAGGAATTTTGCATGAATTTGTTCAGTTATATATCTTACTCGGTCAAAAGAAAAAAGCGGCCATTCTCGGTCAAAAGATACTTGACAACTACAAAACGGTCATCGCTTATTTTGAACACAGTGCCATATCCTTTGCCGGAAATTCTGATAACACTGAAGACCTCATTGCTGTGGCCGATGGACTTCTTAAAATGAGATCTGCCATTAGCAACCAATCTGGATCTAAGGGGCTACAAGCAAATGCATTTACCAGAGACTTAGAACGAACTGTACAAAAACTTTACAAAAATGTATTGCCTCGCATTTACATTGGCCTTGAAAAAGCCGCCAATGAAAATGGCGAAATGGCTATGAGTGAAGGCTTGTACATGAATCAGTTGATGAATTTGAAATTGTACATGGGGGCACTCGCTGAGCACCATGGCTTGATCAAAGCACCTCAAGTAAATCGAACAATCACCCCGCCGGCTGAATCAAATATCGATCTCAATGCCTTATCGGCTCCTGGCCAAGGCGAGAGCCCCACTGGTATGATGCAATAAGTCAATGCGCTATTTTTTCCAACACCTGATCGAAGCCTTTCAGTTACCACTGAAAAATCCGGTGTTGGTTTTTTCCATTCTGCTGTTCATCATTTTGCTTTCGCCCATTTTGTTGCGGAAAATCAAAATTCCGGGTATTATAGGGCTCATTCTCTCTGGTGTAATAATTGGGCCTCATGGGCTTGGACTTATCGGTATTCGAGCGATGGAAGCTGAAGGTAGCATCAAACTATTCTCAACAATTGGTCTGCTTTACATCATGTTTATGGCCGGCTTAGAACTCGACCTTAGGCAATTTAAAAAACACCTGAATAAAAGCGTAGGATTTGGGCTGATTACTTTTATAGTTCCTCTTGTTTTGGGTTATCCCTTATGTACTGAAATTCTTCACATGTCGCCGTTAGCTGCTTTGTTAACTGCTAGTATGTTCTCAACTCACACCTTGGTTGCCTACCCCATCGTGAGTAAGTTCGGACTCACCAAACATACTTCGGTTGCAATTACCGTTGGGGGCACAATTTTAACAGACACAGCGGTGCTGATTATTTTAGCCATCATATCAAGTGCAGCACAAGGGCAACTTGATTTTGGCTTTTGGATGCGCTTGTTTATGTCTTTGACCATCTTTTCTTTATTCATGTTTGCGGTTGTGCCGCGTGTTGCTCGTTGGTTTTTTAGTAAGCTAGATAGCGAGAAAACCTCACAATACATTTTTGTTTTGTCGATTGTCTTTTTCTCGGCTTTTTTGGCTGAAGTAGCTGGTGTTGAACATATCATAGGTGCATTTGTGGCGGGTTTGGTATTGAACAAACTCATTCCACACCATTCCACTTTAATGAATCGAATTGATTTTATCGGTAATTCACTTTTCATTCCCTTCTTTTTGATTTTTGTAGGTATGATCGTTGACCTTGGTGCTTTTACCAAAGGGTCTTGGCCCTTATTCATTGCCGGTGTGCTCACCTTTTTTGCTATAGCTTCCAAATGGCTTGCCGCTTACCTAACCCAAATAATCTATAGGTTTTCAAGGGATGAAAGACAAATGATCTTTGGATTAAGTACAGCTCGAGCAGCAGCGACTTTGGCCATTATTAGTGTTGGATACAATGTTGGGCTATTGAACATATATATTGTCAATGGCACGGTAATATTGATTTTAATTACTACAATGGTATCTACGATGGTTACAGAAAATAGCGGAAAGAAATTACTAGTTGACCTCTCTGAAAACAGCGATGTTGAAGAAAATGAAGCGCTATTGCGAAATAAACACCTTATTGTGTCAATGAACGAGCTCAAAGGAAATGAAAGCCTACTTGACATGGCACTATTGCTTTCAGACCCCAAGGTAATCAACCCGATTTCGGTAGTGAGTGTCTATCCCGACAATGAAAATGCCGAGCGAATGATTAAAAAATCAAGAAAATCACTCGAGGATATAGTAAAACACTATTCTGGGCATGAAGCAAAATTAAATCCAATCGCTACCATTGATCATAATGTTTCCTCTGGAATTGCAAGGGTTTCTAAAGAATTAGTCGCAGATATTGTTTTGGTCAATGATTCTCAAAGTACTAATTTAATCAAACGTATAGTAGGCGATGATCGAGACCATCTTTTATCCACATGCGATAAAACTATCTTTTTCTGCTCTCTAGACAAACCTAGTGTAGAGTATGAGCGCATTGTTTTGGTTGCCCCACTCATCGCAGAATTAGAGCCGTCTTTCATTCTTTGGGCAGAACGGATTTTACGTTTGGGTAAAGAACTCAATGTGCCAGTAGCTCTTTTTGGTAGTAGCTCAACAGCTGAACGGCTTGAAAAAGTAGCAAATGCCAATAATATCGATACAGATTTGCGTTTAACGGAGCTCATCAATCTTGAAGCTTTTTATGCAAGCTATCAAAGACGCCAAAGTGACCTAGTGGCCTTGGTAGCATGCCGAGCTGGGAGTGTTTCTTATGATCCTCAAATTGACCTCATTTTACAAAATATTGAAGTGGCCTTTGAACACAATGATTTTTTATTAATTTATCCTGGAACAGCAGTATATGATCCGGCATTTTCAAATTATGATGACATAGACGCAGCACCATTGGTTGCGGGGGTCGAAACCATTCAAAAAATTAGCCGAGAGGTTGGAAATATTTTCAGAAAAAATAAATGATTACTACAAAAAACTATTCTTTTGAAAAGAAATAAATCTACATATTGGCTTTATTTTTTAGGGGCTTATGTGCTTATCCAATTTATTTGGTGGGGATATCACCTCATTCAATTGAGCGCATACATTCCCAATCAAGACACACAGCTTTCAAAACGCATTGGCATGATATTAGGTGAAGGTGCTGTTTTTTTATTTATTCTCGTTTTTGGAATTTACCGCATCAGGCGATCAATTGGCAAAGAGTTTTTCTTTCAACAACAGCAGCAAAACTTTTTATTGACCATTACCCATGAACTAAAAACCCCAATCGCTGCTTTGAAATTATATCTTCAAACACTTAAAAAACATCAATTACCTGCAGCAAAGCAACAAGAAATTTTAAATGGCGCCTTACAGGAAAACGCAAGGTTAAGTGCACTTATCGAAAATATCCTTAGCGCGGCCAAGGCTGAAAACGAAGAATTTCAAATACACAAACAAAAAACTGAGCTTGTCCTTTTTTGTCAACAAATTATTGATCGCTACCATACCCGTTTACAATCCGAGCAGATTAAATTGGTCGCCCCAAGTGAATTATTTTGTCAAATAGATCAAAATATGTTTGAGACCATAATCGAAAACTTAATTGATAATGCCTTCAAATATGGTGGTGAAGACCAACAAATAAGTATTCAAATTGAACAGCTCGACCGTTTCACTACGATCAAGGTTGCCGATAATGGTCCTGGAATTGCTCCCCAGCAAAGAACTCAAATTTTTGAAAAGTTTTTTAGAGTTGGCTCAGAGGAAACCAGGAAGCAATCAGGGAGTGGCCTCGGATTATACATTGTCTCAGAGTTCATCAAACTGCATCAAGGTAGCATACGTTACCTCGCTAATCAACCTCAAGGAAGTATCTTTGAAATCATTTTACCACTATGAAATCTAAAACTGGACTCATCATTCTCGACGGATGGGGGCTTGGAGATCAAACCAAGGCCGATGCTATTTTTAATGCTCAAACACCTTTTTTTGATACACTCATGCAAAAATTTCCAAACGCCACGCTCCAAACTTCTGGCGAGGCGGTTGGCCTACCTGAAGGGCAAATGGGCAATTCAGAAGTGGGCCATCTCAATATTGGTGCAGGCCGGGTAGTATACCAAGAATTAACGAGAATAAACAAGAGCATTCGAGAAGGTGAATTAGATTCAAACCCCCTGCTTCTTGAAGCATTTACAAAAGCTACAGATCCAGGAAGAAAATTACATTTTATTGGGCTTGTTTCTAATGGTGGTGTACACAGTTCACAAGCACATTTGCATACATTGTGTGCATTGGCAAATAAAGCCCAAGTTGGCTCCTATTATGTACACGCCATTACCGACGGCAGAGATTGTGACCCAAAAAGTGGCCTTGGATTCATAGCTGAGCTAGAAAAGGTTTTGGAAAAGGAAAATGGTAAAATTGCCAGTGTCATTGGTAGGTACTATGCTATGGATAGAGATAACCGATGGGAACGTATTTCGAAAGCTTATCATTTAATGGTAAACGGTTTTGGAAACACCGCCCAAAGTGCACTTGAGGCAGTAGCGCATTCCTACAGTCAAGAAATCACTGATGAATTTATCGAGCCGCATGTAATTGCAAAAGAAGGAACCATTAAAAATGGTGATGTGGTGGTATTCTTTAATTTTAGAACAGATCGGCCAAGAGAACTTACCATTGCCCTAACTCAGGAAGCCTTCCATGAATATAATATGACCCCTTTAGATTTGGAATATTATACCATGACCAACTATGATGAGCGATACAAAGGTATCAAAGTACTTTTTGAAAAAGATCAATTAAAGCAGACACTTGGCCAAGTGGTTGCCGAAGCTGGGCTCAGTCAGGTACGGATTGCCGAAACTGAAAAGTATCCACATGTAACCTTTTTCTTCAATGGCGGAAGGGAAACTGCCTTTGACAAAGAAGCGCGCATCTTGATTGCCTCTCCAAAAGTACCCACTTATGATTTACAACCTCAAATGAGTGCACCACAAGTTGCCGGTGCCCTCATTGAGCACATGAAAAATGAACAACCCGATTTTATTTGTTTGAATTTTGCCAATCCCGATATGGTTGGGCATACAGGCGTTTATGATGCTATCATTGAAGCAATTGAAACGGTAGATACGCAATTACAAAAAGTAGTTATTCGTGGGCTTGAACTTGGATATGAATTTATCATTATCGCAGACCATGGCAATGCCGATTTAGCCATCAATTCAGATGGTAGCCCCAATACTGCTCATAGCCTCAACCCCGTTCCCATCATTTGGGTACATCAGAACGCCAGTAATCAAAAGATTAAGGATGGAATTTTGGCTGATGTAGCTCCTACGATTCTTAGCCGAATGGGGCTCGTTCAGCCCAAAGAAATGACAGGGGGGTCGTTAATCAAATAACGCAGAAAACCTTAATTGATTTTAATCCCTCGGGCATTTAGTTCGGGTAAGTGATCAAATTTGGCTGGGTCAATGGTTCGCGCTTCGAAAACAAATCTTTTATCATACATCGTTTCATTCACCCAAAAACTCACCCAAAATTCATTGGACAGTCTAAAAAGTTCAGGCATAATAGGCTCTATGCGCGCAGCTTCACCAGGAAGCATCACCTCAATTCCCTTTCGTAAGGTTGATGTTTGTATTTTTTCTCCTGTCTGGGAATCTGTTCCATATCCTGTTGACGCCACTATGATGCCCTCCATGATATCGTCGCGGTTGTTGATCAAAAAAACCACATATTCTGGATCTCCGCCCTCAATTGGTAGTTCTACCAAAGCCAATTCGACGTTTTCTACTTTCGGGCCTAATATATCTTCTTTCATTATGCGATTATTTCAAATTGGAATACCTCTGACATTTTATGTGTCAATATGTTTTGAACTTCGTTCATATCAGGTGAGCTGCTCATTTCTTTTGCCATTGATGTGACGGCTTTATCTTCAATGCCGCATGGTACAATATGATTAAAATACGTTAAATCCGGGTTCACATTCAATGCGATGCCATGCATTGTAACCCAACGAGAGCACTTGACACCCATAGCACAAATTTTTCGTGCATTGGGCTTTTTTGCATCAAGCCACACACCAGTTAAACCATCATAACGCGTGGCGCTAATGCCAAAATAGGCCAAAGTTTGGATAACCGCTTCTTCTAAAAATCGCATGTATTTATGAATATCGGTAAAAAACTGCTCCAAATCTAAAATTGGGTACATGACCAACTGGCCTGGGCCATGATAAGTAATGTCACCCCCTCTATTGATTTTATAATACTGTGCATCTATCTGAGATAAGTTCTCTTCTGTCATCAATAAATGCTCAGCAGCACCACTTTTGCCTAAAGTATAGACATGTGGGTGTTCGCAAAACAAGATATATTGCGCTGGGAGCACCGATTGATTTGATTTGCGGTTTTCTATCTTGATATCCACCGCTGTTTTTAATAATTTTTCTTGATAGTCCCAAGCCTGTTTGTAGTCTACTAACGCAAGATTTTGGACCTTTACTTTTGGTCTATCTATCATCTGAGTACATTGACATGACCTGCAAGTGTGCGGGTCACCATTTTGTTATCCGTATAGACTATCTTCCAATTATACAAGCCCAACTGTACGTCTTTGCTGTCCTTGTAGCGGCCATTCCACCCCTCTGCAGGGTTGT
>JAURGK010000041.1 GCA_030833845.1 Crocinitomicaceae bacterium | reverse complement strand
TGCCCAGGTAGGCGATGTGATTGCGATTTTGTCTACGGATGGCAGTGCAAGCGCCCCAGAAAATTCAGTTGAAGATGCAGCTCCCTCAATGACAGCACAAAACTCTGAAGGACCCACAATAAATGAGCAAACTCCTAGCCTTCATAAAGCAGAAGATTCAGTTATTAAAAGCTCAGAAGGTCGTTTTTATTCGCCCTTGGTGCGCAACATAGCGCAAAAAGAAAATATTAGTCAAGAAGAATTGGGTCAAATTAATGGTACAGGTCAAGATGGGCGTGTCACCAAAAAAGACATTCTTTCCTACCTAGACAACCGGGGTAACAACCCAATTGGTTCTACAGCACCAAACACTACACAAGCCAAGGCTCCAAGTGTTAGAGACTCTTCTGTTCCAACAGGCAACACTATCGCTATCAAAGAGCCTGTAGTTATGGCAAATAGCGGCGACGAAATCATTGAAATGGACCGAATGCGCAAACTCATTGCCGAACACATGGTCATGTCTGTGCACGTATCTCCACATGTCACCTCCTATGTAGAGGCTGATGTAACCACGATCGTCAAGTGGCGCGAGCGAAACAAAAATGAATTCAAGAAACGAGAAGGTGAAAACCTCACCTTTACCCCTATTTTTATTGAAGCGGTAGCCAAAGCCATCAAAGACTTCCCAATGATCAATGTTTCAGTTTCGGGAACCAATATCATCAAGCGCAAAGACATCAATATTGGAATGGCTGCAGCACTTCCAAGTGGAAATCTTATCGTTCCAGTGATTAAAAATGCTGACCGCATGAACCTTGTTGGCTTAGCTAAAAGCGTGAATGAACTGGCAAACAATGCACGCAACAACAAGCTCAAGCCCGAAGATATTCAAGGAGGCACCTATACGGTTACCAACGTAGGTACCTTTGGCAACGTTATGGGTACGCCAATTATCAATCAGCCACAGGTTGCTATACTTGCACTTGGGGCTATTCGAAAAGTACCGGCGGTTATTGAAACTCCAGATGGGGATTTGATTGGAATTCGCCACAAAATGTTTTTATCTCACTCCTACGATCACCGTGTGGTAGATGGCGCCCTTGGCGGGCAATTTGTGCGTCGAGTTGCAGACTATCTTGAACAATTCGATCCAGAAACATTAATATAAATGGCACTAAAACTCAAGCGGCCGCTTTGTGTATTTGACCTCGAGACCACTGGGCTTCAAATTACAACTGACCGCATAGTTCAAATCGCCATTATCAAACTTTTTGAGGACGGGCGTAGCGAAACCCTCAACGAGTTAGTCAATCCAGAGCAAATTATTCCTGATGAAATAGCGGCCATCCATGGCATTTCAAATGAGATGGTTGTCAATGCGCCCACTTTCAAAGAACTTGCGCCCAAACTCATCACTTTCATTGGTGATGCTGACCTAGCGGGATACAACTCTAATAGGTTTGATATTCCAGTGCTTTCTGAAGAATTATTGCGTTGTGATATTGATTTTGATTTAGGCGCACGTCATTTTGTAGACGTGCAAAATATTTTTCACAAAATGGAACAACGCACACTTGCTGCGGCCTACCAATTCTATTGTGGAAAAACGATTGAAAATGCACATAACGCTCTCTTTGACACCCTAGCCACCTTAGAAGTGCTTCAGGCACAAACTGAAAAATACGCCGACCTCTCTTCAGATATCGAAGGCTTGGCACAATTCTCTACAGTAGGCAATCAAAAAAATGCCGATTTCGCCGGCAGATTATCCTTTAATGAGCAAATGGAAGTGTGTTACAATTTCGGAAAACACAAAGGCAAGACCGTAGCTGAAGTGCTCAAAACTGAACCAGGTTATTACGGTTGGATGCTCGAGGCCGACTTTCCACGCTCAACCAAATTGGTTTTACGAAAAGAAATGGAGCGCATCAAAACGGCCAATGGCACTCAAATGATGGATGATAAGCTCGAATTGCTCAAAAACAAATTCAAAAAACCATGAAAATCATCTGTATTGGCCGTAACTATGCCGATCATGCAAAGGAGATGAATTCCCCGTTGCCCACAGAGCCCATATATTTTTTGAAGCCCGACACTGCCTTACTCAAAGAAGGCGACTTTTATTATCCTAAATTTACAAAAGAACTCCATTTTGAGTGTGAACTTGTTGTGCGCATTGACAAAGTTGGAAAGTATATTCAGCCAAAATTTGCTTCTAAATACTACAGCCAATTTACTTTAGGAATTGATTTTACTGCGCGAGATATCCAACAACTCTGTAAAGAAAAAGGCCTTCCTTGGGAGCGCGCCAAAGGTTTTGACCACAGTGCGCCTATCTCAAGTACTTGGGTAGACAAGCAAAATGTCGATCTTGAAAACGCAACTTTTCAGCTATTCCAAAATGGTGAACTCAAGCAAATTGGTCATCCCAAAGATTTTATCTTCAGTATAGATCAACTAATTGCCTATGTTTCGCAATTCATTACGCTGAAAACCGGAGATTTGCTATTTACAGGCACCCCTGCGGGCGTGGGCCCAGTTCAAATTGGAGACACACTCACAGCAGCACTCAACGGGCAAGAACTTTTGAGTTTAAAAATTAAATAATTTACTCTTTACAAAATAGCGTGGTTTGGCCATTTGCCAAAACAAATAAATAGGTTCCAGCACTCAAATGAGCTAAATCAAAAGTTTGGCCATCTGTGATGGCATCAAAGGCCATTAAGTGCTGCCCAGTAAGGTCGTAAATTGCAGCTGAAAGTTGTCCTGTGATGCCCTTAATTCGAATACTCCCATTGGTAGGATTTGGGTATATTACACATTTCATTACCTGGCCAACACTTGCACTTAGATCGGATCCTGGCTCATTTTCAAGCAGAAAAACACCGCCTAAATCTTGCCCGACATATAGCTCTAAATGAGCATCATTGTCAAGATTAGCTACACATGCTGAAGCATAGGCACCAATTTGAGCACTCAGACCAAGAAAGTCCTCGCTGCGCTCATGAAAAATTTGGTTCGCTGCTACCGAAATGCTATCGTAAAAATGTATACGGCCATCAAGCGCTCCTACGAATAAATACGTTGTGTCTTGGTATTGAAAAAAATGAGGAACTGAGAAACCATCCGGACCATTGCTCTGCACACTTACTCCGCCAAGATTTGTTGTTACTAAAGAAAATTGCGGAGCTGAAATAGAGCCTGTATTTTGGTAATAATAAATCGTGCCACCCTTATGACCAATAAGCAAATCTAATAAGCCGTCAGCATTGTAATCAAAAAGTTGAGGTGCGGAAAAAAGCGGTACTTGGATGGGTGTGTTATTCTGATCGACAAGTGCTGTTGTTTGCAGTTGAAAGCTGAGATTCGTTGGGGTGCTGGAATTTAAAAAATATATGATTTGCCCTAAATCATTTCCAAGTAATAAATCTGGCATGCCATCGCCGTTCAAATCGCCAACTGCGGGCAGTAAGCGCAATCCTAAATTAGCACTCGACAAGTTGAGCAAATCTTCATCTATAAGCAGTAATTCAGGAGATACATTGGTGCCCATATTTTGGTAATAAGCAATCCTAGATACCTTATCAAGAACCGGTTGATAAGCAAAAAAATTAGCGACCAGTAAATCCAATAATCCGTCGGCGTTTAGGTCAACAACCAATGGAACAGAGCCAAATCCGTGGTCAATCATTTCTTGCTGAAGAAAGTCATTTTCTTGAAAAACAAAAGTTGGTGCTTGATTGGTGCCCAAGTTTTTATAATACCAAACGCTATTTTCATTTTCAGAAACATTATTGGCATTTGGGGCGACAATAAGGTCTTTGTTCGAATCAAAATCAACATCCAAAAAATAGGCAGCTGCAAAAAGTTGGACATTTGCAGCGATGCTGTTACTTGGGAAATTATAATCGGCACTTACCATTGGGGAATTGGTATTGGGTGCTGTGCCGCCGTTCATTAATCTAATCAAATTTCCATAAGCTACATCGCCAAGCACAAGATCAAGTACGCCGGAATTATCAAGGTCTAAGGCTAAAACCGTTGAGCCCGCATGTGCTTTGGCAGCCTCATTGGGCTTCAATTCAGGGTTTGAAACATTCCCCTCATTGCAATAAGGGCTCGAGTCGTTTAAAAACAATGAATTGCTTGTCACATCTTCTCGGTACTTTCCCCAGCATCGATTCTTGAGCACAAAAATCAAGGAATCCGAATGACCATATAATTCTTGACTCTGGTTTTGGTGATATTGTAGGTATTCACCACTAATGTGATAGGTCAAAATATCCATATCGCCATCACCTTCCACATCAACTAGCGCTGGAATGTCCGCTCCACTGATATATAAATTCAGTACAGGTCCTTCATAATCTGATACCAAATATGGGCTGTAAGCTTGCCACTGCAACCCACTTGACGCTGACCCTACGTTTCGATATGCCATGATACCACCAACAGCATAGCAAAATAAATCTTTTTTACCATCCTGATCATAATCAAAAGTGGTGAGGCGATAAGTTAGATTGGGCGGAAAGAAGAGATGAGCTCGGGGGTCTAGCTCATAAGAAAAATTCGCACCATTTTGTATAGCCTTATAAACCCTTAATTGATTGGCGCTGCGGTCAAAAATGAGCAAGTCATCGAGTCCGTCATAATTATAGTCAAGGGTTGAGAATTGAGGAGTATTGAGCCCACCATCCCATGCTTTGTCTAATATTTGACCATCTGAAATAACTTGGATGGCGTTTGAAAAATTAAATTGAAATTGTGCACTTAAAGGCATTGTATTCAATACGATAACGATGATCAGCCATTTCATAGGTTAAAAATAAGGCTTTTGATTTATGACCTGCGCCATTCAATGATTCTTTTGTCGTCGCCGGCAGTAAGAAATCCGTTGTTGGTAATCAATAAGGCATTGATGGAATGGCGATGTGAGGCCATTTGCATATCTATGCGCTGTGCAATTTGGTCGTCGAGAAGTTGCCATATTTTTATTGTTTTATCTCTCGAGACAGTAGCGTAACAAGAAGCATCTAGCTGTTTAAGCTGGTAAATGGTTCCAAGATGTGCAGGAAACGCAGCTATTTTTGTTCCATTTGCTGCCCATCGCCTGACATAACCATCTTTACCACCACTCAAAAACTGGCCATTTGGCAATACACTCAGTGTTGTACACGCTTCGCTATGCGCTTGGAATTGTTGAATTTCATTAAAAAAAACGGCATCTATTTGCCGCACCATTCCATCGGCGCATGCCAAAAAGAAGGTAGATCCATCCGTATTTACTTCTATATGACGTATTTTGCCACAGGCCAAAGGTTGTTGAAGTAATAAAGTCCAGCTTTGATCCCAAATGCATAACAATCCATCGGCATCAGCCGTGTAAAAATGTTTTGTCCATGGATTGTAGGCAAGCGCAAACACTGCGGCTTGATGCAGGGTTAGGTGCTTGATTTCTTTTCGTTGCTCTGTATGGATCAAATGCAGATGGCCATTAGCAAGACCTAGCACCAATAGATTCAATCCTTCAACGACTAAAATACTAAATGGAGCCTCTGTACAACGAACGGCAAAAGTGTCTTGTTGGCCCGTTGCTTTATGCCACCGAGCAACATACTTATCTGACGAAGCAGAATAATAAAAAGCAGCATCTTGACTTAGGGCATAAATTGGACCTTGATGCCCTAAAATTTGCTGGTGTTTTTGGTATATAGACTCTAATTTATTCTTGTTCATCCTCAAAGTCGTCGGTCTCGTCGTTGACTTGTTTGAGACGATCTGCATAAGATTTAGGCAAGAAGTCAAAGAAAGTGTCGCCGCGCAGACCCAATCTCAAGCACTCGAGTGGAATCATATCGTTGGGGGCAATATTCCCTAGGTTGACTTCTGCGCCAAACAATTTTATGAACCAAACTTGCTGGTTTTTTTGTGGCGCCTCCCAAAGGATATCTTCAGGTTTGACGTTGGCGATAATGCGATTGATTAATAGCGTGTGTGCGGTACCGTTGGGCCTAAATACACCCACGTTTCCAGCCTCCCTTCCTTCAGCTATGACCTTCCAACTTCCTGCCTCTAGCTCTGCTTTCATCAAGCGCACCCACTTGGCAGGTGATATCAAAATGCCACTGTCTTTGGAGCCCACCTCGGACATTACAGTGCGGCTCTGTGAGAGCTCGTGAATGAGTTTACATTTTTCATCGTGCGGAATGATGATCGATCCATCAGAAATTTCTGCCAAATCTAATTTGTATTTATCCAGCAATTTCAAGAAGTCTTTGAACATTCCACGCGCATAAAATGCCTCAAATAAGGTGCCGCCAAAATATGGTCTGATACCTGCATCTTTGTACATTTTAATTTTTTCTTCTAATTGCTTTGTGACAAAGGCTGTTCCAAAACCAAACTTGACAATATCAGTCAAGTGACCTGAAGCCTCAATGAAGTGTTCAGTTTCACGCAAGCCGAGGCCTTTATCCATCATCATGGTTACCCCTTTGTTACGTGGTTTATCACTGCGTTTCGGTATAAAAGAAAGTTTAAAATTCATATTAGTTTGCTAAATGTAAAAAATCGTTGTCGTCTAGGAGCTGTGGATTAATTTCAAAAATCTGCTTGGCCCCGGTGGGGTCTCGTTGCAAACACATTGCAAAAAGGTGCTTGGCTTCTGCATGCTGACCCATCTTCCATTTGATACTCACTAAATGTAATTGTGCCAAACTGAAATTGACATCATGAGCCTCTATATTTTGCAAGTAAGCCTGAGCTTCAATCAAAGATGAGGCACATAAAAATTCAATGTAATCGGTAAAAGCTTCTTGGTCCGAAGGATCCAATTCTAGGCTTTTTAAATAGTGGTAACTGGCCTCCGCATTGCATTCAATTTTTTGATAAGCACCAGCTAGCACATGATGAATACCTGCATTTTCAGAATCGTAATCCAGGGCTTTTTGTATCAGCACAATACCTTCTTTGGTGTTGCCGAGCATATCCTCTACGATACCCAAGCCCAGCCAAGCTTCAGGCAACATCGGCTCAAGATCTATACTTAATTTGTAATAATGCTTCGATAAGGGTAATTCATTGAGTTGCTCGTAGGCCTCTCCTATATAACAAAGTGCCATAGCATCATCGCCATCGTATTTCATGCACAACTCAAAATGTTCAATGGATTTGTGGTATTTTTCAATGGATAGAAAAGCATTCCCAAGATTAAAATGCGCTGGTCCGAATTCTTCATTGATGAGGATTGCATATTCATATGCCCAAACTGCCTTATCGAAGTTTTCGAGCTTACTATATGCATTTCCTAAGTTATACCAGGCCGTACTGGAATAGGGCTGCTCATCAATAAATTTGAGATAAGCTTCAATGGATGCTTCAGTTGCGCCAAGTGCATCATAACAACGCCCCAATTCATAAAGTGCTGCTTCATTGTGTTTGTTTGCTTGAAGTGCCTGATGGAGTGTGTCAATGGCGTCTTGATATTGGTGCAATCTTTCATATTCTATGGCAATATC